>NZ_JBQFOV010000004.1:0-370754 GCF_056533885.1 Ruegeria sp. F12 | reverse complement strand
TTGGGATGGGACAGAACCCGCAAACCTATCTGAAGCCCGGCGACAAGATGGAGTTGGGGATCGAAGGACTGGGCGTGCAACGGCAGGATGTTGTTCAGGGCTAACCCTGGCACCAAATCACTTACCAATGGACCCCAGATCGCATCAGCAGTCTGGGGTTTTATTTTAATGGCTGCATCAACCGAATGTCAGGTCAGCTTGGGTGCGCAAAATACTCATTCGCTAAGGCCTTGGAAATCTCGCCTCCAGTTTGTACTTTGGATACAAAATGCACTGCCCGAGATGAACACAATGCCAAGCACCCGCGCGATCCCACGGCAAAGCCTGCCAGATGTCATTACCAATGACTTGCGCGAGCGAATCCTCAGCGGCGAGATGGCCGAGGGTGAGACCATCCGCCAAGAAGCGCTGGCCGAGGACTATGATGTCTCGCGTATGCCGATCCGCGAGGCGCTCAAGCGGTTGGATGCCGAAGGGCTGGTACAATTGACCAACAATCGCGGCGCTGCCGTGACCACGCACTCGCTGGACGAAATCGCCGAGATATTCGACCTACGCGTGTTGCTCGAAGTTGACCTGTTCCGCCGCGCGATCCCACTTATGACCGAAGCCGATTTCGCCATATGCGAAAGGTTGCTGGATGAGATGGAGAAATCCTACGAAGCCTACGATGTCGGGCGCTGGGGCGGTCTGAACTATGAATATCATAAGGCGCTTTATGCAGCGGCAGGGCGCGGGCTTACCAATGACATTCTGCAACGGGTCAATGTGCAATCGGATCGCTATGTCCGTATGCATCTAAGCGTCATGGAACAGCGCGAACCCGCCAAGCGTGATCATGGCGAGTTGCTGGCCCTTGCCCGCGCGCGCGATGTGGAAGCTGGGTGCGATCTGCTAACCCGGCACATCCAACGCACCAAAGACCAGTTGCTGGCCATGGTCACGGCAACGCGAAACCCCGAAGACTAGGGTCAGTCCAGCGGATGCAGACAGGCCACGCGATGGGCTTCGCCTGACAGATCGGGCGGGGCTGCGCGGCATTCATCTGTTGCGAGCCAACATCTTTGCGCAAATGCGCAGCCTTTGGGGATGTTCATGGGTGAGGGCAACTCGCCCTCCAGCTTGATCCGTTCCTTGCGCGCCTCAGGGTCCGCGCGCGGCGTGGTCGATAACAGCGCCTTGGAATAGGGATGACGGGGGGCGGCGAACAGTTGGTCTTTCGTGGCGTGCTCGACCGCGCGGCCCAGATACATAACGATCACATCATCGGCGAAGTGTTTAACCACCGACAGGTCATGCGAGATGAACAGATAGGCAAGGTTCAGGCGCTCTTGCAATTCGACCAGAAGGTTCAGGATTTGCGACTGGATCGACACGTCCAAGGCCGAGACCGGCTCGTCCAGCACCAGTACTTTGGGGTTCAGCATCAGCGCGCGTGCAATTGCGATCCGCTGACGTTGACCGCCCGAGAACATGTGCGGATAGCGGTCATAGTGTTCCGACCGCAGCCCGACCAGATCAATCATCTCGCGCGCCCGTGCTTCGCGGTCGGCGGCAGACATGTCAGGGCGGTTGATGATCAGCGGCTCCTGCAGAATTTGCCCAATCCGCTGGCGTGGGTTCAATGAGCCATAGGGGTCCTGAAACACGATCTGCACCGTATCGCGCATCTGCGCCCATTTCGACGGCGTGATATCGACCCCGTCAATGGACAACGTGCCCGAGGTCGGCTCTTCGATCATCGTAACGACGCGCGCCAGAGTGGACTTGCCACAGCCCGACTCGCCGACGATCGCCAGTGTCTTGCCCGGTTGCAGCGCGAAGTCGACGCCGGACAGGGCTTTGACCGTAGCCGATTTCGACAACAACCCGCCCTTGACCTCATAGTGTCGCGCCAGCGCGTTTGCCTGAACGATAGGAGCTGTCATGCCATTTCTCCGGCTGCAATTCTTTCGACATGGTGACACCGCGCCTTGCCGAACAAATCGCTATGCGGTGTGGGCGGGATGGCCTGACAGGTGCCATCGGCGAACTGACAGCGTGGGCTGAACAGACAGCCTTTGGGGCGGTCGAACTGCCCCGGCACCACACCCGGAATCGTCGGCAACATTTTAGAGGTCGCCCGTTCCGGCAGTGCGCTTAGCAACGCAGAGGTATAGGGGTGGCGCGGGGTGCGGAACAGATCTTTGACCGGTTGTTCCTCGACCTTCTGACCGGCGTATTGCACCTGCACGCGTTCGGCGGTTTCGGCCACCACGCCCATATCGTGGGTAATCAGCACCAAACCCATCCCCTGTTCATCGCGCAGCCGCACCAGAAGGTCCAGAATCTGCGCCTGAATGGTGACGTCCAGCGCTGTCGTCGGCTCATCAGCGATCAGTAGCTTGGGGTTGCAGGCAATCGCCATGGCGATCATGACCCGCTGGTTCATACCGCCTGACATTTGGTGCGGAAAGGTATTCAACCGGCTTTCCGGCGCGGGAATGCCGACCTGATCAAACAGCTCGATCGCGCGTTGGTGACGATCCTTGCGGTTCAGGCCCAGATGGATACGCAGCGCTTCTTTGATCTGGAAGCCCACAGTAAAACAGGGGTTCAGCGACGACATCGGCTCCTGAAAGATCATGGCGATGTCCTTGCCGATGATCTTGCGCCGGTCACGAGCCGAAATTTTGGTCAGGTCGATGCCTTCGAAACTCAGCTGGTCGGCGGTGATTGTAGCGGTCCAAGGCAACAGCCCCATCAGAGCCAGCATCGACACGGATTTGCCCGAGCCGCTTTCGCCGACGATGGCCATCAGCTCGCCCCGGTCGACAGAGAGGTCCACCCCGTCCACGGCACGGAACTTGCCCGAGGCGGTAGCGAATTCGACAGTGAGGTTTCGGATATCCAACAAACTCATATCGTCAGCTCCGCTTCAGTTTCGGATCCAGCGCGTCGCGCAGGCCGTCGCCCATCAGGTTGATCGCCAGCACCGTGACCAGAATGGCAAGGCCGGGGAAGGTGACGACCCACCAAGCGCGCAGAATGAACTCGCGCGCCTCGGCCAGCATGGTGCCCCATTCCGGCGTGGGAGGCTGCGCGCCCATCCCCAGAAATCCAAGCGCGGCAGCGTCCAGAATGGCGGTCGAGAAAGACAATGCCGCCTGCACTATGATAGGGGCCAGACAGTTAGGCAGCACAGTCTTGAACATCAGCCGCGCCTTGCCCGCGCCCGCCACACGGGCCGAGGTCACATAATCTTTCTGCCGCTCAGACAGAACCGAAGCTCGGGTCAGGCGCACGTAATGCGGCTGAAAAACGATGGCGATGGCGATCATCGCATTGGTCAGCGACGGCCCAAGAATAGCCACCAGCACCAGCGCCAACAGCAGCGAGGGGAAGGACAGGATGATATCCATCACCCGCATGATCAGCGTATCGACCCATTTCGGCGCAAAGCCGGACAAAAGCCCGATGATCACGCCGCCCGTCACGGCCACACAGACAACAACGATGCCCACAAAGAAGGAATAGCGTGATCCCATGATCAGCCGCGACAGCATATCCCGCCCCAACGGATCGGTGCCCAGCGGAAAGGCCCAGCTGCCGCCCTCTTGCCACGCGGGGGGTTGCAGGATGTGGTCGCGGAACTGCTCAGTCGGGTCGTAGGGCGCCAGCAAAGGCGCAAAGGCCGCGCAGATTACGAAGGCCATGAACACATACAACCCGATCACCGCGCCGCGGTTTTCGCTGAAATAGAACCAGAATTCGCGCAGGGCGCTTGGGCGGTCCTCGGTCTTGGGGGTGGTTGCGGAAAGCTCGGCCATCACCGTCTCCGGATTTTGGGGTTGATGATGCCGTAAAGGACATCGACCAGCAGGTTCACCAGCATCACGATCACAGCGATCATCAGTAGCCCGCCCTGCACCACCGGGTAGTCGCGGCGGAAAATACTGTCGACCATCCACTTGCCGATTCCCGGCCAGCTAAAGATTGTCTCGGTCAGGATCGCACCGGCCAGCAGCGTGCCGACCGACAGGCCGATCACTGTTATCACCGGGATCAGAGCGTTGCGCAGCGCATGCAGCCCGTTGATCCGCGTGGGTGAAAGGCCCTTGGCGCGGGCGGTGCGAATGTAATCCTCGCCCAAAACTTCCAACATGGCCGAGCGAGTCTGGCGCGCGATCACCGCCAGCGGGATGGTGCCCAGTACGATGGTCGGCAGGATCAAGTGACGCACGGCTGACGTAAACGCCCCCTCCTGCCCTGACAGCAGGCTGTCGATCAGCATGAACCCGGTCACGCTGGGGAAGTAATACAGCAGGTCGATCCGCCCCGATACCGGCGTCCAACCCAGATTGCCCGAGAACACGATGATCAGCAGCAGGGCCCACCAGAAGATCGGCATCGAATAGCCAACCAAAGCCGAGGACATCAACGCGCGGTCAAAGAACCTGCCTCGGTTCACGGCTGCAATCACACCCGCAGGTAAGCCCAGAGCCACCGCAAAGATCATTGCGCAGATCGACAGTTCCAGCGTGGCGGGGAACAGGGCAAAGAACTCATCCCAGACCGGTTTCTTAGTGACAAAGCTTTCGCCCAAGTCGCCATGCATAACGCCGACCAGATAGTCCCAGTATTGCTGCAGCACCGGTTTGTCGAAGCCCAGCTTGACCACCATCTCTTGATAGCGTTCTTCAGTCATACCGCGTTCTCCGGCCATGACGATGATGGGATCGCCGGGCAGCACCCGGATGAACATGAAGGAAATCAGCGTCACGCCCAGAAATGTCGGAACGAACATTCCAAGGCGCGAAAGGAAGTAGCCAAACATCAGCGACCTATGATTGTGAGATCTTTGGGAAAGCGGGTCAGTGACCGGCAGCCATCCTGCGTCACCAGAACATCATCTTCGATCCGAACACCAAAATTTCCAAGGTCATAAAGCCCCGGCTCATTGGTCCAGACCATGCCCGGCAGGATGGCCTGATGGTTTCCACGCATGATATAGGGCGCTTCATGTACGTCGCGGCCCAGCCCGTGCCCGGTCTTGGTGCGGATACGGTCAGCATAGGGCGATGCCTCAAGTACTCGGGTGACAACATCGTCGATGCCATGCGCCGTCATGCCTGGGCGACAGGCGTTGAACCCTTCGAGGTTGGCCCGCAGGACGGTGTCGTAGACATCCCTGCCCTCGTCCGAAACTTCGTCCACAAAGAACGTACGGGTGATATCGGCGGCAAAGCCGTGTTTGCGCGCGCCAAAATCGAACAACAACGCATCGCCGGGTTTGATCTGGTAATCCGCTCGCGCCTTGCCATGCGGTTGGGCCGAATTGTCACCAGCCGCCACAATTGGTGCGAACGCCAACGAGGCCGCACCCTCGGCGAACAGTGCCTGAATCAGCGCCTGTTCGATCTGTTTTTCCGTCTGTCCGACGCGCACATCGGCTATCACACGCTCCAGCGCGCGTTCCGAGATATCAATGGCAGCTTGCAGTGCCGCGATATCGTCATCGGTCTTTATGATCCGCAAGCCCGAGATTTCGCGTTCGGCATCCACAATGCGCAGATCAGGTAGCGCGTTGGTGAAAGCCTTCGACACAAAGACCCGCATCACCTGCCCTTCGACAGCCAGCGATGTCAGCGGCATATGCGCAGCCAAAGCAGCAAAAGCGCTGTCATAGCCCGTCTGGTCCATCCAATCGAACACGGCACCGTCAAAGCCGACCAGCGCCCAGGTGCCAAGCTCCAGATTGGGGACAATCGCGGCGGGACTACCTTGGGCCGGGACAACGACCACAAAGGGTCGCTCGTGGCTCATGAAGGGTTTCCCCAACGCGCGGGTGAAATTGGGACCGGGCACGAGGGCCACGGCATCGACTGACATGTCCGTTGCCAGTTGACGGTACTCGGACAAATCCGGCATAGGGGCCGACCTCCAAAAAAGAAAACCGGAGCCGTCATACGGGCGGCTCCGATCCGTGAGTGATGATTTATTCGACGCTGACGCCGTAGAAGATGTGACCGCCCAGCGGGTGGACCTTGTAGCCCTGCACTTCGTTGCGCATCGGCATGTAAACGACCGAGTGTGCGATGGTGGCCCAGGGGGCTTGCTCTTTGAAGATGACCTGCGCCTCTTCATACAGCTTGGTGCGCTCGGCCTGATCGGTGGTCTGCTTGGCCTTCAGGATCAGATCTTCGAAAGGCTCGTGGCACCATTGTGCACGGTTCGAGGCTTCGCGGCCGTCACAGCCCAGCAGCACGGCCAGGAAGTTGTCCGGGTCGCCGTTGTCACCGGTCCAACCCAGCAGCACAGCTCCGTCGCGGTTCAGCTCTTTTGAGCGCGACAGGTACTCGCCCCATTCATAGGAGACGATCTCGACATCCACGCCGACCTTGGCGAAATCTGCCTGGATCAGCTCGGCCATGCGGCGGGCGTTCGGGTTATAGGGGCGTTGAACCGGCATCGCCCAGACTTTCATCGACAGATCGCTGACGCCTTCGGCTTCCAGCATCGCCTTGGCCGCTTCGGGATCATAGGCATCGTCGGTGATGGCCTCGTTATACCCCCACATGGTCGGCGGGATCGGATTCTTGGCCGCTTGCCCCGAACCTTGGAACACAACGTCGATGATCGACTGCTTGTCGATCGCCATGTTCAGCGCTTTGCGCACCTTCGGGTTGTCGAACGGCTCCATCGTGGTGTTGTAAGCCAGATAACCCACGTTCAGGCCTTCTTGCTCCATCATGTTGATGTCAGCGTCATCCTGCATCGCCTGAATGTCGGCGGGGTTCGGATAAGGCATGATGTGGCATTCACCCGCCTTCAGCTTTTGATAACGGACCGACGCATCAGGCGTAATCGCAAAGATCAGATTGCTCACATCCGCCGGTGCTTTCCAGTAATTAGCGTTCTGCGCATAGCGGATCACGGCGTCTTTCTGATAGGCCACGAATGAGAACGGGCCGGTGCCGATAGGCGCGGTGTTCAGCTTTTCAGGTGTGCCCGCTTCCATCATCGCATCGGCATATTCAGCCGACAGGATCGAGGCAAAGTCCATCGCCATGTTTGCGACAAAAGGCGCCTCGGGTTTGGACAGCGTGAATTTCACCGTGTAGTCGTCGATCTTTTCTATGGACTCGACCAGATCGGGCATACCCATGCCCTGGAAATATTCCCACGTACCGCCAGACACCTGATTATATGGGTGGCCTTCATCCTTCTGGCGCATGAACGAGAAGATCACGTCATCGGCGTTGAAGTCGCGGGTTGGGGTGAATTCGTCATTCGAGTGGAATTTGACGCCCTGACGCAGCTTGAACGTATATTCCAAACCGTCATCGCTTGCCTCGACGCTTTCGGCCAAGCCTGGGATCACATTGGTGGTGCCGGTCTCAAATTCCAGCAGGCGGTTGTAGATCGGGTGCGAGGACGCATCAAAGGTGGTGCCAGCGGTGAACAGCGCCGGGTCAAAACCTTCGGGCGAGCCTTCCGAGCAATAGACCAACGTATTTGCCTGTGCCGCAGCGCTGGACAACGCAATCGCTGCGGTTGCGGCCAAAAACTTAAGTTTCATGAGTTTCTCCCAGTAAATATTGCTTGGTTTTCGCTTAGCGCTTTTTTGTCAGAACACTCTTTGGCAACGCTTGCCGTCGCGAAATCACTGTTCAATGTATCCAAAATACAAAATCCATTGTCAACAAAGTTAACGAGTCCGCGAGCGCGTGCATACGCAAAGACAGCCATCCGGCGTGGGACGGCCCGGTTCTGTTCCTAGCTTTGAGGGGAATCAGTCGCGCCGACTTTGATACAGCGCAAGTTTTCGGATTTCCGCGATCACATCTGGAATGTTGGGGCCACACCGACCGGAGGCTGTTCCAGAACGAACGCCCCGATCCGATCCAAAAGCGGCCGTCTTGGACAACCCGGACGGGTCGCCGCGCCTAGATCGCGCAGGTTGCCCGGCGCGTCAAAGGGGATAAAGCACAAAGGCCAGCGGTCGCGTTTGAATTGCTCGGCCGCCAGGGCCGACACGATTGTACAATCGTCGGAATGACAAATATGCCGACAGATCGTCTCGAACCGCAGCGCGCTTAGGTCGAACCGCTTACTGGCGCGGTTTGCCGGGTCGATCTTGGGAAGACGGTTTTCCAGCTCATAGCCGAAACTATGCGGCAGGCGGATGAAATCGTGACGCGGCACTTCCTCAGGCGCAATCGATGGCAGGGTGCAAAGCGGATGCCCCTCGCGCACCGCAAGAAACAACGGCTCGGACCAGATCGACGTGAACTCCAGCGTCTCGGTGTTGTTGACCTTGGCGACCAGTGCAAGATCCAATGTGTGATCTTCTACCATGCGCAACATGTTATGCGGCAGGTCCTCGATCATCGTCACACGCATGTTCGGGAACAGGGCGCTGAACAGGTCCGAGAAATACTGCGTCAGATAAGGGGCCAGCGTCGGCGTCATCCCGATAGTGTAGGGAACCGCCTCGGGGTCGCGGAACTGGGTCGCCGTATCGCGGATCTTTTGCGCATCGTTCAGAACACGTTCGGCAATGCGCAGAACTTGTAGACCACAGGCTGTCGGACGCACTTCGTTATTGAGGCGCAGAAACAGTTCCGCTCCCAACTCTTGCTCAAGTTTCTTGACCTGATTGGACAATGCGGGTTGCGAGACATTGCAGGCCGCGGCGGCCTGACTGAACTGGCCATGTTTGGCGATGGCCAAGACATATTCCAAATCTCTGAAATTCATATTCGCAAACTATAAAAACCGAGTCGCACCCCTGCGGGCCGACCAATTCTTACCCCAATGCTACCCCTCGTGTATGAAAACACGATCACGTCTGGTCACATAAGTGTCAACTGTCGCAACCGAATAGTTTACCGAAGTGATCTGATTTCGGCTAAGTCATTGTTTTTAATCCAATCGACGCTGAAAATCTTCACGAATAACGTGAGTATTTGCGTTGGTTATACCCCCAATTCGAAGGATGAATTTTAGCTGACCGGCACGGCTGGCTACCCCTTTGATACGCGGAACGCCCATCGCAGCGAGCGATCTGCAAAACGAAACAATTTTTGACGGAGTATCCAATGCTGTCCCAACTTCTAAGCAGCCTTCGCGCACGTCTCTTGACGACGTCCACGCTGGCGCAAGAGACCTCTCGTGATGGTCAGACTCTAATTAACAACTTCGCGCAAAGCACCGTGGTTGATGACACCCCGGCTTTTGTACTGGCAAATGACTTTTCGCGTTTGCTGAACTTTGGTGAAATCATCACCAACAACGCAGTTGCCGCTGTTCAAGCCCAAGGCCAGGACGTCGACATCTTCAACTTCGCCACCGGCCGTATCGAAGCCAACAACGGCCCTGACGCGCTGGCAACCGGTGTTCAGGTCACAGGCAGCGCCTCGATCCGCAACTTTGGCGAGATCTTGGGCGAATTCAACGGCGTGCAATTTGCTGGCGCCGAAAGCTCGGGCAGCCTCGACAACTTTGCAGGCGGCGTGATCAGCTCGGACAGCCGGGCTGTGGACATTCAGGGCCAGGGAATCGACGTTCGCAACTTTGGTGACATCATCGGCACCGGCGATCAGCGCAACGGCACCATCTACACCAACTCGACCGCCGAGGACGTCTCGATCTCGAACTTCACGGGCGGCACCGTTGACGCAGGTGAAGGCAACCAGGGCGCAGGTGTATCGCTGCAGGTGGGTGACGAGGTCGGCGATCGTGTCGAAACCGACATCTTCAACGGCTTTGGCGCAACCATTCAGGGTCGCGGTCAGGCAGCATCGAACACATCGCTGGCCGGCGACGGCATCCGCGTCGACAACGGCGCCGAGGGCACCATCCTGGAAACCGAAATCGTCAACAGCGGCCTGATTACGTCGGAAAGCACCCAAGGCACTGCCGGTGGTATCCGCATCGCCGACGGCGCCAACACCGAAGGCGAAATCCTGAACACCTCGACCGGGGTGATCGAAGGTGCCGCGAACGGTCTGTATATCGGCCAGGGTGAACATGATCTTGACGTTCTGAACTTCGGCACCATCCAATCCGACAGCCGCGCCGTAAACATCGATGGCACAGGGGTTAACTTGATCAACGGTGGCGACATTCTGGGCACCGACGATCAGCGCAACGGCACCGTCTATGCCGATGGCACCGCCGATGATTTCTCGGTCAACAACCTCGTAACCGGGACCATCGACGCGGGCGAGCACAACCAAGGCTCGGGCTTTGGTGTTGAAATCGGTGACGCACCAGACGGCGTGACCTCGTTCACGCTGGACAACGCCGGTACGATCCAGGGTCGCGGCAACGCCGCAGCGGGCACAAACGCAGCCGGTGACGGCGTGCGGATCGGCAATGTCGGCAACATCGGCACCACCGATGCGGTCATCAACAACACCGGCACCATCGACTCGGAAGGCGCAAACGGTACCGTCGCTGGCGTACGTTTTGTAAACGGCGTCTCGTTCCAAGGTGAGTTCAACAACTCGGGCGATATCTCGGGCGTGCAGAATGGTGTCTATTTCGGCAACCCGGTCAACGGTGAGGGCGCAGATCACACCGGTGGTGTGTTCAACAACCTGGAAGGCGGAACCATCTCGTCCGACAGCCGCGCGTTCAACATTGATGGCATCGGTCTGGAAGTGAACAACGCCGGTGACATCCTTGGCACCGACAATCAGCGCAACGGCACAGTCTATGCTGATGGCACTGCGCAGGACTTTACCTTTAACAACCTTTCGACCGGTGTGGTCGATGCGGGCGAAGGCAATGAAAGTTCGGGCTTTGGCGCTGAGATTGCAGGCGAGAACAGCTTTGAGCTGAACAACGAAGGCACCATCCAGGGTCGCGGCAACGCGGCGGCAGGCACCAATGGCGCCGGAGACGGCATCCGTATTGGCAATGTCGGCAACACGGGCACGTTCTCGGGAACCATCACCAACTCGGGCACCGTTGCATCCGAAGGTGCAAACGGCACCGTCGGTGCGTTCCGTGCGGTGAACAACGTCAACTTCCAAGGTCAGCTGATCAACGAAGAAGGCGGTCTGTTCGAAGGCGGCCAGAACGGTGTGTACTTTGGCACAGGTGATCACACAGGCGGCTCGTTCGTCAACCGTGGCACTGTGACATCGGACAGCCGTGCGGTGAATATCGACGGGATCGGTCTGGATGTTGTCAACGAAGGCGAAATCCTGGGCACTGGCGATCAGCGCAACGGCACAGTCTATGCCGATGGCACTGCTGACAACTACAGCTTCACCAACTCGGGTCTGGTCGATGCAGGCGAAGGCAATAACGGTTCCGCCGTTTCGTTGCAAACCGGCGACGAGTCGGGGGACATCGTGTCCGCAGCAGTCATCAACGAAGGTACGCTGCAAGGTCGTGGCGATGCGCTGGAAGGCAACCAGGTCGGTGACGGTCTGCGCCTGTTCACCAGCCAGGACGACGCCTCTTTCGCGGGTGTTGTGGTCAACGAAGGCCTGATCGCCGGTTCCGAGGACTCGGACGCCGCAGCAGGTATCCGCGTTGATGGCGGCCTGAACCTGGTTGGCGCGATCCTGAACGAAGGCGAAATCCGCGGCACGGTCAATGCGATCGACGCATCGGATGCAGGCTTCGTGACCATCGTCAACGACGACGAAGGCGTGATCAACGGCAACGTTCTGCTGAGCGACGGCGACGACATCTTTGTCGACCTGGGCACCACCAACGGTGATATCTCGGGCGGCGCAGGAGATGACGTTCTGATCGCAGGCGACGCAGACAACGTCATCACCGGCGGTCTGGGCAATGACTTCATCGACGGTGGCGAAGGCATCGACACAGCCGATTTCTCGGATCTGGATGTCGCGGTCGAAGTCAGCCTGGATGCAAACGGCAATGGCACTGCCACCCGTGACACAGGCTTTAACGTCACCGTCACCGACGCGGTTGTTGCAGCACCGGATCAGTTCGGATCGTCCATCACCAACGGCGCCGAGTTCGTGGAGCAGGCAGTCCAGGGCAACCTGTACTACAACATCCACACATCGGACTTCCCGGCTGGTGAAATTCGCGGGCAACTGCTGGTTGACAGCGACGTGACCGAGAATGGCATCCGTACTGTCACGCTGAGCGGTGGTCTGGACGCCTCGCAGGAGCCTGGTCCTACATCCGACAGCGAAGCGACCGGTCAGGCGACCCTCGTCGTCACTCAAAACTTGGAAACCGGTGAAGTCACCTATTCCAGCGAGTTGAGCGTGACGGGCCTGAACGAAGCTGATCTGTTGACTCCGATCCCGGGTGTTGTCTCGGCTGTGCACTTGCACAATGCACCTGCTGGTCAGAACGGCCCGGTCGTGCAGGACACGCTGGTAGATGCTGGTGCAACGCTGGATACCGAAGCCACTGGTGGCACAGGTGTCATCGGCGAGGACGTCATCGACAACCAGATCGAAGTGGACATCCTGCGCTCGATCGAGCGGGTTGTCGGCTCGGATGACAGCGACACGATCGACGTCTCCAGCTTTGACGGTGTAACCGTTGATCTGGACCTCAGCGGTCCTTCGCCGAACCCTGCTGGCAGCGGTGATGAAGGTCCGCAGGACGGTGCCATCATCCAGAATGGCCAGATAGTCGCCGAAGTTGATGACTTCGAAAACGTTGTAGGCTCGGACGGGGATGACCTGATCCTTGGCAACAACGAGTTCAACATCCTCGACGGTGGTGCCGGCAATGACGCGATCCATTCCTTCGGAGGTGCCGACGTGATCATCGGTGGCGAAGGGATCGACACCGCGCTGTTCACTGCAGGGCCGGGCGTTGTTCTGGATCTGGATGAAGAAGGCAACGGCGTTGCACAGGTCAATGCACCCGATGGTGCAATCCTGGATCAGGTGTTTGGGTTTGAAAACATCAACGGCTCGAACAACGCTGGCAGCCCGAATGGTGGCGACGACATCCTGTCGGGCAACTCGGGGTCCAACACCCTAAACGGTCAGGCCGGCGACGATGTGCTGAACGGTGAGGGTGGCGATGACATCCTGATCGGTGGCGCAGGCAACGACACCTTCGTCTTCGAAGGCAACTTCGGCAACGACGTCATTCAGGACTTCGAAGTCGGTCTGGACCAGCTCCAGTTCGGCGAATTCGGACCCGACTTCGACGGCAGTGTCAGCGTTGCACAAGATGGCGACGACGCGGTCATCACCTTCGGCAGTGAAGGGTCCGTCCGCCTCGCCGGTGTCAACAGCACCGACCTGAACGACGACGACTTTGTCGCGTAACTGACCAACTGCGGGGCGGCCTTGGGTCGCCCCGTTCTTCAAACCGGAAAGGGTCAAAGAAATGTTCAAGCAAGCCAATCCCGTCAAAACTGCCTGGGGGTCACTGCGCAAGGGTTTTGTTGCGGTCGCCTTCTTCAGCCTGTTTCTGAACCTGCTTATGCTGGCCGGGCCGCTTTACATGCTACAGGTCTATGACCGTGTTCTGACCAGCCAGAACGTCGACACACTGATCGCTCTGTCCGTTCTTCTGGTTGGTGTTTTCATTGTAATCGCCTGCCTTGACCTGATGCGGATGCGCATCCTGGGCCGTCTGGCCGCCCGGTTCGAGCTGACCGTGGGTGCCCCCGTCCTCAGCGCTGCGATGCGCCGCCGAGTGCAGGGCGAAAGCGACGCCGGCGAGCATCTGGTCGAGGATGTCAACGGCTTCCGCGAGTTCATCTCGGGCACGACCCTGATCGCCTTTTTCGACGCCCCCTGGATCCCGATCTATTTGATGGTGCTGTATGTTCTGCACCCACTGCTGGGCCTGCTGGGTCTGGTCGGCGCGCTGACCCTGACCATCATGGCATTGATCAACAACTCGCGCGCCCGCGGCCCGATGGAGCAAGCCTCGCAGGCGCGTGGACGTTCTGACGCGCTGTTCAACATCAGCGACAAGAACGCCGAACTTGTGCATGCGCTGGGAATGAAGTCAGACCTGATGCGCCGTTGGACTGCCTTGCAAGCCGATGCGCACCAGTACAAGACGCGCGCCTCGGACCGTGTGGCCAGCTTCTCGGTACTGTCCAAAACAATCCGTATGGGCCTGCAATCAGCCATACTGGGTCTGGGTGCCGCACTGGCCATCACCGGGGAATCCACCGCCGGTGTGATGATCGCTGCAACCATCGTTCTGGCCCGCGCTTTGTCGCCTATCGACCAGTTGATCGGCCAGTGGCGCACCTTCCTGGCCGCGCGCGGTTCCTATGCCAAGATCAAGAAACTGACCGAGGATTATGCGGAAGCGCCGACCAATCTGAACCTGCCACGCGCATTCAAATCGCTGGACGTCAAAATCGCGCAGGCTGGTCCGCCGCGTGCGATGAACGCCACGGTCCGCGGTATCGATTTCAGCCTGCAACCGGGTGACGTGCTGGCTGTGATCGGACATAGCGGATCGGGGAAGACCACGCTGGGCAAGATGCTGGCCGGGATCTGGTTCCCGCAGCGCGGCGAGGTTCTGCTGGATGGAAGCCCGCTATCGAAATGGAACAACGAAGACCTCGGCAAACAGATCGGCTATCTGCCGCAGGATGTCGAGCTGTTCGACGGAACGATCCGCGAAAACATCGGCCGCTTCTCGATCGCCATCGACGACGCCGAAGTTCTGCGTGCCGCCCGCGAGGCCGGTGTGCACGAGCTGATAAGCTCGCTGCCCGACGGCTATGAAACGCGCATCGGCAAGGGCTTTTTCCTGTCCGGTGGTCAACGCCAGCGTCTGGCCCTGGCCCGCGCGCTCTATGGTGATCCGTTCGTTCTGGTTCTGGACGAACCGAACTCGGACTTGGATGCCGAAGGCGAACAGGCTCTGCGTGACGCTATTCTGGCCGCGCAAGCCCGCCGAGCGATCTCGATCGTGATGACGCACCGTCCGGCCACCCTGCAAACCGCCAACAAGGTCATGGTGCTGCGCGACGGTAACCAGACCCAATTCGGCGACAAAGACGACGTGCTGAAGGTTAACCGGCGCAACGTTCTTGATACCCCCAATCAACCCGGCGCTGCGACCCCGTCGCCACGCCCTGCAAATGAAATTCAGATCAGCGGAGCAGCCCAATGACAAACTTGGTTCCCCACTCCCAATCCTACGGTGCAGTTGCCTTTCACGAGGCGCAGCTGAAGGAAATCAACGACACCACATCAAATATCGGACGCTATATCCTGTTCGGCGTCTTCACCCTGATGGCCTTTGTCGGCGGCAGCGCCTATTGGGCCCTGGCCTCGAAACTGGACGGCGCAGTAGTTGCCCCTGCCTCGTTCGTGGTCGAAGGCGACCGCAAAACGGTCGAGCATCTGGATGGCGGCATCATTCACGCAATCCTCGTCACGGATGGCGAGTTTGTGCGGGCCGGGCAACCCCTCGTGCGGCTCGACAGCACCGAGATCGACGTCGATCTTAGCGTGCAGGGCAGCCAGTTGGGCGAGCTTTCAGTACGCCGCGCCCGTCTGCTGGCACAGATGAGCGGCCAAGGTCACTTCGACGAAGCTGCCGCATTTGCGGGTTTTCAGGAAGACATGGAGCGCCTGCATTGGGTCTCGCCCTATCTGACGCAGAAACAACTCTTCGATGCCGAGGCCCGCGCCCGCAACACCGAAGCCCAAATCAACGCGCAGCGCGTGTCGGGTCTGCGTGCCCAGATCGCGGGTTTGAATGAGCAACGCCAAAGCACCCAAAACCAGATCGAGATCACCAAAGGTGAGCTGACCAATCTGGAATCCCTGTTGGCCAAAGGTCTGGTTGCTGTCACCCGTGTCAGCGCGCGCCGGATCGAGTTGGAGCGTCTTAATGGTGTCGATGCCTCGCTGCGCACGCAAATCGCGCAAGCCGAAAACCAGATGCAGGAACTGGAATTGTCGCTGATCAGCCAGCAGAAACTGCGTGATGAGGTCATCGCCGGAGAACTGGCCGTAGTCGAAGCCCAGCTTGATCTGGTCCGTCCGCAATTTGCAGGAACGCTGGCCCGTCTGAACCGCACGCAGGTTCTGGCCCCGACCAGCGGCCGTGTGGTGAACCTGGCGGTATCAACAACCGGTGGTGTGATCCGACCCGGTGAGCCGATCATGGACATCGTGCCCGCCGATCAGGCCCTGATCGTCGAAGCCCGCGTCAAGACCGGTGACATCGACAAGCTGCATATCGGGCAAACCACGCGTATCCGCCTGTCCGCTTTCGCGCAGGCCGATGTCCCCGAAGCCAATGGTCAGATCTTCGACATTTCAGCCGACGCGCTGGAAGACGACCGCACAGGCGAGGCTTACTACAAAGCCCGCGTCAAATTGGACGCCGATCAGCCGCAGGCGATCGCGGCACTGGATCTGGTGCCGGGAATGCCCGCCGATCTGTTTGTGAATACCGGCGAACGGGCAGTCTTTACCTACCTGTCGCAACCTATCAGCGACCGGTTGGCCAAAACGTTTATCGAGTGACCTGGGTACCCCCGCGCCTATTTTTTAGGCGCGGGTTGTTCTTTTGGCGCATTTATCACCGCTATACATTTACTTCGCTGGGGCATGGTTTTCTAATTTCACGATATGAAACTCTGCACGACCCCTCCCCGGCCATGACACGCGCGCCTGATTTATTGGTTTTTTCCGATCTCGACGGGACGCTGCTGGATCATCACGACTATAGCTGGGCAGCCGCCAAACCCGGGCTTCAGCGCCTGTCTTATCTGAAGGCCGGTCTGGTCTTGGCCAGCAGCAAAACCGCGGCTGAAATTCTGCCTCTGCAACAGGAACTCGGGCTTGTCGGGATGCCCGCCATCGTTGAAAACGGCTCGGGCGTTCTATGGCCGGACCAGCCCAATAGCGGCGAAACCTGTTATGCCAAGCTGCGCGCAAGTCTCGCAGAACTGCCCAAGGGATTTGAAGGCTTCGGGGATATGTCCGATAGCGAGATCGCCAATTTGACGGGCCTCGACCCCCAGCAGGCGTCGCTTGCCCGACAGCGTCGGTTTAGCGAGCCGGGCCTGTGGACTGGCTCCACTTCAGGCCTTGAAGCATTCCTTGCTGCCGCGCAGGAACACGGATTGCACGCGCGTCAGGGTGGGCGATTTCTGACCTTGTCGTTTGGCTCGACCAAAGCGGACGCGATGCGCGAGGTTATCAGCCACTTTACCCCTCGTCTGACGATCGCTTTGGGGGATGCTCCGAATGACCGTGAGATGCTGGAGCTGGCCGATCACGGCGTGGTCGTGCACAACCCCCACAGCGTTGGGATATCGCAGTTTCCGTCCGATACCGAAGCCCGCATTCTCAGAACAAAACAGGCAGGTCCACAAGGTTGGTCGGACGCGATTTTGGCGCTGACCCGGGATCTTTGACAAAACGAGGCGCACGACATGGCCGATTTTCACCAGAACGGAAACATCACCACCCTGCATAACTTGCGCAGCAGGCCCGCTGGCCAGTTGGCCCATGAAATCTCGGTCTTTGCCGAGACGCGCAAGATCACTCTGATCCTGCCCTGCCTCTATTCAGAGTTGGCAGGTCCCGCATTGGCCGGGATTTTGCACGAACTGGCGCAAGTGCCCTATCTGCACCGCGTCATCATTGGATTGGATCAAGCGGATGAGACGCAATATCGCCACGCGCGGGCGTTCTTTGCCGATCTGCCGCAAAACCATGCCGTCATCTGGAATGACAGCCCCCGCCTGACTGCGTTGCAGGCGCATCTGCAAGAACTGGGACTGGCGCCGCAAGAGCCGGGCAAGGGCAAGAATGTTTGGTCCTGCATAGGGTATCTGCTGGCTTGCGCCGACAGTTCGGTGATGGCGATCCATGATTGCGATATCGTGACCTATGACCGGCAAATGCTGGATCGTCTGGTCTATCCGGTCGTGAACCCAACCTTTCCGTTCCAGATGGCCAAGGGCTTTTATCCGCGCATCGGGAACGGAAAGCTGAACGGCCGCGTCACGCGCCTGCTGGTTAGCCCGCTGCTGATCGCGCTTAAAAAGGTGATCGGGGATCGCGACTACCTCGATTACCTGCGCAGTTTCCGCTATCCGCTGTCGGGCGAGTTCGCCATCCGCACGCCCACCCTGCCCGACCTGCGCATTCCATCCGATTGGGGGCTAGAGATCGGCGTATTGTCTGAAGCGTGGCGTAATCTGGCCCCGAAATCCGTCTGTCAGGTCGAGATTGCCGACAATTACGACCACAAACATCAAGACCTTTCGCCCGAGGACGCAAATCGCGGCCTGTCGCGTATGTCCACCGATATCTGCAAGGCGATCTTCCGCAAACTGGCCGCCGATGGCACCGTGTTTACGCCCAATACGTTCCGCACGCTCAAGGCGACCTACTATCGCTCGGCGCTGGATCTGCTCGAGGGTTACTATACCGATGCCAAGATGAACGGGCTGGAACTGGACCGCCACAAGGAAGAGAAGTCCATCGAGCTGTTCGCCGAAAACATCATTCGCGCCGGGCAGGTGTTTCTGGACAACCCGCATGAGACGCCGTTCATCCCTACATGGAACCGAGTGCATTCGGCCGACCCCGAGTTTCTGCTGCGTCTCAAGGCCGCCGTATCCGACGATCTGGACGAATTCAGCCCGCGTTCGTGATCCAGCGGCACTGATACGGAGCCAGAACAATATCCGGGCCGTTGGTGGCTAGGATTTCGCCGGTCAATGCGTCGGTCCAGACCTCTTCGGCGATCATATTGATCTCGGCGGGGCTGACATGGACCAATTCAGCCGAGACATTGTGCAGCGCAAAGATCGATTGGCTGCGATCCAGACTCTGCCGCCAGATGCCAAAGACGCGATCATCCAGCCGCAGGGTAAACTGCGTGGCGTTGGGGTGAAAGGCCGGTTGCTGCGACCGCAGGTGCAGACGTTTGGACAGCGCTGACAATACCAGCGCCTGATTTGACCCCGGATCGGCCAGACGTGCCAACAAATCGGGATAGTGCCAGCGATGCCGGTTGATCGCCCGGTTCATGCAGCGTCGTTCGACCGCCTCGTGATCATTGGGCGTGGCCAGCAGAGAATGGATGTAGAAGGCCGGTATCCCTTCCAAAGACATCACGATGGTCTGCGAACAGATGAACCGTGCCAGATGATATTGATCGGACCCGTGGAACGTCTCGGACATAGCGTCGAAGTAACCGCAGTTAAGCTCATAGGGTTCCTCGCGCCCGTCGGGCAGCGCGCGCATCGAAACCAATCCGCCGATCCGGCGCACCGTGTCGATCATTCGGTCCTTTTCCTCGGGGGGCAAAACGCCCTCGGCGGGGCGCATCCCGATGCCGTCATGGCTGGCGGTGAAGTTTAGATAGGCGCAGCCCAGCTGCGCGGGTGGCATCGCGGCCTGCCATTCACGCAGATATTGCGCCGTACCTGATTGCATCGCATGCAGGATCAAAGGCGGCAGAGGGAAGTTATAAACCGCGTGCGCCTCGTTCCGGTTGCCGAAATAGCTGAGGTTTTCAGTCCGCGGCACGTTGGTTTCCGTAAGCAGAACCAGCGTTTCGGTGGCATAGTCGCACAACAGTCGCAACAATTGCACGATGGCGTGCGTTTGCGGCAGGTGGATGCAATTCGTTCCGATCTCTTTCCACACGAACGCCACCGCATCCAGTCGCAGTATACGCACGCCCTTGTCGATGTGCAGGCGGATGATCCGCAGCATCTCGATCAGAACCTCGGGGTTCGAGAAATCCAGATCGACCTGATCGTGGCTGAAAGTGCACCAAACGTATTTCTCGCCCTCGCTGGTATCGACTTGCCGCAACAACGGCGTGGTGCGAGGACGGACAACCGCAGACAGATCATCCTCGGGTGAAGCTTCGAAAAAGAACCGGTTATGTGGCGGTTTACCCTGCAGATAATTTGTGAACCACATACCCTGACTTGAGACATGGTTCAGCACAAGATCGGACATCAGGTGGAAATCACTGGCAATCCGAGTGATGTCCGGCCAACCTCCCAGCTGCGTACTGACGCTGTAATAATCCGATACGGCGAACCCATCATCGGAGGTGAATGGAAAGAACGGCAGGATATGAACGCCGTTGACCACCCCGTTCAGGTGACGGATCAGAAAATCATGCAGCAGATCAAGCGGCTTGTGCACTTGATCTTCGATCGAATTGCCGTAGGTGATCAGAACGCTGTCTTTCTCGGACCAAAGACCATTGCCCGGCTTGCGTCCTTGTTTGCGACGATGTGTGCCGGTTGGCCAGAACGCCTCGGACACGCGCTTCGCAATGTCCGGCACGTCCTTGTCAGGGTAGATCTGCGCGATAAGCTCAGCCAGCCGGCGCGAGAAACTGGAATTCACACTGGTCAAAAGTTCCGGGCCTTAGGTTTCATACACCCGATGGTTCGCTATTATTCCGGCGCAGTCAAACCCAGCCTTGAGGCGACGCGCAGAGCCACGTCCCAATGCCTAAAGTTTAACCAAATCCCGACCTATCGAACCCCGTAATTTGCCATGAACATGTCGACCGCCTGCAAGGCGACCGCATCTATTTCGTCCTGCGAAAACTGGTTCTGAATTCCAAAAACGGCCCGCGCCCAGATCCGCACCTTACACAACTCCGAGAACTGCTCGGCCGCGAGTTGCACATCCTCAATCGCCAATTCGCCGTTTTTGACTGCCAGTTGCAGATACTCCGCAATGTGGCCGGTACCGCGTTTCGGCCCGGCCTCAAAAAACGCGCGGCCCAGTTCCGGGAACCTGTCGCGCTCGGCCACGCAAATACGGAAAACCTGTTGCGCAAAATCAGATACAAGAAATGCGGTCAACTGTTTGGCCGTGATCAACAGAACGTCGCGCACCGGCAGCGTATCGTCCACCATCGACACGACGTGTTCGGCCATGAGGGTACATTCTGTCTGCGCAACTTCCATGAATAACAGACGTTTATCAGGGAAATAGCTGTAAAGCGTCGCCTTTGACACCCCGGCCGCGCGCGCGATGTCGTCAACACTTGCGCCTTCGAACCCATCCGCCATGAACACCTCGCGCGCACCGCGCAATACCTGATCGAACTTGCGTCCGGTGCGCAAAATGGCGGCTGGTTCTGACATGCTCACT
The DNA here is from genome assembly GCF_056533885.1 of Ruegeria sp. F12. Classification (NCBI taxonomy): domain Bacteria; kingdom Pseudomonadati; phylum Pseudomonadota; class Alphaproteobacteria; order Rhodobacterales; family Roseobacteraceae; genus Ruegeria; species Ruegeria sp. F12. Next base: position 349,674 of record NZ_JBQFOV010000004.1, on the reverse strand, counting down.
CCGTTGATGAAGAGGTTAAAGTTTATAAACCGTTTAGTTCAGACACAACGATTCGCACAAAATGATGCCGCCGAAACCCTACAAAACCTGTAATTTTGTCTAGACGTATTCAACGTGGTCTTTGATCCCCATGACCATACATACGCGGCCTTGTCGTTCTGCCAAACCGTGCTAACACTTCGGCCATGGTCGATATCTTTTTGCGCACCCTGCCTTTTTTCGCGATCATCGGCCTGGGATACTGGGCCGGTCGCACCCGCTTTTTTACCGAAGAGGCGACGGCCTATCTGACAAAATTCGTGTTCTATTTCGCCCTGTCGGCGATGCTGTTTCGGTTTGCCGCCACTCTGCCTTTCGCCGAGATTTTCAACGCGCGCCTTGTCATCGGCTATCTTATTGGCACGGTGGCCGTCTACGGACTGGCCACTTGCGTCGCTTGGCTGCGCGGGCTCGACATTCCAACCGCCGCGGTCGAAGCACAGTGCGCGGCTATCGGCAACGTGGGGTTTCTGGGCCTTCCGATGCTCGCGCTTCTGTTCACCGAGGCCGCGATCGGCCCCGTCATGCTGGTGCTGACCGTTGATCTGGTGGTGTTCTCGTCGCTGATCGTGATCCTGATCAATGCAGGTCGCGACGGGCGGTTGGCCCCGGCCACGTTCAAACTAATCGGACTGGGTCTGGTAAAAAACCCGATGATCGTGTCCATCTCGGCCGGAATGCTGTGGTCCGCCATGCAGTTTCCTGTCCCAGCGCCATTGAATGACTTTCTGACCATTCTTGGCGGTGCAGCCACACCCGGCGCGCTTTTCGCCATCGGGGCGTCGCTGGCCTCCAAATCCGCCGAACGGGTTCAGGTCGCCGGGTGGTTGAGTTTTTGCAAACTGGTGGTTCATCCCGCCTGTGTGGCGGTGGCCTTGCTGTGGATCATGCCAATTGCCGCCTTTCCGGCCTCGGTGGCCATTGCCGCCGCTGCGCTGCCGGTCGCCGGAAATGTCTATATGCTGGCCGCGCATTATAACGTCGCCCCTCATCGGGCATCGGCGGCTATCCTTCTGTCGACCGCCGCAAGTATCCTGACCGTTCCACTGGTCATCGCGTGGGTCAGCACGCCCTGATCATCACCTTTCCGAAAAATGCGCGCACCCAGTGTCCACCGCACTTTACGTGCGGCTTTTGGGCGGTTAGCCATGGCGCAACCCCAATGTAAGGACACAAGCCAGATGGAAACCGTTTCGGAAAACACCTGCTTCGGAGGCGTACAGGGCGTCTACCGCCATGCCTCGACCGCTTGCCAATGCGACATGACCTTTGGCCTGTTTCTGCCTGCCGAGGCCAAGGACGGCCCAGTTCCAGTCCTGTGGTATCTTTCGGGCCTGACCTGCACCCATGAAAACGCGATGACCAAAGCGGGCGCGCAGGCGTGGGCGGCAGAACAAGGGATTGCGGTTGTGTTTCCCGACACCTCTCCGCGTGGTGAGGGCGTGGCCGATCACGAGGACTACGATCTGGGCCAAGGTGCGGGCTTTTACGTGAACGCGACCCAAACCCCCTGGGCCCCGCATTTCAACATGTGGGATTACGTGGCCGAGGAACTACCCGCCCTGCTGGCTGAAAACTTTGCCATAGACATGGAGCGTCAGGCCATCTCCGGCCATTCGATGGGCGGTCATGGCGCGCTGACGCTGGCAATGAACCTGCCGGGGCGCTATCGCTCAGTCTCGGCTTTTGCGCCGATCTCGAACCCGACGGGGGCCGATTGGGGTCGCAAGCAGTTGAGCGCCTATCTAGGTGATGATGAGGCCGCATGGACCAAACATGACGCCTCGCTGATGATGAAGGAAAAAGGCTTTGACGGCCCCATCCTGATCGACACCGGGGCCAGCGATCAATTCATGGACCTGCTGCGCCCCGAGGCGCTGGCGCAGGCGATTGCTGAGCGTCGCCAACAGGCAACCTTCCGGCTACAACCGGGTTATGACCATTCGTATTTCTTTGTGTCGACCTTCATGGAAGATCATATCAACTTCCACGCCGAGGCGCTGTACGGAGACTAACGCATGAGCGATTTCGACTACGACCTGATCATCATCGGGTCTGGCCCTTCGGGGCGGGCGGCTGCGATTCAGGCAGGCAAACTGCAACGCCGGGTGCTGGTGATCGACCGCAAAGACCGCTTGGGCGGCGTTTCGGTTCACACCGGTACGATCCCGTCGAAGACCCTGCGGGAAACCGTGCTGAACCTCTCGGGCTGGCGCGAGCGCAGTTTCTATGGGCGGTCCTATCGGGTGAAAGACCAAATCCGGGCCGAGGACCTCAAGGCCCGGTTGCACATGACGCTGGATCACGAGGTCGATGTTCTGGAACACCAGTTCAACCGCAACCACGTGGAAACGCTGAACGGTCTGGCGAAATTCGTCGGCCCGCATGAGATCGAGGTTGCAACGGATGCGGGCAAGACGACCCGGCTGACAGCCGCCAAGTTCCTGATCGCCACCGGAACCAAGACCTACCGGCCCGATTATGTGCCCTTCAACGGCAAGACCGTGGTGGACGGCGACGATTTTCTTGAAATGGACGAGATCCCCCGGTCGCTCTGCGTGATCGGCGCGGGCGTGATCGGGGTGGAATATGCCACCATGTTCTCGGCGCTGGATGTGCGGGTCACGTTGATCGAGCCGCGCGAGACCTTTCTGGACTTCATCGACAGCCGGTTGATCCACGATTTCACCCATCAGATCCGCGAAAACGGCGTGGACTTGCGGTTGGGTTCGGCGGTCGAAAAGATCGAGGATGCCGGCGGCCATGTGGAAGTCACGCTGGACAATGGCCGCCACGTGCGGGCAGAGATGCTGTTGTTTGCCGCCGGGCGCATGGGCGCGACATCGGCCCTGAACCTGTCGGCGGTGGGTCTGGAGACAGATCACCGCAACCGGATCACGGTGGATCGCAAGACTTATCAAACCGCTGTGCCGCATATATATGCGACGGGCGACGTGATCGGGCATCCCTCTCTGGCATCCACATCTCTACAGCAAGGTCGCGTCGCGGCCTGTCATGCGCTGGAGACCCCAACCCTGCCGGAAAGCCCGTGGTACCCCTACGGCATCTACTCCGTCCCCGAGATTTCTACCTGCGGCATGTCCGAGGAAGAGCTTCAAGAACGCGGTATCCCCTATGAGGTCGGCGTGGCGCGGTTCCGCGAAACCTCGCGCGGGCACATCATGGGACTGGAGCACGGGATGCTGAAGATGCTGTTCTCGCTGAAGACCCGCCGGGTGCTGGGGGTGCAGATCGTCGGTGAAGGCGCAACCGAGCTGATCCACATCGCGCAGGCCGTGCTGAACCTGAAGGGCACCGTGGACTATTTTGTGCAGAACACATTCAACTATCCGACACTGGCCGAAGCCTATAAAATCGCCGGGCTGGATGCGTTCAACCGAATGCCCATTCCCGAAGAGTTCAAGGTCAAGAAAAAACCCGCAGCGAAACAGGCGAAAAAGGCGTGACCACGCTTTATATCGATGCCGATGCCTGCCCGGTAAAAGCCGAGGCCGAACGTGTGGCGACCCGGCACAAGGTACCGATGGCACTGGTGTCAAATGGGGGTTTGCGCCCCTCGGCCAATCCTTTGGTACAGGTTGTGGTCGTATCTGAGGGCGCGGACGAGGCGGACAAGTGGATAGCCGAGCGCTGCGGTGTCGGCGATGTGGTGGTGACGTCCGACATCCCGCTGGCCGCGAAATGCGTCGACGCCGGTGCTCGGGTTCTCCGCCCCAATGGCGAGGCCTTCACCGCCGCCAATATCGGCCAGCAACTGGCGATGCGCGATCTGATGGCCGACCTGCGTGCGGCCAATCCGCTGGGCGCTGGTGGCGGAGGGAAACCGTTCAACAGGGCCGACCGATCCCGGTTTCTGGACGCTTTGGAACGGGAGTTACGCGCGGCACAAAGGGCGTAGCGCTCCCGCCCGTCGAAGCCGCATCAAAGATGCGTCACCTCCGGTTGGGCCGGGCAGCGCGTGTCGCGCTGCGGGTTTTAAGGCCATGGTCACGCTGGAACAGGGGTACGGTTTTCGCGGATGGGCAGGTGAACGATTGCGCTGAAAGCACCGATGGCAACGCCGATCCACCAGACCATCGTGTAGTCGCCATAAGCGTCATACATGCGGCCCCCCAACCAAATGCCCAAAAAACTACCAATCTGGTGACTGAAAAAGATGATCCCGTAGAGCGTACCCATATACCGCAACCCATAAAGATGAGCGACCAGCCCTGATGTCAGCGGGATTGTGGCCAGCCATAGCGACCCCATGACCAGAGAAAAGACGATGACAGAGATCGGTGTAATCGGAAAGACGATGAAGACAGCGGCCGCAAGTGTCCGCGCCGTGTAGACCCCGGCCAACAGATATTTCTTGGGAAAGCGGCTACCCGCCCAACCCGCTACCAGTGTGCCGCCTATATTAGCCAGACCGATCAGAGAAATCGACACAGCCCCCAGCGCCGATGTTGTCGTGATCCCGACGGCGTGCAGTACTCCTCCTGGTTGGATCGGCCCACACATCTCAGTCACGAAGGCGGGGAAATGGGCGGTGATGAAACCCAATTGGTAGCCACAGCTAAAAAAGCCTAGAAAAATGAGCGCGTAAGATGGGTCTCGGAAAGCGCGCGCCAGGATTTCACCCATGCTGTCCTGCAACTCGGCCTTGGTGGCCGCTTGCGGCGCGCGCATGAAAGGCAAGGTCAGGACAAGGGCCAGAATAAGCAGCGCAAAGATGATGAAAACCTGCTGCCAGGGCAGAAAGCTCAGCATCCATTCGGCTGCGGGGGCGCCAAGGACCTGTCCAAAACTGCCCGCTGCCGTCACGATAGCCAGAGACATCGAGCGGTTCTGATCCGAAGACGCCCGCCCGACAACAGCCAGGATTACACCAAACCCGGTTCCGGCAATGCCAAAACCTACAAGCCAAGCGTATAGTTGATGTTCGAACGGTGTCACCGACCACGCGGTCAGGACCATGCCCGCGGCATAAGTCAACGCTCCAAGAACAATCGCGCGCCTGTCACCAATTTTTTCCGCAAGCGCACCAAAGATCGGCTGGCCGATCCCCCAGGCCAGGTTCTGAATCGCAATCGCCATCGAGAAGTCGGTGCGCAACCAGCCGAATTCGTCGGCGATCGGAATCTGGAACACCCCGAACGACGCGCGTACGGCAAAGCTAACCGTGATGATGATGCAGCCAACGATCAGGATCGGGTTCAGCAGGCGTTCGTATTGCGGCATTGGGCCCTCGGACGGTTCGGTCCAAGGACGGTAGAGGAAATCTTGACGTGGTCAATTCAGGAGTTTTGGGACTTCGGATCAGCAAAATTGATGCGTCGCGGGAATGGCCGCTTTTCAACGGGCTGCGCGGCGGGTATGCCTCGGAATATGACGGATTTGATTTCGCTTTACGAGGCACGCATTGCCGATGGCAGCCTGACCCGAGACGATGCGCAAGAGGCTGTTCTTCCTCATTTCGAACGTATCCGTCAGGCTCTGGCCGCCCCGGTTAAACGCGGATTTTTCCGCAAGGCCCCACCTGCACCGCAGGGGTTGTATCTGTGGGGCGGCGTTGGGCGCGGCAAGTCGATGCTGATGGACATGTTTGTCGATGCGCTCGAGGATATTCCCGCACGACGCGTTCATTTTCATGCCTTCATGCAGGAAATCCATGCCGGGATGCACAAAGCCCGCGCCGATGGGGTCGAGGATGCGTTGGCCCCGGTGGCCGATGCGGTTGTGAAATCCGTCCGCCTGCTGGCTTTTGATGAGATGCAGATCACCGATATCACCGATGCAATGATTGTGGGACGTCTGTTCGACCTGCTGCATGCGGGCGGGGTGGCGGTGATCACGACCTCGAACAGGCACCCGGACGATTTGTATAAGGATGGCCTGAACCGGCAGCTGTTCCTGCCGTTCATCGCGCATATCAAGGAACAGCTTCAGGTGTGGGAGTTGGTCTCGCCCACCGACTATCGCCAGAACCGTTTGGAAGGAGCGCCGGTCTATTTCACCCCGATTGGACCTGAGGCGCGGCAGAGCGTTCGGGCTGTGTGGCAGGACTTGTCCGGGGGTCAGGCTGATCCCTTGGTTTTGCAGGTCAATGGTCGCGCGGTCGAGCTACCGGCGTTTCGGAATGGGGTGGCGCGCGCCAGCTTCTACGATCTATGCGGGCGGATGTTGGGGCCTGCGGATTATCTGGCCATTGCAGAAGCCATCAAAGTGCTTGTGTTGGAGGACATTCCCCGCCTGTCGCGCAACAATTTTAACGAGGCGAAACGCTTTGTGACGTTGATTGACGCGCTTTACGAGGCGAAGGTGCGATTGATTTGCTCGGCGGCCGCGGAACCTGAGATGTTGTATGTCGAGGGTGAAGGGACGTTTGAATTTGAACGGACTGCCTCGCGTCTACGTGAGATGCAAGCACAAGATTGGGGGACATAGGGGGCTCTGCCCCCGACGCGCTTTGCGCGCCTCCCCCGGGATATTTTTGGCCAGATGAAGCGGCACGGATCGGGAGTTAGCCGTTTTCGCGTAGGATGTGACCAGCCAGATAGAGCGAGCCGCAGATCAGGACGCGGGCTTGCGGGTCATCCGTGACGATGGCGGTTAAAGCATCCATGACACTGTTTGCAGTAGTGGCCGGCAGATTGACTTTGGCGGCCGCGGATGCGGTGTCTTCGGCGCTAAGCGTGGCGGCTTCTCCCGGTATGGAAACGGCAGTCAGGCTTTGGGCCTGTGCGGCCAGTGGAGCCAGGTATCCGGTGACGTCCTTGGTGTTGAGCATCCCGCAGATCATATGGGTGGGGCATTTAGGCAGTTTCGCCAGCACATCGGCCAAGGCGATCCCGGCGGCGGCGTTGTGGCCTCCGTCCAGCCATAGCTCTGCTTGGGGAGCGGCATCAACGAGCGGGCCGGTTTTCAGGCGCTGCATCCGGGCTGGCCATTCGGCGCGGGTGACGGCGGCCTCATAGGCGTCATCGCCCAGGTTCAGGTGGCGCAGGACCGCCAGCGCGGCACCTGCGTTCTGGATCTGGTGCGCGCCCAACAGGTTTGGCAGAGGCAGGTCGCGCAGACCCGTTTCGTCCTGATAGATCAGGCGTCCGTTTTCCTCGTGTACATGCCAGTGCTGGCCGTAAACCAGCAGCGGCGCGCCAAGACGGGCGGCGGTGTATTCTATGACCTCGAGCGCTTCATCGGGTTGGGGTCCGACGATGCAGGGCACGCCGGGTTTGATGATCCCGGCCTTTTCCGCCGCGATCTTGCCCAGCGTATTGCCAAGGAACTGTTCGTGGTCGATGGACACGGGCGTGATCACCGTAACTGCGGGTTCGTGGATCACATTGGTGGCGTCTAGACGCCCGCCAAGACCCACTTCGAGCAGAGTGTAATGGGCCCGTGTGCGCGCAAAAGCCAGAAGGGCGGCGCAGGTCGTGATCTCGAAATAAGTGATGTTTTCGCCGTTATTGGCGGCGTAACACTCGTCGAGCACCTCGGTCAGGGCCGGTTCCGAGATCAGCTCTCCGGCCAAGCGGATACGTTCGTGGAACCGGGCCAGATGCGGCGAGGTATAGGCATGCGCCGACAGCCCTGCTCCTTCGAGCCCTGCGCGGATCATCGCCTGGGTTGAGCCTTTGCCGTTGGTCCCGGCGATATGGATCGCCGGGGGCAGCATTTCTTGCGGGTTATCCAGCGCGGCCAGCAGACGCCACACCCGATCCAAGGTCAGGTCAATGATCTTGGGATGCAGTGCCATCATCCGGTCGAGGATGACGTCAGAAGACGGTGAGGTCATTTTTCGTCCGCAGGTTCAGCCAGTGCTTCGGGCTGTGCTTCTTCCGGAGCTGGCGCGGGCAGATCGCCTTTCACTGCCGGCGGCTGGTTCAGCAGCATCCGGGTGATGGTGATCAACTCGTCCCGCATTTCGGTGCGCTTGGTGACGCGGTCCAGCATACCGTGATCCAGCAGATACTCAGCGCGCTGAAAGCCTTCTGGCAGTTTTTCACGGATGGTTTGTTCGATCACGCGCGGCCCGGCAAAACAGATCAGCGCGTTGGGTTCGGAAATGTGCACGTCACCCAACATTGCATAGGACGCGGTGACGCCACCGGTGGTCGGGTGAGTTAGGACGACGATATAAGGCAGACCCGCCTCTTTCAGCATCTCGACCGCCACAGTCGTGCGCGGCATTTGCATCAGGCTGAGGATGCCTTCCTGCATCCGCGCACCCCCAGCAGCAGAAAACAGGATCAACGGGCGTTTCAGCTTCACAGCCTCTTGCGCGGCGGCGATGATGGCGTTGCCAACATACATGCCCATCGAACCGCCCATGAAGGAAAAGTCCTGCGCCGCAGCGATGATCGGAGTACGGCCGATTTCACCAGCAGCGACCAGCATCGCCTCTTTCTCGCCGGTCTTTTTCTGCGCCGCCTTCATGCGGTCGGGGTATTTCTTCTGATCGCGGAACTGCAGCGGGTCGTCTTTGGGCGCAGGGACCTCTACCTCGGTAAAGATACCGCCGTCGAACAGGTGAGCAAAGCGTTCCCGTGGGGTGATCGCCATGTGATGATCGCATTGGGTGCAAACATTCTGGTTTGCCGCCAGTTCGCGGTGAAACAACATCGTTCCGCATTCATCGCATTTGTGCCAAAGGTTTTCGGGAACCTCGCGGCGCGAAAAGATCGAATTGATCCGGGGGCGGACGTAGTTTGTGATCCAGTTCATGTCGGAACCTTGCTAATGCGGCTTTGACGTCAAATAAGGCGCAACGGAAAGAAATGCAATCAACGCCTGAGTGCCAGGCGCGCGGTCAGCCAACTGACGGTCATGATGGCGAAATCCACGTAAAGCCATTGCCGCAATATACCGGTATCGGACATGTCGTAAGGCAGGTGGAAAAGGGCAAGGCCGCTTAGGCTGTCGGGCAACGATATGAACAGCAACGCCACGGTATTGTTGAAGAAATGGAGTGCTATCGCAGGGCCCAACGTGCCTGAGCGCGCGGTGAGATCAGCCGCGAAAACGCCAAACATGATAGACCAAAGCGCAATCAGCCCGGCGTTCCCTTCGGCGGTACCGGGGGCGTAGTGGCCTATTCCGAACAGCAAAGATGGGACGAGTATCCACACCGCAGGCGACCGGAATCGCGCAGCGAGGGCTTGTTGCATATAGCCGCGAAACAAAAACTCTTCTGCGCTGGTTTGAATCAGAACTGCACCTAAAGACAGGGGCAGAAACAACAGCCATGTCGACAAGGCCAGATTCGGAACGAAAGCGGCCCCCATATCATATGGCGGCAACACCGTGATGACGACACCAAGCACCACCAATGCGCGCAAGACGACCCAGAACTGTGCAACACTTTGACCTAGTGGGCCCAAAACAGACGCGAGCGACCTTTGGTGAAGACGGCGGACCGCCAGTCGAACGCCCAATGTCACAAAGGCGAAACTGCTCAGCAGAACCAACATGGACAACGGTGAGGAACCGGACAAAAACGCCTCGGCCCATTCGTAGGACCCTATAGCTGAAATGACGATCAGAAGCGCCAGATTCAGGGCAATGACAACGGCTGCGACGATGCCCAACCCCGCCAACAGACGCCAAATCTCAGCGCGCGCCCGAGCCGGGGCCACAAGCTGTTCATGCGACCCGTAGCGGGGCGAGCTGATCTCAGGCACGTTCATTTACGCTCTCGGGCTGGCCGGGATCTTCCAGGAAGATGGTTGGGTCCTTGGTCTCGTTCACCCGGTTGGCCAGTGAGGTCAGATACCCGGCAACAGTTTCAAGCAACTGAACGGCAACACCCGCGTCGCTGTCGACCACGGCGCGGAACTCTTCGGCACCAATGCGCAGGAAGGAACACTCCTCCAGCGCCACAAGGTCCAACTGACGGGGGTCCCGAGTGATGATGGACAAATCCCCGATCAGACGGCCCGGTTCAATAACCGAAACCTGCCGCGAGGTGCCGCCCTCAATGGGCCATTCCAGGCTGGCTCGGCCCGAGATGCAAAGATAGGCCGCATCCGGTGCCTGACCGCATGAAAAGATGACCTGACCAGCCGTGGCATGGTACCATTGCGCCGAAAAAGCCAGCAGGCGCTGGTTGCGGCCATCCATGCCGGCGAACAGCTCGGTCGAGGATATGATCTTGAGCTTGCGGCTGAGATCTTCAGTCGTGTCCACCTCGTCCAGGGTTCGCGTCTTGGAGACGCCGTCGATACGGCCATCCTTGATCTCGACAAACAGGTCGTAAGCCTCGGGATGGGCAAAGTGATCTTCCATGAAGATCATGATCGAGTCAGGCAACAGCTCTCGCAGTTTCAACCGCGTCCGCAGTCGGCTTTCGGAATCGTGGCTGGCCAGCGCCTTGTCCAAGATTAAGACATCGGGCCGCTTGATTCCAGCGCGCGAAAAGGCGGCGCGCTCTTGAAACACCGTCGGCAGGTTGTTTCCGCCCAGCCCCGAGGGCAAGTCATAGATGATCGCCGCCGCACGACGGCGCAGACCGGCCTCGTTCAAGATATCGGCCACCACATCCTCGATCTCATCCGCATGCGCGCCCGCCATCAACGAGATACGGCCAAAGAGCGCATTCTCAATGACCGTCATACGCTCGATATAGGCGTCAGGCGTGACGGGGATGAACATGCCCTTCAGATGCGCGCGCAGACGGTCCGCCTGTCCGCTGCGGATGGCCAGAATTTTCTCTTTGTATTCGTCGGGGAAATCGGGGCCAATCTGTTCCGCCGTTAACAGGAAAGGAACGGTCAACAGCAGCGCGCGTTCTTGATCGGTGATCCCGGCCTCACCCTTCAGCTTGCGCCGTTCCTCGATATCCAGCAGGCGGTAATACATGTCCTTGGTCATGCCCAACCTCAGGAATAGCGGGTGATCGGTGCCATCCCGTCCGAACGTTCGGTTCAGTGTCTTCAGCACCGCGCTGGAGATCCCCATCGCGTCGTCATCCAAATCATGTGCCCGCAACATCGACATGAACCGCCGGTCGCCCGCCAGAATATCGGGCGAAATATCATGCGACGGCGCGGCGTAAAGCAGGTTGCCCCCCAATGGAACCGCCGGGTTGAACAGATCCGGGTCGAAGCGGTAGACATACCGGTCCAGCCCCTTTTCCTGTAACCGCTCGGCCACGCGGCCGCGCAGATCGACAATTTCACGCGCCAACGACGGGTGCTGCACCGGATCGAACTGAGACCGCAACGTCCGACGGAACATGAACTCGTCAATGCCCATGGATTCGACCAGCTGGAACCACCAGTCCCGGATGTCGTCGATATCCTCCAACCCGGCCAGCGCGGGATCGATCCACTCGTCCGACAGGGAATCTACCGGGTTTCCGGCGCGTTCCGCTTCGATCTGCCAACGTGTCGGCGCTTTTTGGGCCTCTTCTGCATGTTTCGGACGGGTGCGCAGGGGCATCAGCAGATTGTCCCCCAAGGTCCCGTCGAACAGATAGGGCCGCGAATAGGCATAGCCTATCCGGGCCGCGATCACCGCCTGATGCAACCCTTGCAGATCGTGCCCGCCAATGGTCACATCGCCTTGCACCGGAAGCAACTCGCGCGTGAGGACCTGAGCCAACGCACTGCGCTCGGCCGCGTTCGAAGATTGGATCGCAACCCGCGCGCCCTTGGGGATCGTCAGGTCGATATCTTCAAGGATCGTTTTGCCGTCATCGTCGCGGACTGTCACGTTGCGCAACTGAATTACGCCCGTAAGGTGTGGAATCGTCTCTGGCTCGCCCACGAACAGGTTTTCTGGAATCATATTGTCCGGCGCGAACCGCTCGGTCACGATTTCCCAGCGCAGAGACATATCCTGCACCTGATTGTAATAAGTCAGCAAATCCTTCCACGGGCCGCTCAGATCCTTGTAGGCCCCCAGCGCCGCAACCAGCGCGCCCACCGTAACCTCTCCTTTGATCGCCAGATAGCCGCCAACCGAATAGAACAGGAACGGCGTCATCTGAGTGATCAGATTGTTGAGAAATTTCATGAAGAATTTCTTGTTGTAGATCTTGAACCGGATCTCGAACAAGGTGCCCAACCGATGACTGAACAGCGCCAGACGATATCGCCAGCCCCCATTGGTGCGTAGATCACTGATGCCCGCGGCACTTTCGCCGATTTCCGAACTCAGATGACGCACCTCCTGGATGCGGTCCTTGTTCAGCAGGTTGATCTGCCGTTGCAGCTTGGGAATGATCCACGCTTGCAGCGGGATCAGCGCGATGCTGGCCAATCCGAACCAAACGCTTTGCATAAACAGAAAGGTGACGATGGTCATCATCTGCCCGAACTGGAACACCGGCTGGGCAATCGCATCGCCCATCAACCCTCCCATCGGCTCTGCCTCGGAGGTGATCATCGACACCAGCTCACCCTGGCTGGTGGTCTGGAAATAGGATTTTGGGAAGCGCATGGTACGGTGGATCAGTGTAAACCGCAGCCGACGCAGCATCCGTTCGGCCAGAATGCCCTTCATCGTGTTGATGCGCATCTTCATCAGCCCGCTGATGATCACCGTCAGCAAGAACGCGCAGCACAGAATCAAGAGATACTGGACCTGTGTGAACGAGATCCCCAGCACCGTCACCGTATCGCTGGGCGCACCGATGGCATCGTTGATGATCTGCTTGGGCAACTCCAACGAGGCGTAGAGAAACGGGAAGGACAGAACCGTCAGCACCAACAGCACAACCTGTTGTTTCTTCGAATACTTCCAAATGAACGAAAAAAGAGTGGGTTCCATACCCCGGCCTTGCCTCAAGTTTTTTGATACGCGCTTTTTCGGATGATCTACAGCAATCAGGTGCCGGACGGTACGCATTGGTCCACGCGATTGCAAGAACGGCCCTGCGGGTATCAGATCGCAACCCGCCTGCCCAGCCGAAACCCGACTGTTCCGTCGGAATTAACGCGATATTTCCGGGTTTCGGCTTTATCCTAACCACCGTCATTGACTAAACAGTGGTCAACAAAAGATGACGGGGACCATGGGCAAATTTCTGGATCGCTATATTTTCCGCAAGGTGCAGGCCCGTTGGCGGCAGGCCGCACAGATGGCCGGGCACACACCCCCCGCCGAGTTGCGCCACCAGCGAGACGAAGCGCGCAAGCTGCGCGCCGATCTGGACCGGTTGATCCATGCGGCGGATGGCCGTTTGACGCGGCCCCTGATCGGATCAAACCAATTCGCCAAACCCCTTGGCACAGATTGGAGCTGGCGCCCCGACCTCTGGCGCGAACCGCTGTCGCGCAGCGGGCTGGCCTCGGCCCCGCGCAGAACACCGTTGGACGGTCAGACTACCTTGTTTCACGACTGCGCGCTGTCGGAAATCAGCCTGCGCCAGACGCGCAACCGGCGCGACAATGATCTGGCACCCTTTGGGCTCAGTCTCGAGGTGTTCGAATTCGCAGGCTCCTTTCTGTCCCTGTCCGTCGCGTTGCCCGCAGATGCCGCGCAGGGTCTGACCAAGCAGCACCTGATACGGGTCGATGCGCAGATCGAGGCGGAACGCGATACACACGGAATGGCCCGTTTGAACATCCAGCACGGCCCCAATACCGAACAGGTTCTCAGGGAGTTAGACCCAAACCGAACAGGCGGGGTCGATTTCGATTTGGCCCACCTCCCCCTGAACGAGCGGCGGATCGACAAGATCTGGCTAGATCTCATCTTTGACGCCCCGACGATGAACCGCATTTTTGTGCGCGAACTGACCTTCTGCCGCCACCATCGCGCCGATTTATGAGGCCCATATCATGACGCACCCCATCCTGACGCCGCTCAGACTGGAAAACGGAATCTGGCAAGGGCTGATCACATCCTCAGCCGAGCCGCACGTCTCAGTTCACTACCGGGATGAGGTGTTGGACGGCGTAACTCTGACCGCCTCGCCCGATGGCTGGGCGCTGGCTATTCCCGTCCCGAACTCGGCTCTGTCGGACGGGGTGCACAGCTTTGTCATCCTAGATCGGGACAGTTCGGAAAAACTGGGCGATTTCACCATCATTGCAGGGGTTCCTGCGGCGGACGATCTGCGGGCCGAGATTGACCTGCTGCGCGCGGAACTGGACCTTCTGAAACGCGCCTTTCGCCGGTCGCAACAGTCCGATACCTGACGCCTGCGACCCAAGCCCCTATCTTTCCAGCGTTTTCCGTGCATCATGAACCGATAGGCGATTGGTGGAGTATTGGTATGGACCGGACGAGTATTATCAAGGTCATCGCCCTGATGGTGACAGGGTTTGGCATCGGGATCGACTTTACCGGCGCCTTGATACTGGTCCCCGCGATCGAAAACAGCTTTGACGCGGACATCACCTCGACCCAATGGGTGTTAAACATCTACGCCCTGTTCTTTGCCATGACCATGGTGGCCGGAGGCCGGATGGGGGACATGTTCGGCCACCGCAAAATGATGCTGATCGGGCTGTCGATCTTTCTGTTTTCTTCGGTCATGTGTTTTCTGTCCCCCAGCCTCGATTTCCTGATCCTCTCGCGCGCCTTGCAAGGTATCGGCGCAGGTTGTGTTTGGCCTTGCGCGCTGGCCTTTGGCGCCACCAAGATCGCCAAGCCTGAACAGCGGGCCTTGGTCATGGGCATGATCTTGGCGGGTGTCACCAGTGGCAATGTGTTTGGTCCCTTGATCAGCGGCGCAGCGGTCAGTTTCGGTGATTGGAGGCTGTTCTTCCTGGCCAATGTCATATTCTCGACCATCTCGATGATTACGGCACTGATCCTGATGGAGCGTGAAAAACAGCACAAACAGGGTGAGCATCTGGACATCGCCGGAATGGTTCTATTGTCCTTGGCGGTCCTGCTGCTGCTTTACGGACTGGATGTGGGCGCGGATTGGGGTTGGGCCTCCCCGCCACTGCTGATGGTGTTCTTCGTCAGCGCCGTGCTGTTCCTGTCTTTCCCCATAATCGAAAAGCGTGTGAAAGAGCCGCTGCTGCTGCCCCAAATGATGCAGAACCGAGAGTTTCTGATCACGCTGGGTCTGAACATGTTCAACGTCTCAGCCGCCTTTGTCGGGCTGCTGTATTTCCCGCAATATATGCAGAAGGTTCTGGGCTGGTCGGTCTTTCATTCAGCGCTTGGGCTGGCCCCGCTGACTTTACTGTTGGCGATCGGGTCGATCGTTTCTGGGACGCTTTATAACGACTTCGGGCCGAAGCGGCTGTTGTTCTGGGGCTATCTCATTGCCACCGTAGGGGCGCTCAGCATCGTGGTGATGCCTGCAGGGCTGGGCTATTTCCAGATCCTGCCCGGCATGGCCATGATCGGGCTGGGCGCAACGCTGACAGTGGGGCCATCGGGTACGGCTGCGGTCAGTGCGGTCAAACCCGAACGCGCCGGGCTTGTTGGCGGGTTAAGCTTCATGACCCATCTCGTCTATGGTGCCATCTCAGTCGCGTTCGCCACCGCGATCATGTATGCCACCAGCCTCTCCAGCCTTGGCAAACAGCTTGCGGTGGATGGCATCAAAATGTCCGATGCGGATCAAAGGGCCATCAACGGCGGCACGCTGACTACCGATTCCGCCAAAACCGTGATGGCCAAGCTGACCCCGACAGAGGCCGAACAGGTGAAAACCGCTATCGCATCGGCGTTTGACAGCGGCATGAACATGGCCTTTGTCTTCGCCGCCATCTCGGTCTCGGTCGGTATGATCCTCGCGACGATGCTGGATGAAGAGAAGCTGCGGAAGGTCGAAAGCTAAGTTCATAAGAAAAGGGCCGCCCTGGAGCGGCCCTTCGATTTACTGGGACGGGCCGTTGGGCCGGAAGGCCGACAGACCTTTGAGGATGTCGATGGCATAGGCCAATTGGTAATCCTCTTCCCGCAATTCGGCGGTTTCTTCAGCCTTGGCGCGGTCTTCCTCGATCTGACGGATCTCATCCTCGCTGAGGCTGTCATTGTTCAGGCTGCCACGCAGATCGGCCTCGGACCGGGTGCGGGGGTTTGTTTCCTCTTCCTCGGTATCCGCAGCGCGACGCGGTTGTTCCACAATAATGTCCGGGCTGACCCCAAGCGCCTGGATCGAGCGTCCCGACGGCGTGTAATAGCGTGACGTCGTCAGACGCATCGCACCATCCCCGCGCAGCGGCATGACCGTCTGGACCGAGCCTTTGCCAAAACTCTTCGTGCCCACGACAATCGCCCGGCGATGGTCTTGCAGCGCACCCGCCACGATTTCCGAGGCTGAGGCCGACCCGCCATTGATCAGCACCACGATCGGCTTGCCTTCGGCCAGATCGCCGGCGGTGGCGTTGAACCGCTCACCCTCGCCCGGGTCACGACCACGGGTTGAAACGATTTCGCCCTCGTTCAGGAATGCGTCTGAAACCTTGATCGCCTGCGTCAGCAGACCACCGGGGTTGTTGCGCAGGTCCAGAACAACGCCGTTGACCTTGTCGATGCCGCCGATCTCTTCGATCTGCTCGTTCAGGCCCTCTTGCAGATTGGGGAAGGTTTGGTCGTTGAACGTCGTCACACGCAGAACGACACTGGTACCTTCGGTCCGGGCGCGCACGGCAGTCAGCTTGATCGTGTCGCGGACAATGGTGATGTCAAAAGGCTCCTGCTCGCCCTCACGAACTACGGTGATCACGATTTCCGAGCCCACCGGCCCACGCATCAGATCGACCGCCTTGTCCAGCGTCAGGCCCAGAATGCTTTCGCCATCCACATGGGTGATGAAATCGCCCGCTTCGATCCCGGCCTCATCAGCCGGCGTGTCGTCGATGGGTGAGACCACTTTGACATAACCTTCTTCCTGCGTAACCTCGATCCCCAGCCCGCCAAACTCACCGCGCGTCTGAACACGCATCTGCTCTGCATCGCTAGGCGACAGGTAGCTGGAATGGGGATCAAGCGAGGTCAGCATTCCGTCAATCGCCGCTTCGATCAGATCTTCGGGCTCAACCTCTTCGACATATTGCGAACGGATACGCTCGAAAATGTCCCCAAAAAGGTCAAGCTGCTGATAAACGCTCGCCTTGTTCTCGGCCTCTTGCGCCAGCAAGGGGCCTGCAATCTGAGTGGTTGCGATAATGCCTGCCACGGTTCCGGCCAAACCGGCCATCACAAATTTCTTCATACTCGGTTATCCATCCTTGTCGGTCCGAAACCACGATTCCGGGTCCACGGGGCTGTTTTCTTGTCTTACCTCTATATAGAGCGTTTCTGAGCGGTCAGTTCCAGTGCCATCACTGCTTGTTGACAAAATAGCGCCGATTTCCGGCGTTTCACCTGGCATCAACCCAACGGGTGAGCCTTGCGGGATCACCTGACCCGTCTCTCCATACACCTCTTGCAAGCCGGAAAAGACGAACAAAAGACCCGGTTGCGGCTCCAATATCACCAGATTGCCCAAATCCAGCAGCGGCCCGCGATAGCGGATCGTCGCGGCCGTGGGCGATGTAACAATCGCGCGGGGCCGGGTGCCCATCACAATGCCGGGGCGTGTCACGCCTGCGGCATCGGTCTCGCCCGCGCGATGCAGGATGATCCCTTGCGTTGGCAGGTCGATCTGACCCTTGCGGTCGGATACATCGGCATTGGTAGCGGCAATTTCACCCTCGGAAATCTCAGACAGACCGCTTGCGAAGCCTTCCAAAGTCTCGGTCGAAGAAATCAGGATGGCGGTACGAATAGGGTCTTCGACAAAGCGGCGCGGCAGGTCTGTACGGTCGGCAATCGCGGCGCTTAGTTGGGTTCGGGCAGATTGCACACCCACCAACCCTTCGGTCAGGGTTTCAGTCGCACTTTGCTGCAATTGGCGCAGCGTCTGAACCTCTCGCAGGTCACTGGCCAGCGCCTGAGCGCGGGCGTTCAGGCCCGGCGTGACCTCGGACAACATCATGCCCGCCCTCGCGGATCCCAACGGGCCCGACGGGTGCAGCATCAAAACCGGCGGCGCTGTGGTCTCGATCGTTTGCAACACACCCAACAGTTGCGCCACATCCTTTTCCCGCGCGTGCAATTCGGCGGTCAGCTTCGCCTCGCGCGTAGCGGCCTTGCGCAAGCCTTCGCGCATCGCCGTCAACCCGGCCTCATAAGCCTGCACCGTGGTGGTCAACGCCCGCACCCGATCCCGCGCGCTGTCGGCTTCGGTCAGCGCGATCGAGGCCGCCTCGAGCTGGCGCGCCGCGTTCAGCGCCGCAGTGGACGGGTCCGTCTGCGCGTAAAGCGGGGCTGCCAGAAGGGCTGCGAGCAGAACAGGAAGCGCCCTCATGACAGCAAGCTGCGCCCGGTCATTTCCTGAGGCTGCTCCAGTCCCATCAGGTCCAACAGTGTCGGTGCCAGATCCGACAGCCGCCCCTCGCGCAGCGTAGCGCCCTCGGGTCCGCCGACCAAAGCCACGGGCACCGGGTTCAGCGTATGCGCTGTATGCGGCCCACCGGTTTCAGGGTCGACCATCACCTCGCAGTTGCCGTGATCCGCCGTCACGATCATCGCGCCCCCTGCTTTGGTCAGCGCAGAAACGACCTGTGCCAAGCCCTGATCCACCGCCTCGCACGCCTTGATGGCTGCTTGAAGGTCGCCGGTATGGCCGACCATATCGGGGTTGGCATAGTTGGTGACGATCAGGTCATAGCCCTCTTCAATCGCCTCAACGAATTTGGCCGTCACCTCGGCCGACGACATCTCGGGCTGCAAATCATAGGTCGCCACTTTTGGCGATTTGGGCATATAGCGGTCTTCGCCCACCTCGGGGGTTTCCTTGCCACCGTTGAGGAAGAAGGTGACATGGGGGTATTTCTCGGTCTCAGCCAAACGGAACTGACGCAGACCTTGTTTGGCCACCCATTCACCGAGGGTGTTCACGATGTCTCGCTTGGGGAATACAGTGGTCATATAGGCGTTGTGGCCGTCTGAGTATTCCACCATTCCCAGCAAAGCCGACAGATGCGGACGCGGCCCGGTGTCGAAATCGGCAAAACCCGGCTCGCCAATCGCGCGCAGGATTTCGCGGGCGCGGTCGGCGCGGAAGTTCAGACAGAAGAACCCGTCGCCATCCGTCACCCCATCGAACCCGTCCAGCACCGTGGGCACGATGAATTCATCGGTTTCCGACTGGTTGTAAGCGTGGTCGATGGCCCCATGCGCCGTGCTAGCCGCCCGCCCCTGCCCGTTGATCATGGCAGCATAGGCCTGACTGACCCTTTCCCACCGATTGTCGCGGTCCATGGCATAGTAGCGCCCGCTGACGGTGACGATCTGCGCGCCTTCGGGTAGTCGCTCTTCCAGTTCGGCGACAAAGGGCGCGGCCGATTTCGGCGCAACGTCCCGCCCATCCGTCACCGCGTGCAACGCCACCGGCACGCCCGCATCCGTGATCGCCTTGGCCGCCGCGACGATGTGGTTCAGGTGCCCATGCACGCCGCCATCCGAGACCAGACCCATCAGATGCGCCGTGCCGCCCGCCGCCTTCACCTTGGCGATGAAGGCCTGCAACGCCTGATTTTCGAAAAATGACCCATCCTCGATCGCCAGATCAATCTGCCCAAGATCCATAGCCACCACGCGGCCTGCGCCAATATTGGTATGGCCGACCTCGGAATTGCCCATCTGGCCGCTGGGAAGACCCACGTCTGGCCCGTGTGTGATCAGTTGCGCGTGCGGCCCTCGCGCCATGATCGCGTCAAATGTCGGGGTCTGCGCCAGATAGGGGGCGTTGGCCTCGGTGTCCTCGGACAAACCCCAACCATCAAGAATGCACAGGACGACAGGTTTGGGGGCGGTCATTCGGACTCTCCGGGATTGCTGCTCTTGCCTGACCTTTTACCCCTTGGCCGACGCCGGGTGAACCGCCTTTTGGCGTAGACGCGGCGAATTTAATCCTTGCCGACAATCTCCCGATACGGGCGCGCTTTGCGGCCTCGGTATTTCACCGTCAACTCCAACGGCATGTCGTTTTCGTCGTAGATGCCGACAACAACCCCCCGGCCCCGGCTTTTGGTCCGCATCTCGATCAGTTGCGCCTCGGACCGCGTGGTGCGCTGAGATTGCCTGCGGGTCCACGTAAACAGATGCTCATACATCTGCGCGATGACGTCGGCGTGGTCGGCGCTGTCGCCCAGATCGGTCAATTCCTGTGGATCGTTTTCCAGATCAAACAGCAAAGGACGATGGCCACCCTCGCAATGGATCAGCTTCCACTTCCTGTCGGCGACCATGAACATCACCGCGTCGCGGACCGAGGCATTCAGTTTCTCCGCTAGCGGCGAGGCCGAATAATCATATTCGCAAATCACCACATCCCGCGGAGTTTCCGCCTGTGTCCCATACAGGATCGGCAACAGGGAATGCCCTTCGAGGATATGCGAGGCATCTGCGCCACCGGCCACGTTCAGAAAGGTCGGGGCAAGATCGATGGATTCCACCAACGCATCACAGGCCGTGCCGCGCGTGGCGTCAGCGGCGGACGATGGATCATAGATGATCAGCGGCACTTTGGTCGAGGCATCGTGGAAGAACGTCTTCTCCCCCATCCAGTGATCGCCCAGAAAATCGCCGTGATCCGAGGTCAGCACGATCATCGTGTCCTCCATCCGGCCGGTTTTTTCCATCCAGTCGAACAGGTGGCCCATCTGGTCATCCGCCTGTTTGATCAAACCCATATAGGCGGGGATCACCGCCTCGCGCACATCCTGCCGCGAGAATGTCTGGCCGATCTTTGTGTCCATGAAAGCGCGCAGAACGGGATGCGCGTTGTCACGCTCAGCCTCGGACCGGTTTACCGGCAGCACGTCATCGGGGCCGTACATCGAGGCATAGGGCTCGGGCACGATATAAGGCCAATGGGGCTTGATGAAGCTCAGATGGCAACACCAGGGGCCGTCATGAGTATCCATGAACTCGATCCCGCGCCCGGTCAGGTATGGGGTTTCGCTGTCTTCCTCGGCGATATTTGCCGCCTCGGTCGAATGCTTCAGGAACCAGCCAGACAGTACGTTGCCATCTGCGTCCAGACCAGAATTGGCAAAATCGTGCCACGGGTTGTCACTCTCATACCCTTTGGCAGTGAGGTACTTGTTGTACTCTTTCGCACCGTCCGGATCGTAATAACCATCCGGTCCCTCGGGCAGCATCCCGTCATCGCGTTCGAACACGTCAAAACCGCATTCGGCCACACGGGCCCCAATCAGGCTGTCAGGCTCCAGACCCAGTCGGGCCATCCCCTCGGCATCCGCGCGCATATGAGTTTTGCCGACCAGCCAGCACTCCATTCCGGCCCTGCGCAGGTGATCGCCCATCGTCATCTCCCCAACCTTCAGCGGGATGCCGTTCCAGGATGCGCCGTGCGAATGCACATAGCGCCCCGTATAGGTCGACATGCGAGAGCTGCCGCAAATGGGTGATTGGATATAAGCCCTGTCAAATCGCACACCCCGCGCCGCCAACCGGTCGATATTCGGAGTATGCAGATGCGGATGGCCGTAGCAGCTCAGATAATCCCAGCGCAGCTGGTCGAACATGATGAACAGGATGTTTTTGGCTTTTGCCACGGATACGCCCCTTTGATCGTCCGGGGCTTAGGCTAACCAATTCGGCGTCAGCGGCGAAGCGGAATTTACACCTGCGCTTCGCGTTCCATCTGTTCCAGCATCTTCTTGGCGCGCTTGCACTGCAACTGATCACGCAGCGGGCTGTTCGGGTCGACATCTTTCTGACAGACGACGCATTTATCCGCACCCGAGATCGCGTTCAGACCGCCACAGCTGCCCTTGATGGTCTTGCCCATCAGCATCACGCCCAGCGACATGCCGACCATCACAAGAGCCAGCAGTATGAAAGCCAGAATAAAGGTGCTCATGATCCGTATCCGTCAGTTGCTGCCCAAGGCGTCTTTGAACGCGCTGCTATGGACCGTGATATAGGCATCTTCGCCTCCTGTCACATCCCGCGAGATGAAATACACGGCAAGTTTATGCTTTTCGGCCAGTTCCAGCCCTTTTTCCTGCCCCAGCGCCAACATGGCCGTGGCCCAGGCATCGGCCATCATCGCGTTTTCCGCCAGCACCGTGACCGAGGTGGTCCGATGCGTGATCGGGCGGCCTGTCACCGGGTCGATAATATGCGAATAGCGCACGCCGTCCTGTTCGAAGAAGTTCTTGTAATCGCCCGAGGTCGCCATCCCCAGATCGTCAAGCTGAACGATCAACTGAATGGCCTGCACGCCAGTTTCAGGTTTTTCGATCCCGATCCGCCAGGCCTCGTCCTTGTCATTCTGACCCATAGTGACCAGATCGCCGCCGATCTCGACCATGTAGTTCTCGATCCCAGCTTCGCGCAGCGTTTCGGCCACCGCATCAATGCCATAGCCTTTGGCGATGGCCGACAAGTTGATGCCTACATCCGCATCCGATTTGGCCAACGTCCCGGCCTCGCGGTCCAGCGTCAACAGGCGGGACTGACCGACGCTGTCCAGCGCGGCCTGAATTTCGGCATCCGATGGCACAGGATCTTCGGGTTTGCGCGGGCCAAAGCCCCACAGCTCAATCAGCGGGCCAAGGGTGACGTCAAACGTGCCGCCCGTTTTCTCGTGCACGTCATTTGCCGCATCAATCACCAACGCAAATTCGTCAGATACGGCCACGGCATCGGTGCTGTCCGACGCAGAAAAGGTGGACACCTCGGAATTCGGATCCCAGTTGGACATCTTGGCGTTGACCTCGGCCAGCGTCTGATCGACTGCACCTGCCAGCGCCTCTTCGTCCAGGTCCACGCCGATGGCGGTGATGTTGAAAGTCGTCCCCATGGTTTCGCCAGACAGGCGCACGACCTCTGGTTCTTTGTCGAACAAACAGCCAGACACCAGCGCGGCAACAGCCAAAACGGGGACAAGACGCATCACGGCACCCTCTTAGGAAAACGTGCCCGGCATATGCCAGCGCCTCGGATCAGAGTCAAACCTGCGTCAGAGTTTCAGCGGCATGAAGCCCAAAACCAGCAGGCCAATTCCGGCAGGCACCCCAAACAGCCACGCCTTTTTCTGCCACCCCGGCGCTTGTTGTTTCCATGCCATGCGAAAATTGTGCCCGCATACAACCACGGCGAAAAAGATCAGCGCTGCAACAGGCGGGGTCAGAGAAAGGTCGGACAAAAGTTCGGATATCCTTGGTTTTCGGCAGTTTTCCACGGAACGGGCAATTGCACCCTATACAGGTCGTTTGGCTGCGCTAAGGTAAATAACAAAGCAGAAGGAGAATGCCCATGGCCCCAAGCTCTTACCAGCCACCGACCCGCGGCGACAAGGCCGCGACCAGCACGCGCAGCCAGTCGGCCGATTCGAACCTTTCACACTCGCAGACGACCGTGGCGAAACTGCTTGAGGGCAAGGGAAATGCGGTGTTCTCGGTGCGTCCAAACGACACGATTCACTCGGTGGTGAACACGCTGAAGGAAAAGAAAATCGGGGCGGTTCTGGTGACAGACCAAAACGGCGCACTGCAAGGCATTCTGTCGGAACGCGATATCGTGCGCCGCATGGCCGACACCCCCGGTCAGACGCTTCCCCAATCGGTCGAGGACCTGATGACGCGTGAGGTCAAAACCTGCGCACCTGATGACCCGCTGAACGACGTTCTGAAAACCATGACCGAGGGGCGGTTCCGCCATATGCCGGTTCTCGCCGACGGTGCCCTGCGCGGCGTGATCACCATTGGTGACGTCGTTCATTTCCGCCTGAAAGAGCTGGAATACGAAGCCCTCCGCATGAAACAGATGATCGTCGGCTGACACTCTAAAGTGCGAAAACCGCTTGACCTCGGGCCGGTGACAGTATCCCTGATGCAGCATCAAACGGCGATGAAACAGGGGGTTGCATGAAACGGGTTCTTGTCACCGGAACGGCCGGGTTCATCGGGTTCCATCTGGCCAAGCTTTTGCTGGCCGAAGGCTTTCGTGTGCACGGCTATGACGGGATGACCGACTATTACGACGTCACCCTCAAACAGCGCCGCCATCAGATGCTGCTGCAAAATCCGGGCTTTTCCGCAACCGAGGACTTGCTGGAAAATCACGACCGCCTGAAACAGATCGCCGATGACTTCAAGCCCGAGGTCATCGTTCACCTCGCCGCACAAGCCGGGGTTCGCTACAGCCTGGAAGACCCGCGCAGCTATATCAACTCGAACGTCGTGGGCACATTCAATGTCATGGAGATTGCCCGCGAACATGAAGTTGCGCATCTGCTGATGGCATCGACCTCATCCGTTTACGGTGCGAACGAAGAGATGCCGTTTACCGAGGTCGAAAAGGCCGACACCCCTCTGACGATCTACGCAGCCACGAAGAAAGCAAATGAGGCGATGGGCCATTCCTACGCTCATCTGTGGAACCTGCCGACGACGATGTTCCGCTTTTTCACTGTTTACGGCAGTTGGGGGCGTCCCGATCTGGCGCTCTACAAATTTGTGGACGCCATTCTGGATGACCGACCGATCGACATCTACAACAACGGCGACATGTACCGCGACTTCACCTATGTCGAGGATCTGGTGCGGGGTATCCGCCTGCTGATCGACGTGCCGCCCGTGCGCCCGGACAGCGCGGATCAGATTGCCGAGGGCGACAGCCTGTCTCCGGCAGCGCCGTGGCGGGTGGTGAATATCGGCAATGGAGACAAGGTGCGGCTGATGGACTTCATCGAGGCCATTGAGGATGCCTTGGGCAAAAAGGCTATCCGAAACTACATGCCTATGCAGATGGGCGATGTGCCTGCGACATGGGCCGATAATGATCTGCTGCAATCCCTGACAGGGTACCGCCCGCAAACCGATTTCAAAGAGGGCATTGCCCGGTTCGTCGCGTGGTTCCGCGACTATCATGGAAAATGACGGCGATGTTTGAAACAGACCCCAACGCCCGCAAGATCGCCGTGATCGGACTGGGCTATGTCGGCCTGCCGCTGGCAGTGGCCTTCGGCAAAATAGGCCCTGTGATTGGCTTTGACATCAACACAGCCCGGATAACCGCCCTGCGCGCCGGTCAGGACGCAACCCATGAGGTCGAGCCCGAGGACCTGCGCGCCGCAACCGGCCTGTCCTTCACCACCGATGCGGCAGAAATCGCCGGATGCGACACCTATATCGTCACTGTCCCCACCCCGATCACGGCAGGCAAGCAGCCTGACTTAACACCGCTGCTCAGCGCGTCTGAAACCGTTGGACGCGTGCTGAAACCCGGTGATCTGGTTATCTACGAATCCACCGTATACCCCGGCGCGACCGAGGAAGACTGTGTGCCAGTGTTGGAACGCGCCTCGGGCCTGGTGTTCAACCGCGATTTCTTTGCAGGCTACAGCCCCGAGCGGATCAACCCCGGCGACAAGACCCATCGGATCGCGGATATCTGCAAGGTTACGTCCGGCTCGACCCCTGAGGTGGCCGATCTGGTGGATGCGCTTTACGCGCGGATCATCACGGTAGGCACCCACAAGGCGGAAAGCATCCGTGTGGCCGAGGCCGCAAAGGTGATCGAGAACACCCAGCGCGACCTGAACATCGCGCTGGTGAATGAGCTGGCGATGATCTTTGGCCGGATGGATATCGACACCGATGCAGTTCTGCGCGCCGCGGGGACCAAGTGGAACTTTCTACCCTTCCGCCCCGGTCTGGTGGGCGGGCATTGTATCGGCGTCGACCCCTATTACCTGACCCACAAGGCCGAGGCCGTGGGCCATCACCCTCAGATCATTCTCGCCGGGCGTCGGTTGAATGACAGTATGGGCGGCTATGTGGTTTCGCAACTGGTCAAGCGGATGATGCGCGACGGGATCAATGTGGCCGCCGCCCGCGTGCTGGTGATGGGTCTGACCTTCAAGGAAAACTGCCCCGACCTGCGCAACACGCGCGTTGTCGATATCATTGACGAGTTGCAAGACTATGGCGTCACAGTCGATGTCCACGACCCCCATGCGGATGCAGTTGCCGCGCAGAAGGAATACGGGATTTCATTGACTTCGCAGCCTGAAACCGGTGCCTATGACGGTATCGTTCTGGCAGTTGCGCATCAGGAATTTCTGGCGCTCGCCCCAGCCGAGATACGCGCCTTTGGCAAGGATCAAAGCGTGTTGTTCGACGTCAAATCCTGTCTGTCGCCAGAGGCCAGCGACCTCCGGTTGTAAAAAAACCGGCGCTGTGCTGCGCCGGTTTATCCTGTCTTATCCGCCGAAATCGTCCAGCATGATGTCTTCGCGGTCCACGCCCAAGTCCAGCAGCATGTTGATGACCGACTGGTTCATGATCGGCGGTCCACACATGTAGAACTCGCAATCCTCGGGCGCGGGGTGGTTCTTGAGGTATTCCTCGAACAGAACGTTGTGGATGAAGCCGGTATAGCCTTTCCAATCGTCCTCGGGCTGCGCATCCGACAGGGCGACATGCCATTCGAAATTGTCGAACTCTTCGGCCAGTTGGTCGAAATCCTCGACAAAGAACATCTCTTTCTTCGACCGCGCGCCGTACCAGAAGCTGATCTTGCGATCGCGGTTTTCCAGACGCTTGAGCTGATCGAAGATGTGGCTGCGCATAGGGGCCATGCCCGCACCACCACCGATAAAGACCATCTCTTTCTGCGTGTCGCGGGCAAAAAACTCACCAAACGGACCCGAAATCGTGACTTTGTCACCCGGTTTCAGGTTGAAGATATACGACGACATCTGACCCGGGGGGATACCATCCGAACCCGGAGGCGGCGAAGCCACTCGGACGTTCAGCATGATCATGCCTTTTTCGTCCGGATAGTTGGCCATGGAATAAGCCCGCTCAATCGGTTCGGCCACGACGGATTCGTATTGCCACAGATTGAACTTGTCCCAATCTTCGCGATATTCCTCTTCCACGTCGAAATCGGTGTATTTCAACGCGTGCGCGGGGGCCTCGATCTGGATATAGCCACCGGCGCGGAAGTTCACGTCCTCGCCTTCCGGCAGGTCCAGGGTCAGGGCCTTGATGAAGGTCGCCACGTTTTCATTCGAGCGAACGGTGCATTCCCATTTCTTGACGCCAAAGACCTCTTCGGGGACTTCGATGTCCATGTCCTGCTTGACCGCGACCTGACAGGACAGACGGTCACCGCACGAAGCCTCACGCTTGGTGATATGGCTTTCCTCGGTTGGCAGGATCGAGCCACCGCCCGAATGCACCCTCACCCGGCATTGCGCGCAGGTACCGCCGCCGCCACAGGCGGAGGGGACGAACAGTTTCTCGGCCGCCAGCGTTTGCAGCAGTTTGCCACCTGCTGGGACCGAGATGGTTTTCTCACCGTTGATGGTGATGTTCACGTTCCCGGTCGACACCAGCTTGGACCGCGCAGCCATGATGATGGCCACCAGCCCCAACACGATCAGAGTAAAAAGAACGACGCCTAAGCTAAAAGTTTCCATGCGCCCCTCCTTACAGTTTCACGCCTGAGAAGGACATGAAGGCCATCGCCATCAGACCCGCGGTGATGAAGGTGATCCCAAGCCCTTGCAGGCCGTCGGGGATATCCGAATATTTCAGCTTTTCGCGCACACCCGCCATCGCGGTGATGGCCAG
Source organism: Ruegeria sp. F12 (assembly GCF_056533885.1). Lineage (NCBI taxonomy): Bacteria > Pseudomonadati > Pseudomonadota > Alphaproteobacteria > Rhodobacterales > Roseobacteraceae > Ruegeria > Ruegeria sp. F12. The sequence continues at coordinate 322,051 of NZ_JBQFOV010000004.1, read as the reverse complement.
CGCCCAGCCAAAGCCCGATGACAGACCGTAGGTCGCGGCCTCGGCAAAGTTATAGTCGCGTTCGACCATGAACAGCGAACCACCCAGAATGGCGCAGTTCACCGTGATCAGCGGCAAGAAAATCCCCAGCGCGTTGTAGAGCGGCGGGAAATACTTATCCAAAACCATCTCAAGGATCTGAACCATCGCCGCAATCACACCGATATACGAGATCAGGCCAAGGAAGGTCAGGTCCACATCCGGGAAACCCGCCCAGGCCAACGCCCCCGGTTTCAGCAGGTAGTTCAGCAACAGGTTGTTCGCGGGCACGGTGATGGCCTGCACAACCATGACCGAGATGCCCAGACCCAGCGCGGTCGAAATCTTCTTGGACACGGCAATGAAGGTACACATGCCAAGAAAGAAGCTGAGCGCAAGGTTTTCGACAAAGATGGCCTTTACGGCCAGTGAAATCAGACCTTCCATCAGTGGGCCTCTACCTGCTGAATTTTATATTCACGCTCTTCCACCTGGTTCGGCTTCCATGTGCGGAAGGCCCAGATGATCAGACCGATGATGAAGAACGCTGACGGAGGTAGCAGCAGCATCCCGTTGGGCACGTACCAGCCACCGTTGTTGACGGTCTCCAGAATGGTAATGCCAAACAGCGACCCGGCCCCGAACAGCTCGCGGATGAAGCCCACCAGCAGCAGGATCAGGCCGTAGCCCATACCGTTGCCCATGCCGTCGATGAACGACGCGACGGGCGGGTTCTTCATCGCAAACGCCTCGGCCCGGCCCATCACGATACAGTTGGTGATGATCAGGCCGACAAAAACCGACAGGGTTTTCGAGATCTCAAACGCATAGGCCTTAAGGATCTGGTCCACCAGGATCACCAGCGAGGCGATGATCACCATCTGCACGATGATCCGGATCGAGCCGGGAATCTGGTTGCGCAGGCACGAGATAAAGAAGGACGAGAACGAGGTCACGAAGATCACCGCCAGCGCCATCACCATCGAGACCTGCAGTGACGAGGTCACCGCCAGCGCCGAACAGATGCCCAGCACCTGCAGAGTGATCGGGTTATTGTCGACAAGCGGGTCGACCAGCATCTCTTTCTTAGTCTGAGACATCAGAATTCTCCTGCTTGCAGTTTGGCCAGAAACGGAGCGTAACCCGCATCTCCCATCCAGAACCGTACAAGGTTATCGACACCTACCGAGGTCAGCGTCGCCCCGGCCAGCGCGTCGACATAGAAGTCGGGGCCAGCGGCGGGCTGCGATTTGGCGACGGTGATCTGAAGCTCACCCGCGTCATCACGCAGACGTTTTCCATTCCACAGTGCCTTCCAGCGTGGGTTGTCCACCTCGGCCCCAAGGCCCGGCGTCTCACCATGCTGATAGAATTGCAGGCCGAAGATATCGTTGCCGTTGTTCTCCAGTGCGATAAAGCCATAGAGCGTGGACCACAGGCCATAGCCATGCAGCGGTAGGATCACCTTGTCCAACTCGCCCGCATCGTCGCGCAACAGGTAGATCACGCGATACTTAGACTGACGCCCAATACCTGCCGGGTCATTGTCCAGCGCAACGCTCAGGTCGGGATCGCTGGCCGCAGCGATGTCATCAAACGTGGCAGCGTCGAACTGATCGTCGACGAAAGCGCCCGTCGACAGTTCAAGTACATGCGGTTCGAACGCAGCGAACGCTTCGGAGACATCGACGCCCGGCTCATAGACACCGGCGACTTGCAGAACGTTGACCTGCTTGTCCTTCAGCGCGTTGGCTTCTTGCACCGGGCGCAGGCTGACCGCTGCGGCGGATACGACCATCGAGGCCACAAGGCAGACAGCGACCGCGACGATTATCGTTTTACCGACAGAATCCGGCGAGGCGGCCAGAAATTTTGCAATCGCGCCCTTTGGTTCTTGGGACTGCGTATCAGACATGGCGACGCGCCCTCCGTTTGATGTTGGCTTGCACGACGAAATAGTCGATCAGCGGCGCAAAGACGTTTCCGAAGAGGATAGCCAGCATCATGCCTTCGGGGAAAGCAGGGTTAATGACGCGGATCATCACAACCATGACACCGATCAGCGCACCGTAGATATAGCGGCCCATGTTAGTGTGGCTGGCGGAAACCGGCTCGGTGACCATGAAAGCCAGACCAAAGGCGTAGCCGCCCAGAACGATGTGCCAGTACCAAGGCATCGCAAACATCGGGTTGGTGTCCGACCCGATCAGGTTCAGCAACAGGCTAAAGCCGATGGTCCCCGCCAAACAGCCCAGGATCAGGCGGTAGTTGGCAATTTTCGTTGTCAGCAGGAAGGCCAGGCCGATCATACAGGCCAGGGTCGATGTCTCGCCAAAACTGCCCTGAATGGTGCCGAAAAACGCATTGGCCCAAGTGATACCGTCGGCCGCCAGCGCCTGAACGCCCTCGGCTGCGGTGATCCCCAACGCGGTCGCGCCCGAGAACCCATCCACAGGAGTCCAGACCGAGTCCCCCGACATTTGCGCGGGATAAGCGAAATACAAGAACGCCCGCCCCACCAATGCCGGGTTGAGGAAGTTCTTGCCGGTGCCGCCAAATACTTCTTTGCCGATGACAACGCCAAAGATGATGCCCAAAGCGACCTGCCACAGCGGTGTCGATGCCGGCAGGATCAGCGTGTAGAGCATCGATGTGACAAGAAAGCCCTCGTTCACCTCATGCCCGCGCACGGTGGCAAAGATGACCTCGAAAATACCACCCGCGACCAGCGTCGTGATGTAGATCGGCAGGAAATAAAGTAACCCGTGCAACACATTGGCAAACAGGCTGGACGGATCCAGCGAGATGCCGAACATCTGCAGCAAAGCAATACGCCAACCGGTCGCGGCATCCGGACCAAGCGTCGCAATGGCCGAGTTCGCCTGATAGCCCGTATTCCACATCCCCCACAGGATACAGGGGATCGTGGCGATCACGACATAGGTCATGATCCGCTTCATATCCACGTAGGACCGCGCATGCGGGGCCACGGTGGTTACGGTTTTCGGAGTGTAGATAAAGCTTTCGACCATCTCGTAGATGGGGAAATACTTCTCGTACTTGCCGCCCTTGGTAAAGTTCGGCTCAATCCGATCGAAGAAGCTGCGCAAACCCATGTGGATCAGCCCTCCTTTTCAATCTTGGTCAGGCAGTCGCGCAGCGCCAGCCCGTATTCATATTTTGCCGGACAGGCAAAGCCCACAAGGCCCAAATCCTCTTCATCCAGCTCCAACGCACCCAACGCCTGCGCCGTGTCCGTGTCCATGACAAGCAATGCGCGCAGCAGTTGCGTTGGCAAATAGTCCTGCGGCATCAGCTCTTCGAACACGCCCGTCGGCACCATCGCACGACGGCCGCCGTTCAGGTTAGAAGTGAACGCATACAGCTTTTTCGCAAAGGCCGAGCCCAACACGGGCTGTACGGCGAATTTCGACGGCATCGGAAGAATCCAACCCATCGTGTGTTGATCGTGATCTTCACGGATGATCGAAACCTGCCGCGCAAAGCGGCCCAGATAAGCGGTCGGGCCTTCAGCCTGTGCACCTGACAGGATCGAACCCGAGATAATCCGGGGCGTCCCGTCCACATCGACCTCGTCACGGGTCAGATCGTCGGTCGATGCGCCCATGACCGTGCGGATCAAGCGCGGCTGACGCGCGCCCGGACCGGTCAGAGCGATCACGATATTGGGGTCCAGATGGCCGGTCTGCATCAGGCGACCAATGGCGATGACGTCCTGATACCCGATGGTCCAGACCTGCTTGTCCCCTGCCAGCGGCTCGAGGAAATGGATATGCGTCCCCGCCAGCCCCGACGGGTGCGGCCCTGCGAATGCGGCGGCTTCAATTCCTGGCACATCGGCGCCCGGTACCGAGTCACCCTCTTTGTGGCACAGATAGGTCTTGCCTTCGGTCAGGTTCGCGATCGCCGCCAGACCCGCAGCGAAACCATCCCCTGCGTCAGCGATGATCACGGCTGCATCACCCGCCAGAGGCTCACTGTCCATCGCCGTCACGAAAATCGCTGCAGGTGTGGTGCCGGGTGTCGGCATTTTGGAATAGGGCCGCGTTCGGAAGGCCGTCCAAAGACCCGCAGCACACAGCTTGGCCGTCACGCCCTCGGCGCTGTCGGCATTCCCGGTGCCCGAGAAATCAACCCCGGTGTCATTGGGGTCTGACACCTCGATCACGACGCTTTGCAGCACGCGCCGAGCACCGCGATTGACTGCGACGACCTTGCCGGTCAATGGCGCTACCATCATCGCATCGGGCGCGTCTTTGTGACTAAACAGGGGCGTGCCGCGCTGGACGTCGTCACCCTCTTGTACCAGCATCTTGGGTTTCAGGCCAATATAGTCGCCGCCCAGAACCCCGACGGTCGAAAACTCGGGTCCAGGATGAATCGTCTGATCCGGCGCACCCAGCACCGGCAGCTCGAACCCTTTTTTCAGTTTGAAAGTTTGCATGTCGCTACGGTCTTCCAAGCCTCTTTGTCTGCGCCAACTCTGCCGACGTCCTTTCGGAATCCTGCAATAGCACGGTTTTTCGGGATCTCCGTCGCAAAAGCGCCGAAAACGGTCCAAAATCCGCAGGCATATTTTCGATCATGGACCCTTTACGCGGGGATGGTCATAAACGCAAACCTGTTACCGCTCAAAGCCGCAAGTAATTGTCACATTCCTATCACGTTGCGCAGTTTCGATGCGTGGAAAATGCATGTCGCACCCGGATCGCATCCGGTGTAAGCACCCAAAATGGAACACAGCGACAAATTCGAGATATTTCTGGTGGCCACGCCCGGCCTCGAGGCCCCCTTGCTGGCCGAGACTGTCGAAAACGGATTCGAAAACGCCAGAATCGTACCCGGTGGTGTCAGCCTGCGCGGCGGATGGACCGATGTCTGGCGCGCCAATCTGTGTCTGCGGGGTGCCAACAAGGTCTTGCTGCGCATGGGTAGCTTTCCTGCCGTTCACCTGGCCCAGCTCGACAAACGTGCCCGCAAGTTTCCATGGTCAGATTTTCTGCGCCCCGATGTGCCGGTCAAAGTCGAGGCGACCAGCCGCAAATCCCGTATCTACCATGCAGGCGCCGCAAAGCAGCGGATCGAGCACGCAATTACCGAAACTCTCGGCGCGCCAATCTCGGGCGATGCCACCCTGCGGGTCCTGCTACGCATTGAAAAGGATATCTGCACTTTTTCAGTCGATACATCCGGCGAGCCGCTGCACAAACGCGGCCACAAACCGGTAGTTGCCAAAGCCCCAATGCGCGAGACCATGGCCGCCATGTTCCTGCGCGAGTGCGGATACACCGGATCCGAACCGGTCCTGGACCCGATGTGTGGCTCCGGCACCTTCGTCATCGAAGCCGCCGAGATCGCCTTGGGGCTGAACCCCGGTCGCGGCCGCAGCTTTGCCTTCGAAGACCTTGCCGGGTTCGACCCTGCCGCTTGGGGCGATCTACGCGCCAACGGGGATATGTCCGAAACCGATCTTGTTTTCTCGGGCTCCGACCGCAATTCGGGCGCGGTTGAAGCCGCCCAAGCCAATGCGACGCAGGCCGGAGTGAGTGAGGTCACAAAGTTCCAAACCCGCGCCGTCAGCGACATCAAGCCCCCACCCGGCGACGCCGGTCTTGTCATCGTCAACCCGCCCTATGGTGCACGAATCGGTGATGAAAAACGCCTGCGCTCTCTCTACGGGGCGTTGGGCAAGGTGCTTGCCTCTCGATTCAGCGGCTGGCGCGCGGGGATCGTGACCAGCAATGCGGGGCTTGCCCGCGCAACTCGCCTGCCTTTGCTGCCGCCCGGACCGGTGGTTGACCACGGCGGCACCAAAATCCGCCTCTACCGCACGGACGCCCTGCCCTGACACCAATCGCGACAATGAGCGCAGGGTTTGAACTCGCAAAATCCCTCTTGCACATCCAAATTGCCGGGTATAGACCCGCCGCCACGGTCGGAGTGTAGCTCAGCCTGGTAGAGCACTGTCTTCGGGAGGCAGGGGTCGGAGGTTCGAATCCTCTCACTCCGACCAATAAATCCAGGTACTTAGTCGGTTTTGTCATTACCCTTGTTAAGGCTCGGTCCGGATTTGATCCGGATTATGCGGCTTTTGAGGCGGGTTTCGGTGAGTCCAGCCCCCTCAGAAATCGAAAGGCCGCTGACTGGGCTGGCACCCGCGTCAACGGCCAAATCGAAAAGTTTGCACAGAATGGATACCAGATCGCGGGCGTGATCGCAATCGCGGGAGGGGCCGATGTCTGAGCTTCTGCCCTTCTGCAAGATCAAGCTGCAATACTTGCTGGAGATGGTCACCGACCACGAACTGGACGACAACGCCCTGCGCGTGGCGCTCTATCTGGCACTGGCACATGCCAATCATGAGACCGGCGAGAGCCGCCCGTCTTTCGAGACCATCGGCGCGGCAATCGGCAAGCACGCCAAGTCGGTCAAGCGAGCGCTGAACAAAGTCGAGGCGGCGGGTTACATGACCATCGAGCGCGGGACCAACAAGGGGAACGCGTCCCGTTATCGCCCGACCGACGCGGCTCTGAAACGAGCCACGGATCGCCGCCGGGAGCGGGACAAGGTTGTCCCGCTTAGCCGCACCAAAGGGGGACAATCCTGTCCACAAAGCGGGACAGACCTGTCCGGGAAAGGGGGACAGGATCGCCCCCCGAACAGAGAACAAGAACTTAGAATAGAACGAGGGCACGCGTCCGCGCCGGATTTGCTCGATGAAGGGCAATCCGGCGGAACACGCTCAAAACGAGCCCCGGATGGCCAGCACCTGGTCTTCGTCTCGAGGGGCATCTGCTTTGTCCGGGACTGGAACGAGAGGCTGGCCAGGGAGGGTATGACCACGCTGGAACGCAGCGTTCCCCTGTCCCCGCATGAACATCACCTGGGATTCTGGCTTCCAGCGAGAACACCGGCCCCGTTGGGCAGCGCTGAGTGGCAGGACCAGCTCCAATTGCTCAGAGATTTGATCCGCGAGACGTCAGAAAACGCGGAGCACCGCCATGCGGTCTGAGCAAACAGCAAGGCGACCCATGTTATACGCTGGCGCGGATGACATGGGACCTTGCGAGGGGCGGCAAGCCTCCCCTTCGAACCCCACCGGCGCGAGCAAGCCCCGCGCGAAGGAGCCGCTGACAGAGACCTTCGTCTTCCGTTGCACGGCGACCGAGAAGGCCGAGCTGCGCGCCAGAGCCGAGGCCGCTGGCCTGCCCGCCGCGACGCTCCTGCGGGAGGCACTTGGCCTGACCGAGGCCCGCCGTCGCAAGCCCGTGCCGCGCGTCGATCCGGCGCTGGTGCTGGCCGTGGGGCGTATCGGCGGCAACCTCAACCAGATCGCGCGTTGGCTGAACCGGGCGATGCTGGTGGGTCGCACCGACCTCGACAGCCTGGCGGTTGCTCGCCGCCTGTTGGTGATCGAACGCCAGCTTGCCCAGCTCCTCGACGAGGCGCGGCGGTGCTGATCAAGTTCTTTCCCAACGGCAAGGGCGCGGGCGCCGGGCCGGTCGGCTACCTCGTGGCTGAGCGCGTGCTGGCCTACGATGGCAACCGTGACCTGATCCGCGATGCAGACGGCCAGCCGCTGACGGTGACGCGCGATCCCTTGCCCGAGGTGCTGCGTGGCGATCCCAGCCGCACCGAGGCCCTGATCGATGCGAGCCGTCACCAGTGGACCTATCGTGCAGGCGTGATCAGCTTTGCCGCCGAGGATGCTCCCAGCGAGGCGCGGCAGGCCGAGGTAATGGACGCCTTTGAGCAACTAGCCTTCGCCGGGCTGGACGGCGAGCAGTATGACATGCTCTGGGTCCGTCACAGCCACGAAGACCGCGTCGAGCTGCATTTCTGCACCCCGCGTCTGGAGCTGACCACCGGGCGCAGCCTTAACATCGCGCCACCGGGCTACCAGGACGCCTATGACAGCCTGCGCGACCTGATGAACCAGCGCCACGGCTGGGCCGATCCAATGGAACTGGAGCGCACCCAAGAAGTGCGTGACACCATCGAAGCTCCGAACCGCGCCCAAGGCCGCGACGAACTGCATGCGTGGATCCTCGATCAGATTTCCATGGGTCTGATCGAGGATCGCGCAAGCATGATCGAGGCGCTTACCGACGCGGGCTTCGACCTACCTCGTGCGGGCAAATCCTATCTGACCGCCCAAGACCCCGCGTCCGGCGAACGCTGGCGCCTTAAAGGAGAGATTTTTCATGAAGACTGGCAAGCCGACGCGGCTGAGCGAGAAACTGAACGCGGAGCTGGACACGATACGCCAAGACTACGCCGCCTCGATGGCATCCCAGCTGGAGAGCTTCAGAACCGATTTGACAGCCATTGTGAGCGACGCGCGGCGTACCATCGAGAGCGATACGCGTCACTTCCTGAACGAGAGCAGGAGCTTGTTCGAGACACGGACCGAGCAGATCAGGCGCTGGCTGACGATCTCTCCTTGGGTGATCTCAGGGCTGATCGTGACGGGGATCGCCTCGATGATGGCCGCGAGCTGGTTTTGGATGGTTCTGCTGACACGTTCGGAGCTGGCGGAACTGGGCCTGACGCGGATCGACCAAGGGGAACAGACCTGGCTGACGCTGGACCCCGACCAGACCGAGCTGAAGACCTGCACGATGGCTGGGAGGCCGGTCATTTGCATCAAGATCGAGGAGAGATGAATGACAACGCCCCTGACAGCCTTGGAACGCGACTTGCTCGCCTGCGTCGAGCGGTTGGTGACGGCCTGCGAAACCTCAGCCAAAGAATTGAGCGGATTAGAGGCACGCTCAACGAAGAGGCTGCAAGCCCAATTGGATGGTATCGCGGCCTGCACGACGTTGCTCATACGCTCGCAGATCGCGTCAATGAGGGCGTTGCGTGGCTTGCTGAACGAAGAGGCCACTTACAACGCGCTGGACACGAAGTTGAACGAGAGCTTGAGCTTAGTGAAGGCCGCCGAAGAGAAGCTGAAGCAGAGCTGAACGAATTGCAGATCGAACGAGGCCGCAGCCATGGTCTGGAACTTTAGCGAAGAAGGGAAACCAATGAGTTTTGCACACGACCACTTCACCATGAGCTATCATCAAGCCCGCGAATACGGCATCGACTATCGCGGTTTTGAAAAGGTGGCTTGCCTTCCAGAAGGGGTTCCGCTTATTGCCGTAGCGGGTGTCTGGGGCGACTACCAGAACATCCGCTGCTTGTTTGTGGACGTTGCTGGAAATGGCTACATGCGAAATATTCGTTGGTGGGGCGATAAAGGCTATCCGATCAAGGAGTTGGGTATCAATGCGAAGGAAATTGCCGTTGGACAGCAATTTCTCCTCGCGGAAACTTAGTGATTTCTGCTCGGCCTTCCCAGCACATCAATGAGTTTGAGTGTTTCCGATTACGAAAACTTTTGGTAATTCTGCAATGCTATGGCATGGCAAAATCAAATTACTTGGCATATTGTAGTATTGCAAATCGTGTTATAATGACATACTAAAGTATTACAATAGACGTAAATATGCAAAACCATAGGTTGGCAGATGTCCGTATCAAGCGCAAAACAGCGGCAAGCCGAAGGCAAGATAAACCAGGCTAGTCAAGTGGCTCAGGTCTTCGCCAAGCCACTTGGAGGTTGGATCGCAACCTTCCAGGAAGCCATTGGCATGAGCGCACCAACGCTAGCCGAACGGCTAAGCGTATCCAGGAACAGCGTTTACAGCTCTATCCAAAAGGAAAAAGCTGGAACAATCTCCCTTAACCAGCTGGACAAGATGGCTGAGGCGATGGGCGGTAAACTGGTCTACGCGATCATTCCGCGCAAAGGAGCGGTCGAGGAGATCGTCATGGCGCAGGCTCGCAAGAAGGCCAAACGCATCATACAACGCACCCGCGCGCACATGGCCTTGGAAGAGCAGATCGAAGGCTTGCGCAGCCAGGAAGAGATGATTGAAGAGCTTGCGAAGGAAATCGCACGTGAGAAGCCGCGGGATTTCTGGAAGTGACCTTGGAACTGCACGAACCCACCGGCGCAACACCACTGACACCGGACGAGTTGCTTGGCCTTAAGGCCAAGCACATCACCACGCGCGGCGAGCTGAATGAGCTGGAGGGTGAAAACATTATCGAAGGGCTTACCTGGCTAGATCGGCGGCCCAAGTCATTTGAAGTTATGACCGACGATGCAGCACGAGAGGTCCACAAGCGATTGTTCGGCCAAGTCTGGGATTGGGCAGGCGTCTACCGCTTGACCGAGAAGAACATCGGCGTGCCGGTCTGGCACATCTCGACCGAGATGCGCACCTGCCTCGACGATGCCCGATACTGGTGCGACAACGGCACCTACGAGCCGCTGGAAGCCACCGCGCGCTTCCACCACAAACTGGTATGGGTTCACCCCTTCGCCAACGGTAACGGACGCTGGGCTCGGATCATGGCGGATGCCTACCTAACCACGATTGATCCGGACATATTCCTCGACTGGTCAGGCAGTGGGACACTGACTGCGGACGGTGACCACCGCACACGTTACATCGCGGCACTACGGGCTGCTGATGGGTTTGATTTTGAGCCATTGATTGAGTTTGTGGGGTCGCTTAAGGCTGGGGGCGATATAGTACGCTAGCGCCGGAACGGCCATTCATGGTGTGCGCAGAGAAGGTCAGTTGCGAGCCCAACCTGTACCCTGGATTTTATTGCTGCATGCGCTTGTAGCAGTAACAACATTGCAACTGCCGAATATCTTGTGCGGCCAAGCAGCGGAAAGAACTGTCATTCATGCAAATAGCAGCGATGCTCGCGGCGGCAGTTCACAGTTTGCTCAACAAAGCCGTCCTTCACTTCATCCGCAACAGCTATCGCCTAGCTGAATTGGTGGACACGGGACCGTGGCATATGAACAGTAAACACAACAGTCGCCTTCCAACGGCTTCAAAACTGTTTTGCACGACTTGCATTCATAGAACCACTGGCAAGCATCCGTTGGCATTTGCTCGGTTTCGCTGTGGCCGCACTTCGGGCAAATCAGGGTGCTTTCTAGGACTACAGTTTGTTTTGTCATAGTCTCACATCTGCATGATCAGGTAATCGTTAATCCGTGCCTCGTTAAACACAACGACCCAAGCCACGCCGGTGATTAGAGTTGTTCCTGCAAGCCGCCATTTTAACGTCGGTAAGGAACCGCGCCGATAAGATACCAGCCACGATATCGCGACGAGCGCCGTTGAAATCGTCAGCACATAGTAACTCGCTGCCGCAACCTTCCCAAAGATTGCCAACCAACTGCCGCCCAGCCCCAGTAACATCATCATCATGGGCAAAACGCAGCAAGTCGCGACGCCAAGCGCTGATAGCGATCCCAAATAGCTGAGGCTAAGGTACTTCTGCATTCTGTTTCCCTGATGGACTACGTCGCGCGGAGTTGTAGAGACAACAACCTCTCGTATAACTTCTGTAGCCACTACAGGATCAAGACAGGAAATCTCACATGTTTGCGATTGGGGAGGCATCCCGGCAAAGCGGTGTCGGAATTGAAACTATCCGCTACTATGAACGCGAAGGGATCGTGCCGAAACCAGAAAGGGCATCGAATAATCGACGCATGTACTCTGCGCACGATGTGGGACGGCTTTGTTTTCTAAGGAAGTGCCGAGACTTGGGTTTTGCGCTTGCCGATGCAAAGGTGCTTCTCAACCTGTCCGAAGGTGATAGCGAGGATTGCCAATCCGTTAAGGAACTGGCCGAGCTTCATATCTCCAATGTGCGTATGAAGATAATCGAACTTAAGCGATTGGAGGCCGCCCTGAATGAACTTACGGCCAACTGTAACATCGGTAACGTTTCTTGCCCGATGCTTACGCAGATACGGACCTACTAATGGCACTTTGAGGCTCGCAGTCGCCCTATGCCAACGCAGCATGACCCAAGATTCGGGCCGCGCAGAATCTACCGTTCGTTAGAGAGGTCAACTCGTTGATTTAGTAATGTTTCAATCAATGAACATTTGTGCCTGGCCGCGGTGTTCTTGAAGCACGCGGCGATTTCGGACAGTGAGCCCTACCTGCCGTGCCTGAGCAATCAATTTGCTGCATACGCATTCGGCAGGTTTTATCAGAAGCCGACCTCTGATTTCCGAAACGCAGAGCAATGCGTTCTGCCTATCTTTGTCCCAAATTGGGCTAGGCAGACTCAGATCTTCTGTTGCTTTCCATTGTATCAAGGCTTGTATCGTGTGTACTCAAAGTCCATATACACAAGGCTTACGTTTTTCTTTTTCGACCTGCTGTCTCCCAAACTCGGCGTTCAGTCTTTCGATTCAGACCGACCACGCCGAGTCGCCGCAATGATGCGGGCGGCAAGTATTAGGAGACTTCCACCATGGCAAATGGCACAGTAAAATGGTTCAACTCGACCAAAGGTTTTGGCTTTATCGAGCCTGAAGATGGTAAGCGCGATGTGTTCGTGCATATCTCAGCACTTGAACGTTCCGGCATCAGCGAATTGAAAGACGGCCAGAAGGTCACTTTTGACGTCGAAGCTGGCCGTGACGGACGCGACAGCGCCGCCAATCTGGCACTGGCCTGACCTTTTACGGGCACCCTTATGGGGTGCTCGTTTGCACAACGGGCTGCTAAAAGCCCTTGGAGAACAAGTCAGTTGCAACAGCAGGAATTGACCCGGGCGCTCGCGCGATACCGTGTGCCCGATGCTAAGCGCAGTGTCATTGAACTTGCGATTACTCTTTTACCCTTATTCGCGTTATGGGCCCTAGCGTGGTTTGCGTTATCTTTTAGTGTCTGGATCGCAATATTGCTGGCCACCCTGAATGCCGCGTTTTTGGTCCGTATCTTCATCATTATGCATGATTGTGGTCATGGATCTTTCTTTAGAAACCGTGCCGCATGCAATTGGACTGGCCGGGTTCTGGGTGTTCTCGCCCTGACACCCTATGACGTCTGGCGGCAAAGCCATGCGATTCACCATGCCTCAACTGGAAATCTTGATCGGCGTGGCATGGGTGACATCCCGACATTGACCGTTGAGGAATACCTGAAACGCAATTGGTTCGGGCGTGCCGCGTATCGTCTGACCCGGAACCCCGTCTTCCTGTTCGGTGTTGTGCCGGTCTATACGTTCTTTATTCAATACCGCTTACCTGTTGGTTTCATGCGGTCGGGCTGGCTGTACTGGGCAAGTGCGATGGGAACAAACGCGGCAATTGCAGGGTTATTGGCTCTGATTTTATGGGCCGGAGGCTTTGAGGTGTTGGCGTGTGTTTTCTTGCCAACCGTGGTTGTCGCATCATCAATTGGCATTTGGCTCTTCTATATTCAACACCAGTTCGAACACACGACTTGGGATCGGGAAGAAGAATGGAACCTTCAGAACGCCGCGTTCTATGGCAGTTCTCACTATGCGCTGCCAGGCATCCTACGGTGGTTCTCTGCCAACATCGGTGTGCACCATGTTCACCACCTCGCCAGCCGCATTCCGTTTTATCGGCTAAACGAGGTATTACGTGACCATTCTGAGTTAAAAAATTGCCAGCGTATCACTCTATATGAGAGCCTCCACTGTGCAAGATTGCACCTTTGGGATGAAGAAAATCAGCGCCTGCTGACATTTTCCGAGGCCCTGTCGAACGCCAATCTCAACAAGAATCTAGTGTAGCCTGGCGCGCACCAAAAAGGCTTCGACAGTATCACCGCCGAGGGCGCGAATGGCCTCTAGTCGGTGAAGGCCTTCAATCAGCACGAACCTCTTGTTGTCCGCGCGTATCTGGATCGGGGTCTTCTGGCCGTTCTTCAGAATATCTTCGGCCAGCGTCAGGACTTTTTGCTGATCAAGTGTTTTTGCACGCTTCACAGGTACATAGATCAGGTCGAGCGGGTATGGTTTCTTCTCCAGCATAAGCTACGTGTGCAACCTTTCTTGCATTTATTCCGGTACAGAGCTCGCTTCAAAAGCGGGGCGGGAACGCACGTCAAAGAACCGAACGAACAGCATCGCGCAGTTCCCGATGCATGATCCAAGTGGCTGGCTCATCGTCATTTTCGATGTGAGAAAATGCCAGAACTTGCGCGGCGCCATCATTCTGCACCGATCCGGCTTCGGGAAGTTGGAGTTCCAGATATTCAGCGATCAATAGTCCGATTTTCTTGAAGACCTTGATGGACGCCTCGCGCGATTTGTAACCGGCTGCCTGTGACAAGTGACCAATAGTCAGACCGTCCTTGCCTGCGATTGTAAGTGCTTTGAGCATTGTGACTTGCGCAGGGGTGAGCCTGATCTGGCGCAATGCCTCGGCATATTCTCTTTCACTGGGAACGAGGGTGCCGGAGTTTCCCTCCAAACGGCGTTGACCGCTACGCTTCCTGTCTCGTTCTTCGAGAACTTCTTTTAAGGCTTCAATGGCCAATGCCGGCGTTTCGCCAACTGCATCGGCAATCATTGCCTGCGTTTTAGCTGGTGGCATGGGAAATGCCCGTGCAACACTATTACCGCTCAGAACGCCAGCCTTAATCAAGTACTTTCCAAATTCTACTTCAATCACTCCTGATACGTCAGCGTTCCGCGACTTACGAACACTGCGGTCCTGAAATGCTCTTTGTTCCAAACCACGAGCTGACATATTGTAGTCCGGAAGGGTTACTTGAGGGGCATTTTTGCGCATCAGAAAAACACCACAACAATTATCGCCGTAACAAATACCGCTATCGCGATAAACATCTTTACATTGTAGGACCAGCGATGCGCCCTTTCCGCCTTGAGCCTTTTGCCCAGATTTTCGTTAATCGAGTTATGGTTCACGCTTGGTCCTTCCGGATATTTCAGGCGGTATTGATTTCCACCAACCTATTGTCGCGGCACATTTTCGGCGCACTTGTCATTCTGTCTCGTGAACGGCCGATTACATTCCCAACCGTCACCTCTCCGATTTAAGTGAGCGTTGAAAGGGACAAAGATCGCAACACACCTGTCCTGGTTCGCGCGAAAACCACGTTCGCATTTCCATCCGGAATAGGTTTCAGGCGCAAGATATGCATGCTGTGGAACAGCCACTGGCTCACAGCCGCTCTCCGCTGCCCTGTAACCTCTGAGGCATACCCAACCATCCGAGCTTCTTTTGTCGCTCAGACGACCGTTTTTTGGGACAACTATTGCAACACACTCCTGGCTTTCCTTACGAAATCCCCAGTTGCAGTGTACTTCTTGCGCACCAAACCGCGTTTCGACGTACCCATTTTGAGGTGCAATCAGTTCTTCGCATTCTTCTCCAACACGCCGGAACAGCCGATTGCATTTCCACTGATCTCCGGTTGATACAAGAAAGGCATTTTCAGGAACTCTTATTTCCTCACAGAGTTCTCCGACATTCTGAAAACCGTGATTGCATTCCCAGCCGCTGCCATAGGAGCTACCAGTTAAATATGCGTTTTCTGGTAAGTCTATTCTTTGGCACGATCCGTTCTTGTTTTCGAAACCTTCGTCACAAACCGATCCATCGGCATTGCCTGCGACTTGGGCAGGAAGCTGCGTTCCTGAGAGCAACACCAAAAGTGTCGGGATCAAACAAAGAATGCAGCGCGTAAACACGATGAATGACAGATTGATACGGAGCGTCAGACTTGATCTATCTGGCATCAAGTACGCAATTTATGAGCCATGTGCTGTTCATACGGCGCCTTCTTTCATGGGTCACGCGATGACTGGGGCTTGTCAGGTGACGGTTGCGAATGCTTGCGAGGAACGAGCTCATAGCGAAGACCCCAGCGAAACCCGTTCCTATGCTGGGGCACATGCTACAGTTAGTCTGAAGGCCATTGGATTATCGTAACCGGCAGCATCGCGGCGGCGAGTAATTTTCACCAATGCGCTTTTGTGGTCCTTACCCAGAATAGAGTCAAGGAAGTTTCCCTCATCGCAATGGGAGCACCGCTACGGCTAGTAGTATTTGAAACTGCCGGTGACCAAGGTTCCTGGTGAACTACCGAAAGAAATTGTCTGGTATTAGTTTTTCGTTGTGTCGAATTGGGGCCAGGCTATCAGCGGGTGGCAGTTTAAGTCCGCGTTTCAGTTGCCGGGCCTGAGTGCGGCGAGAGAGGAGTATGTGATCAAGGCTTCCTCGTAACTAGGAATGACTGGCCGGACGACATTGGCTGTCAGGCGGGGATGTTCGCGCCGCTTCTGCACAAGTACCCGCGGTGCGATCAAATGGCCGCTCGGTCCGGTACCCTGTAAATTGCGCCTGTGCCGAGAAATCTGTGCTGCGAGCGCATGCAACAAGATTTTGACACTTCCGCTCAGGGCTCGCTACGTCCCCCCCCTGCGTAAAAGAACTAGAACCGCTATGGATTGGCGACCGACAGTGCCGAACGCCAAACTGTCTCAGATGTCTATGCGCTCTGCAATGCTTAGCGCGTCTTCCAATTCAACGCCCAAGTATCGCACGGTGCTATCGACTTTTGTGTGCCCGAGCAGAAGTTGGACCGCGCGGAGATTTCCTTTCTTGCGGTAGATCTCAGCTACTTTGGTTCGGCGAAGCGAATGCGTGCCATATCCGCTCGGTTCCAATCCGATTGCGGTTACGCTTCGTCTTCAGCGCCGATTACCGACCTGGTTCCACACTAAAACGGCCCGGATTAGCGGGCTGGGTCAGCACCAATGAGGTAAAATGAGATATAATCAGAAAAGCTGGTAAGACCGGCGTCAGGTTATCAGCGACGCCGAGCTAACCCGGGGCTTACCGATACGCCATTTCGCCACGCGCTCAACCCCTTGCAGCGTCGACAAATCCGCTCTCCGAACCCTTCGCTCCAGAATGGCGTTCTGCAACGTAGGCACGGGCGTTCTTGCGGCACATCATTGTGGGCGCGAGCCACGATCGGATCTGCTTCGTTGTCGAAGTCTTCCATCAGTTCTTGGCCTCGATTTCTGTTTTGGTTTATACAGCGACTGGAAAAGAAAGTTCCGAGCCCTAAGCCTTGAGATTGAAGGAGCTGCCTGGTTCAGACTGTCCGATGGGACGGCCTGTAATCCGAGGGGTTTTATTAGGACGAACTGGCATTCCTTCGTTCTCAGCAGCTTGGACAGCGAAAGTATACCGAGAACCGTTTCCGCATCCTCGCGGTAGGGCTCGTTGATCTGATGATATGTCGTCTGCCTCAGAGATGATCGACTCCGAGTAGAGGTGCCGAAGTTGAGTCTCTGAAACGCCATCCGCTTCCATAATCAATTGCACCATGGGATCGGCCAAAAGCTGGTCGAGCAGGAATTGCGACAACTCCTTCGCAGACAATTTATCCCTTGCGCGGGCTCTCTCCAAATCAGCAAGAGAAACGGTCAAGGTTCGCGCCAGACCGGGGTGAGATTTCCGTGGATGCAGAAAGATTAGCACTGATGCTTTCCAGGCTTCTGGATCCAAATAATCTGGTGGTGCGGAAAGTTCAGTTTCTATGTCGTATTCGCCCGCCGGGAGTAATTCGTCAAAGCCAGGGAAAGTAAACGGCCTGGAAAAGACTGCGATTGTCTTGCTGATTAGTTGGTTCATTTGGGTAGTTCTCCTTTGCTGATACCGCTCGCTCGGAGATGCAGACAAGAACAAGCCACCCACTCCCGGCAGGGTATTATCAGTTTTGGGGTTTAGGCTTTGGTTTTTCGGGGACGGTGTCCTGCCCTTTCGACGTCACTTCTTTTTTTGACGCGTCCGCATCGTTTTCCTTCAGTGCGGCAGCCGCTCTGGTCGTCAGGTCTTTGAAAGACATCATTTTGATCCTTTGATTGTCCGCACCACCCACAAGCCCAGATGGGGTGTGAAAAGTGAATGCGGCTACATCCAATATAGGGATTGGGTGCCTCATTTACTACGTAAAGCCGTAGAATAAGACGGGTGGCTGAAGCAGAGCCGAGGCGGCGGCAACCCTGGCGCGCTACTTTCGCTTCGAATATGGGCGATCAGTGTTCGCTGCGGTGCAGTCAACCAATGCGCCATCACCATGGAAGACTTTTGCTACATCGGGTGCAGCCATGCCGCGCGAGAGCGCGCTATAGTTCAATTTCAGTTTCATCTCGCCACCAGCGCGAAGCAGGCAATTGGTGGTTTCAACAACGATATGATCACTGGTGGCTCCGACGAACGTGACGCCAGTAGGGAAAATTAGACCCGCCGCATCGGTGTCCTGGTGTCCAATGGCAAGGATCGACCGAGTGTTCGAAGGACTGTCTAAAGTCACACACCGCATTGAAGGCATAGGATAAGTCATTTGCACGGGATTTGAATTTGCTTTGGTCTTCGTTTCGATCACTTCCGCCCAAAGCGTGAAAACATCTGTGTATAGCCCGTCGATCGTGTACCCCGAAATGGGGTCAGTACCCAGCAGGATGGCCTCACCCAGACGCAGGTTGTTGATCTTTCCGGTCGCCCCCTTGCCAAGCGCCCATGGCAAACTGGCTGAGCCGCCGCCTGACACTGTTTCCAGAGCGGGTCCATTTGCAAGTTCGGTGCCGACGGCAAGCGACGAAAGCAATTCCATTGCTCCTGCAGAGGGTGCCACATGACCCAGACAGGCAAAATTTGCACCAATCCCCTTCAGAGAAATCCCTTCCATTCTAAGAATTTGAGACACAGTGCTTTCAATGTGTTCAGGCAAGATGCCTTCCCGCATATCCCCCATTTCCACCATCAGGATAATATTGTGAGTAATGTTCTTTCCCAGCGCACTCACGGCCAGGCTTGCGATAATGTCCATCTCTGTGTTGAAGCTGACATTGCAGTTATCAACAACTTGCGCGACCTGGCTCAGCATGGGCGTTCGGATCAAGGATATGGAGCACGAGATCCCAGCATCGCGCATACGCATGATATTGCTGATCCGCGCGTCCGCCAGCCCTGTCGCGCCACCTTCAAGCATAGCATTCGCAATTTCAGGATGACCGCACACGGCTTTGGTCACACCTGTCACCGTAATTCCGCGGGGTCTAAGGTGGTCGACCAGGAACCGTGTGTTGTACCGAATTTTGTCCAGATCAACGTCAATACGCAGCTTGCTCATTCAATCGTCGTAGCACGTACGGGTTGCAAGCGCGGAAAGGCAGATAGAACCATATTCACCAAGTTTTTTGGAGGACGGTTCAATGCGTCAGTGACCGGGAGATACAATTTGCGGTTATAGTCTGTGATGGCCTTTGAAATCTCAATATCATTCATTCCTTCATGGTTGATCGTCATGCCAATTACCTCTGTGTTCGCAAAAGCCTCGATCAGGGTGATTTCATCGCAAGGGTCGGGCATTGTCATGTTGGGGAAATCACATCGACGTTTTCGTTTGGGCGCGTGTTGAAGAATAACTGCATGTGGCTGACTGCCTCGCAGAATGAAGGCTGATGTGCAAAAGGCCGGATGGCTTAGCGCGCCCTGGCCCTCGATCACTATGACATCCGGGTGTTCATCTTCAGATGCTGCAACAACAGCGCGCTCAAGCTCGCCACAGCAAAATTGCGGCGGCACCGAATCCATCGCGACACCATACTTGGCGCCCTGCATCAAACCAGTTTGGCCGGTACCGACCAAAACTGTTTTGATCCCATGCGCGTTAAGGGCACTTGTCAGGATTGTCGCGGTTGTACGCTTTCCAATTGCACAATCGGTGCCGAACACCGCGATGCGGATCGCCTGGACGTCTCCAACACTGCCATCTAACAGGCGCAGGTGGCGATTAGGCCGCGGCTTGCGAATGTCGCGTATCGTGACATCGTGAATTTTGGCAAATCCGGCGAGCTCTTTGTCATCGCAAAGAAATTCATGCAGCCCACTGACGATGTTCATTCCGAGCGTTATCGCATCCACAACAACTTCGCGATCCTCAAGGGACATTCTGCCGCTGGCCGGCGCCATTCCGTAAATAAACGTGTCCGGGATCGTAGCTTCATTAGCGACGGCGGCATCAAGATCATCGAAGATGGGAACCTGATTTGCGACATTGTCAAGCACTTTGCCACTGTCACAACCGCCATACGTGCTGTCGATCACCGAAAGAACGCGATAGGCCTGTGAATGTCGAACGAGACCATTAGCCGTCTTGCCATCGATCTTTGCGAAGTTTCCTTCGCAATACACAATTGCAGTCGGTGTATCTGTCACAAGTGTCTTGCGGTGAAGCTCTGGAAAAACTGCTTGTTCAGGCGGCAGCTTTTGCGCATCGCTGGCAATGAACTGCTTGGCATCCGACGCAATGGGTACGGGTTTCATATCTGTTCCTTTTTGGAGTGTGAAACGCGCCGTCCTTGGTAAGAACGGGCACAAATTGTGAAGTTTGGAAAAATGGGCTCTCTGCCTGAAACCTCAATTGTTCAGAACACACTGACCTTCTGACTGATGATAATTTCTGTGGCATTCCCACCTATTACCGGATCGGTCGATATGGGCATTTTCTGGTAACTCGATTGCATTGCAGCGATCACCGGACGCCTCGTAACCACGTTCGCATTTCCATCCAACTCCATGGATCGCGTCATCGTAGAAAGCATTTTCAGGCACAAACACGGCATCGCACTGTCCGTCGCGCTCGAAATACCCACGCTCGCACGTCCAGGGACGCCCGCTGGTTGATGCGTTCAGAAAAGCGTTTTCCGGCACCGCTACTGCCACGCATGCTTCTCCGTCTTTTTCGTAGCCACGGTTGCAACGCCATGCAGATCCATAAGTGCTATTCGTTAGGTAAGCATTATCCGGCACCACGATTTTCTGGCAGCTATCGTCTACTCTTGTGTATCCACGCAGGCACCGCCACCTCTCACCTGATGGATCGAGATATCCACCCTCAGGCACAATCACTTCAGTGCATGAGGTGCCGCCAACTTCAACAAAGCCATGCATACATGCCCACCCTGAGCCATAGGTTCTGTTTGTGGGGTAGGCATTTCCCGGCACGACAATGGCCACGCATTCTTCGCCTTTCAACCGATAGGACAAATCGCATTCCCAACCGTCGCCATACTTTTTGGGATGCGCGTTATCCGGGATCGAATTTGTTTCGGCCGATGCGGGACTTGATGAGATAAAGGAGCCCGCCAAACTGCTGAAGACGACAACAAACAACGCAGCCATTAAGTGAGCGCAAAACCGGTACTGATTTTTTCGATTTGCCCTGATGCAAACGGCGTTGTCCGAATGTTGAGTGATTGAGTTACGATCCATCCAGGTTCAGCCCCTCGATACAGGCCTGCGCCAGGTCTTTGTTAGGAGTTTGGGATCCCGGCACCGTTGCCCAGCCAGCCGCCATGACGGCATCCTTCTGCTTGAAAGAAGAAGCCTCTTTGATCGTCGTTATTTTTTCGGCGCGTTGGGCGTCAGTTCTCGCCATGTCGACGCAGACCGGAACCAACGCAGCGATTACATTATCGCGGGACATGGCGTTGGCCATCTTGTCCGCGCTACCGCCGGTCATCCATCCACCCCATGAAAATCCAACGACGCCTACGAAAACCCCGCCGATCAGAGCACCGTAGATTCCGGGTTTAAGCCATTCGGGCGTGTTCATAATCTATTCCTCCTGCGGGGAAAGCGCCGCATCGCTGTCATTGTTAGATGTGGCCAAGGTCTGGTCGTGCTTGAGCGCCAGTTCAAAATCTTCTGGGTCAATTGGGCGCATTTCCGTGCGGCCTGGCTTGCTGCCTTTGCCCCGAACTGTCAGGTAGGTTCCGGTTCTGCGATATGCTTCGAAACTCAGGCCCTGCAGTAGCTCTTCTTCGACAACTACTTCATACTCGCCTGCAGGAAGTACATCCGGGTAGCCGGACAAAGAGAACGGATTTGAAAACGTCACCAAAGAACTGGACGATCTTGTGCTCACCTTTGTCCTCCATTTAGTTTGTTGGATCTTCCCCGCGCAGTCTGCCGCGGTACACGCTCGTAAGCGCCGCGGTAGTACTGGCGTTGTAATTTAGAATAATGTGCAAATGGCAGGCGCGCGCTGATCGATGTTAGTCGGCGGCCAATGACCTGAGATTTTATTGGAATCTCAAATGCATTTGGTGTCCGAGGATCAGGTGACGCCGAAAACGAACTAACCTGCGTCAGTGCAACGATGTTTGAATTCCGGCAACGTGATGTGTGTTGGCGGGATATTTGCTAGCGTGTTCTTAACGAGTATTTAAGAAGCGCAGGAAATCCAGTACCGCAATCGGACTGTATTTATCTTGCGCTTCTTTTTCAGTGAAATCCCAAATCTGCCGAAGCGAATTCCGTCTCTAACAGGCAACGATCATCAAAATCCCGGCATCGCTGTAGGGGTGAACTTATTGCTTCAATAGTGGCCCGGCCTGATCCAGATAAGTGGGGTCAAAACCGGCCAACGTCACCAGTCCTTCATAATCATCAAATACCACTTGCCCGGATTGAAAAGTAACCAGCCCCTTCTCCCGCAGTTGCCGTAGGACACGATTAACATGCACGGCACTCAGTCCCAGCGCATCGGCAAGGTGGTATTGTGTCAGGGGGCAAGTGTATCCCGTCTTGTTTGCCATCCCGACCTGAGTCAGCCTCACACCAAGTTCCAAAAGAAAATGCGCCATGCGCTCACCCGCATCGCGCCGTCCTATGTTGACCAGGTGCTCAACCACCATCGCTTCATCTCGGGAGACCGCCCAAAGAATTGCTGTCGCCAGCCGGGGCGTCTGCGCAAATGCTTCCAGGAGATCATCCACTACAACTTCAATGGCTTGGATTTCCATGATTGGTTCTATGCTGTGATCCGAGGTGTGCAACAGAACGCTTCGCAAGCCCAGAAAGTCACCCGGTATTTGGAAATCGACGATCTGACGCGACCCGTCAGTCTGGGTTTTGTAGGAACAAACCCAGCCCGAGGCCAGAATGTAGGCCGCCTGCTCTGATTGCCCTTGATGCACAAGGTCACGTCCGGCTTCAAAGGTTCTGCGACGCATGTGCAGGCGTGCCAATACCGCAAGTTCAACCTCAGTCAGAGCGACGAAGTTTGAAAGCTTTCGGGTGAGTGGACTATTTTTGATAGTGCGCAAGTGTTCTTCCTTCATCGATGAGCAGCCCGCGAAACTATCCGACGCCAAGACTGCTTTCGATCAGTTTAGTATACAGCAATCTATGCCAGTATGGTGCAATTCATCGTGGCGCTTCCATGCTTGGACGCCTGTTAAAAAAGGACGTCTACCATGGCTGACCGGCAAGACCATTCAGGAGTGGCCGCACTCTCAATTTGTGAAGCGCTTTTGCTTGCAATTAAAGATCGTGAGCTTCTGCCCGAACATGAAATTGTGGGAGTTCTGCATGACGCAGCTGCTGTCCACGAAACAGCGGTCGGCAATAACGATGAAAAGGACATGCACCAGGCCGCCGCTGTTCTGATAAACAAGATCATTGCTTCCGGCTATCGCGTTCGGCAGTAACGTTAATTTCCTGTCAGAAAAACAAGATTACGCTCGTCAAAAAAGCATAACAACAAATAGAAGCACTATTGGTGCTTCGTTCCCGATCAATTCAAACACGAAGCAAGAACCAAAGATCCAATCTCTGCAATATCTCAACTTAATGAAAAATTCCACGACCGCGAATTACCCCCTCTTCCCCGCCACCTGCATGAGCCACAACGAGAATTTGCTTACTGGCTGAAGGCCCGCATGGCCTGTCCTGCTGCACTGCCTGCGACAACGCAAACGTTGGCTTTGTTCGGCGTCTAAGTTGCTGATCCTATGTGCCTCGAAACTACAGTTTGATAGTATCGCATCATCATAGCTTTGAATGACCGGTCTGGCGACAACAGCTGCAACGCAGCGATGAATGTGCTGCGACAGCAAATCAATGCTGCGTCAGCAATTGCCGCAATCGCACAAGTCCGGTTTGTCCGCATCTTACCAGTTCGCTCCTGTTGAAGCGAACGGCAGGTGTACGATTATGGCCCTCGCTCTGTTAAAGTCCCCGTACCAGCTAAATGATACGCGTCTGAGGATAAAATCTGTGGTCAGAAGGAAAAAGAGCACCGCCGAAGTCTGCATTCGTGCCCGTCAAATCCTGAACATGATAGTGTGACGACTCGGTGAGCACTGACCAAAATTCTTCGAGTCTGGCATGTTCGCTCCCACCGGTGTATTTCCAGTGCGCGACGAACTCGTCGATCTGTGGGGCTTTGCTCATGTGAAGTTAGTTGTTCGAAACGGGAATGCGCTCAGTTAGAAATTGTTCGAAGGTGGCGGTTTCGACCGCATATGCGCTGGTATCGCGCTTCCGGGTAATAACCTTTTCGATCACGGCACACAGGCCAAGAATTACCATGCCCGGGAAGAACCAAAGCCCCGTCGCCAATGGCATTTGCTCACTGTAGAGCAAAGTTTGGAGAAGAGGCCAAATCAAGAATGGCATGGCAGCCAAGGCTGACCACTTGACTGGTTTCATCTTTTCCTCGGCTTCCGCAGCCAACCGGGCATGAATCTCGACCAAATCGCGCTCCCATGCTAGGAATTCGTCCATGACTTGGCCAGCGATGTAGTGGTCACAACGGCAATAATCGCGTGTGATGTACTCAACCTGTCCGCAGGCTGCGCAGCGGACCGTATTGATACTATCCGCTTTCGGGCGCAGGTGTTTCTTCTGACCTTCGCGATCGGGGACTTCTTCAGCCCCGCAGACGCCTTCGAGCAGGCGCTCTATATCCTGACCAAGCCGCAGCTTTCGCGGGCGTAGTTTCAGCACTTCATCGGGAAATTCTTCATTCAACATCAGCTTACAAGCCTCAATACGCTGTCGATCCTTGTTGTGTCCGGTTCCCCGCCTTCAATCGTCAGGGCATCGGTGTTCAGGAACTCATCGAAGAGAAAATCGATGGCATCCCACTTCTTTTCAGGGGTCACAGTCAGCCCGCGTTCATTGATCCGGCGCTCGACTGCGATGCCGATCTTACGATAGGCGGCGGCGATCTCTTCGTGCCTTCGGCTCTTGCCATCTTCCGAGTCGCCTTCGAGCATCCAGAGCGGATCAACGTCGAATTCCTCGTAGACTTTCAACAGTAGTGAAGCCGTCAAATCCCGCTGGCTGCGTTCATAGTACTGGTATGCGCTCCGACTGGCGCCAAGGCGCTGCGCCATCTCCTCTTGGGAGAGGCTTGCCATGTTTCGCACAGCCGCAAGGCGATGTCCCAAACCGGGAACTGTCATAGAAAACCTTCTTAATGGTTGCATTGACCACGATACTGGTTATATGAATCACATATGACCATAAATCGTATCAACACGCTCGATTCACGTAAGATCAGCGTATGTTTGTTTCATTCTGAACGCAAAATGAAATTAACTGCCTCGATTTGTGAGCAAAGAGTTTGAGGAGGTGAAGCGTGGAAAAGCTCTTGGAAACCCCGAAAGAACTGGCCGAGCGCGTTGGCATTCCTGTGTCCAATATTCGCTACCTGATCCGCGAAGACATGCTGGACCACATCTATACGGCCCCTGGGCGTAGAAATCCGAAAATCCCTTCCGGCGCGTGGGAGCGGTACGTCGACAATTTCACGGTGAAAACATGCCCAGAAAGCCATCCCCGCCGCGCCTCGAGCGCGACCGCAAGCGTCCGTCCGAGGGCAACTGGTACATCTACTGGACCGAGGGGGGACGCAGCCGCGAGCACTCGACTGGCACTGGGGATCGCGACCAGGCTGAACTCTACTTCGCAGAGTGGAAGCTAAGGCGCTTTAGGCCAGATCGAGCAGTCGAGCCTTACGAATTCTATGTGGCCGACGCAATTTCGCACTACCTGGCAAAACGGCTTGATGACGTCTCCGATCCGGAGCGCTTGGCCAATGCGGCCAAGCCGATCATCCGATTTTTCGACGGCTACGCCGTTGGTGACATCAATGATGCGCTCATCAAGGAGTATTGCCAGAAGCGACGAAAGGGCCGGGGTGAAAAGGGGCTCAAGGACGGCACGCTCAGACGAGAACTCAGCCTGTTGTCGACCGCTATCAGGCGCGCCGAAGAAGATCAGCTGATCACGCGCAGGATAGCCGTTCGACTTCCACCGAAGCCCGAAGGTCGAATCCGGTTCCTGACGTGCGATGAA
The DNA here is from genome assembly GCF_056533885.1 of Ruegeria sp. F12. Taxonomy (NCBI): domain Bacteria; kingdom Pseudomonadati; phylum Pseudomonadota; class Alphaproteobacteria; order Rhodobacterales; family Roseobacteraceae; genus Ruegeria; species Ruegeria sp. F12. Next base: position 295,965 of record NZ_JBQFOV010000004.1, on the reverse strand, counting down.
GCGATAAAACTTATAAAAGCCTCGCGAAGCTTCGATACCCCTTTGGAAGATGGTGTGCCGACGGAGTCAAAAACCGAACACCTGACCCTGTTTCTCCGTATCGGTTTACTGACGGGCCAGCGGAAGGAAGCGATCCTGTCCTTGCGTTGGTCCGATATCGATTTCAACAGCAACATCATCTACTGGAATCCGGTCGGGCGTCGACGGACCAAGAAGGAGCGCCCGAGCTCAAGGTTGCCCGCGCGCCTGAAGAAACACTTGTTGCGCAGGCGGAAGCGATTTCCGGAAGACGAATTCGTTGTCACCCATCGCGGCAAGTCCCTGCAGAATATCAAGCGTGCGTTTCGATCCGCCGTTGTAGCGGCTGGCCTCGAAGGTCAGGGAGACCGGAAAGTCGTGCCGCACACTCTGAGGCACACTTGCGCAACCTGGCTCATGCAGAAGGGTGCGCCAAAGTGGGACGCCTGCGGCTTTCTGGGGATGACCCTCGAGACGCTCGAAAAGAACTACGGGCACCACCACCCAGACCATCAGCGCGGGGCGGCGGATGCCATCTGACATCCGGATCATTTCCGGAAATAGACCATCACAAACGTTAACAAAGGAGCAGTCAAATGACAACGCATCATAATAAATACAGGGGGTTAGGCTCCGGCCTGATCCTTCGGAAGGCAGGGGTCGGAGGTTCGAATCCTCTCACTCCGACCAATAAAACAAGGCGCCCAAGGGCGCCTTTGTCGTTTGTAAGACTGCAATCCGAGGTCCATTGAACCTGAGCATTATTCGAACTCTAAAGCATTGGCAGCTCTGCCAGGGTTCTAAGGCCATAGATGTTCAACTCTAATGCAGCAAGCTTCAAACAGGCACAAAAACCGCGTAGTTCTCATCGATAACGTAGTCGACGCGTCTTTGATGTCCGGTTAAGTGAGTTTCTAGCAATTCCACTGGGGGAGAAATACACGGCTTGGGAAAGTCTTCCTCCCTCAAGGTCTCGCCTTTGATTTCCGCTTCCTTCTTCGCTTTCTCAAGCATTTTGTCAGCGTATTCATAACTCTGTTGAAGCAGTTGATCTGGATCACCGCGCTGAAAGTCATTTTGCTCAACTAGGAGGTTATTCTGTGTATACGGTCGCGACTTGTTTCGCGCTTCGATCACGCGAAGAGGGATCAGTCCACCTGAGTCAGACGAGTTTCCTCGGGATGTCGGCCTACCACATGCATATGGTCCCTGTAGGCAACCATAAGCGTACATTGCAACTGCAACGTCACAGTCATCATGATCTAAAATCCAAGTTACAACATCGATGTAACCTTTGATGTCAGGATTTAGAGACCTAATCAATCCGATCCATAACCATTGGTCTCTCTGCCCCTCCAGGAAAGGTATCATATCCGCCAATTCGACAAACACAGCATGATCGGGAGTTTCCCATCGGGCTTCGTAGAGTTCTGCTGCGGTAAATGGTCTAAATTTTAACGGGTTATACTTCATAACAAAAACTCGTGTCCAAGTAACACACAGAGCAGCCTTATCTGACTGTTCCAATACGATTGCTAATTCGTCATTGATAAATTTCCCAGACCCGCTCTCAATTGTTTTTTGCAAGCTGCCTAGAGCTTCAGCTAATTGTCCATCCCTATCGCCGCGCACAGGGAGAGTACGGCGCAGCAGACTGCGGCTGCCTCGGAACCGAGGCACGACCTCTGCAAAGGTGCTCCGCAGCGCGACTAACGCCCCAATTTACGTCCGGCGTTTCGGAACCGCATTGCCGCCCTTGGCCGCCGCAGCCCGCGCGCGGTTCTTCTTGCTGCTTGGCTTGCCCTTGGGCGGCGGAGGACCTTTGGGGCGGCGATCCGGTGTCTTGCCCGACCAGGCATCCCCGGCCTTGCTGCGCTTGGGTTTGGGGTCGGCTTTTCCCTTGTCCGCAGGTTTCGGTGTGTCCTTCTTCCGCGTCTTTGCCGGTTGCGGTTCGACCAGACGCTCCGGACGCTCAGTTTTTCCCCGTTTCTTGTCCTTCATCCCACGTTTGGGGCCCGGTTTTGCGGGTCGCGACAGGTCTGGGGCCGAGTCCAGTCGAACGATCTCTTTCGCTCCTTCGACCTTCATCTCGGGCCCAATGGCTTCGATAAAACCGGGCACGCTGCTTTCGCGGATTTCGATATAGGTCACATCGTCGGCAATGCGGATCGCGCCTATATCGGATTTCGTGATGTTCCCGGCCTTGCAGATCATAGGCAGAACATAGCGCGGCGAGGCGTGCTGATTGCGCCCCTCAGACAGGGAAAACCAAACGCTGGGACCAAATGGAGCGCTGGGTTTGGCTGCTGCGCTAACCTCGCTCAGTTCTTCGGGCGCGGAGTGTTGGCGCGTGTACTGGCGCACGTACGCTGCGGCCAGTTGTTCTGCCGAGAACCGCGCGACCAGTTGCTCGACCGAGGCGCGCTCGGTCTCGGGAACCTCGGACTGCCAGTCCTCGGACGCAAACATTCGTTGCAAGTCCTGCGCGTTGACCTCTTCGGCCGACGGCGCGCCCCCCCATTCAGCCGTGAGTTTGGCGAATTTCAAAAGGCGCTGTGCCTTTTTGAACGCCGCCGGTGGCACGATCAGCGCACTGACCCCTTTGCGGCCCGCCCGCCCGGTACGGCCCGAGCGGTGCAGCAGGGTTTCATGACTGTTGGGCAGTTCGGCGTGAACGACCAGATCCAGGTTCGGCAGGTCGATCCCACGCGCCGCGACATCGGTGGCCACACAGACACGGGCACGGCCATCGCGCATCGCCTGCAGCGCGTTGGAGCGTTCGCTTTGCGTCAACTCCCCCGACAAAGCGACAACCGGGAACCCCCGGTTGGACAAGCGTGCCGTCAAACGGCTGACCATGGCGCGTGTGTTGCAAAAGACGATGGCGTTCGGGGCTTCGTAATAGCGCAACACGTTGATGATCGCGTTCTCGCCATCGCGCGGCGCCACATTCAGTGCACGGTATTCGATATCCGCGTGCTGCGTGCGTTCGCTGACCGTGCTGACCCGTTCAGCATCCTGTTGATAGCGCGCCGCAAGGCTGACAATCGCGCGCGGCACCGTGGCCGAAAACAGCAGCGTCTGACGCGTCTCGGGCGTTTGTTCCAAAATGAACTCCAGATCCTCGCGGAAGCCCAGATCCAGCATCTCGTCAGCTTCGTCCAGCACCACCGCCCGCACATCAGTCAGATCGATCGAACCGCGCATGATATGATCGCGCAACCGGCCCGGCGTTGCGACAACGATATGCGCGCCTCGGGCCAAGGCGCGGCGTTCGTCGCGCATATCCATTCCGCCCACGCAAGAGGCAAGAAACGCCCCCGCTTCAGCATAAAGCCACGCCAGCTCGCGCTTTACCTGCATCGCCAGCTCGCGCGTAGGCGCAATCACCAGCGCCAAAGGTGCTGCGGCCGCGTCAAAGACATCGCCCTCACCCAAAAGCGTCGGCGCGATGGCCAGCCCAAACCCGATGGTCTTACCCGAACCCGTTTGCGCGGAAACCAACAGGTCGCGCCCCTGCAATTCGGGCGCGGTCACGGCCTGCTGTACCGGGGTCAGCGTTTCATATCCTTTGCGCGTGAGCGCATCCTGCAATGTCTGTTTCATAGATCGGCTCGCTCTGGTGATGCTGTCACCCTCAGAGCGTCCAACACACGGATCATCGTCGAAGCGCCGCTCATAGCGAGAGACGACGGGGATGTATAGAGCGGAAATGAGGCACGCATACCTGCCGCGCGCAGGAAGCAAACCGACCAGAATGCCCTATCCCGTCTTGGGCAGACGGTCAGGAAAAGCTGGGCCGAAACCACCTGGCCCAGCCATTAGGCATCAGCTGCCACGATTGCGGAAGCTCTCTTCGAAGTCCTGAGTTTGATTTTCAGCGCTGCCGCCACTTGGGCCGCTGTCGCAGGCGGCGATGAGTAGCAAGCTGGCGGAGATGAGGACGGCTCTGATCATTTGGGGACCTTTGTGTTCGGAAGATTCAGGTGGAAACACGCGCGCCTGTCCTGCCTAGCACGGAGGCGCGTAACCAACGGGTCAATCCTGTGTGACAGTGCTGTGATCCCGGTCGATTGCTCAGATCGGCTTGCGGGCGATGATCCAGATCGGGTGATAGGTCAGCGGCACAGTGTCGCCGCAGCCATGGCGCGCGACATACGCGTCCGAGAACCGCCGCAAATCCGAGCGTGTCCAAACCCCGCGGGCACGGCCGTTCACCCCGGTGCTGCGCAAATGGCGCAACAGGTCGTGGGGTGAGGCAAACCGAATGGTCCGAATATCCTCGTCTGCCACCATCACTTCCAACTCATCGCAAATGGCCGCGCTCAGATCCTCGGGGCAACACAGGCCCGGCGCTTCGGCGGATGACCCGATCTGCGTCAACTCGTGAAACTGCCGTGGCCCAAAGCCCGAAACTGCCAGCCAACCACCGGGTGCCAGCGCACGCGACATGCGTCGCATCAGGGCCGCCGGATCGTGCAACCACTGGATCATCGACGCCGAGCAGATCAGATCGGGCCGCTGCGGCCAAGCAATCCGTTCCGCATCGCCACATACAAACCGCGCCTTTGCAGCGGTCGCGGTTGCTGCGGCCTCGGGCGCAAGGTCATTGAGCGTCAGAGCCTGAAACCGGAACCTGGCCTGTAACTCATGGGTCAGATGTCCGGTACCGCAGCCCAACTCCAGCCCATGGTCAAACTGCGCAGGCGCGTCGTGGGCGTGCAACGCGTCGGCCAAGTCTGCGGCGATCTGCGCTTGCAGACCCGCCGCCGCATGATAGCTGCCAAAACTGCGGCTAAAACTGCGTTGAACTCGGTCGGTGATCACAGCGTTCATGCCAGCCACTCCGCCCAGCTTTGACCAGTGCGAAACGGTACGTGTGGCCCGTCAATGCGTCGAATGGCCGAGCTCTGCCACGCTACTTCTTGCGCTTTGGTGGGAATGATCCGGTCTTTCTGCGGAATCCACACTCGGTCAAACCGACGCGCCAGAGCGGGGCCGCGCTGAAGGATCGAACGCAGTTCCGTTTGCGCCGCGTTGATGTCGATCTGCGGGGCTGGCCCTTCGAACCCGGCGCGGCGGCAGAACTTGGCAAAGCTGGCCACGCTCAGATTGTCGGCAGTGGCGTTGATCATGTCCGGCGCGATGCCTTTTTCCACATCCGCAGGAAACAAGGTGCCGCTGACCGCAACCAGACGATCCGGGTTGACCCCCGCCCCCTCTAACCAGTGCACAGCCGAGGCGACACCGAAGGAAAACGCCAGCACATCGAGCCGATCATAATCGGCCAGTTCGGGCAGTTCAGCATCAAGCTGGGTATAGTCGTCGACAAACAGGACGTCCCCGCCGCGCTCCAGCCCGGCAAACGGGTCAGGCCCCAGCGCCCAACCACCGAACACCAGTGTCAGGTTTTCAACACCAGAGCGGGACAGCCAAACCGCCTTCATGCCTCGCCCCGCGCCAGATTAACCATCGCCGCCGTCACCCGGCTCAACTCATCCCCCGAGATCACGAAAGGCGGCATACAGTAGATATTGCGCGCAAAGGGGCGCAGCCAGACACCGGTCTTTGGCGCTTGTGCATGCGCGATCCGAGGGTCAACCACGCTCTCCATCTCGATCACGCCAATTGCCCCCAGAACCCGCACATCGGCTACGCCCGGTATGTCGCACGCGGGCGCAAGCTCATGCTCCATCTGCTTGGCAATTGCGCTGACCTCATGATGCCAGTCACGCTGTTTCAGTTGGTCGAGGCTGGCGATGGCCGCCGCGCACGCCAGCGGGTTGGCCATATAGGTCGGCCCGTGCATCAACACGCTGGCCTCGCTTTCACCAATCCCGCGCGCAACGGCTTCGGTCGCAATTGTAGCGGCCAGAGTGATATGACCGCCGGTCAGCGCCTTGCCCACGCACAGGATATCCGACACCACATCCGCATGCTGCATGGCAAAAAGCTGACCCGTCCGCCCAAACCCGGTGGCGATCTCGTCAAAGATCAGCAACACCCCATGGGCCGAACACAGCTCGCGCGCGCCTTTCAGCCAGGACGGGTGATAGAAATACATCCCGCCCGCACCCTGTACCACCGGCTCAAGGATCAACGCGGCGATCCGGTCGCCCTGACGGTCCAGCAACTCTTCCAGAGCGGCAAGCCCATTCAACGCCGGATCCTCCGGCCAGTCCTGTCCCAACGCCACAGAGGGCCGGGGCAGGAAATGCTGGATCGACATCGCCCCCCGGAACAGCCCATGCATTCCATTGACGGGGTCGCAGACGCTCATCGCTTTCCATGTATCGCCGTGATAACCGCCCCGGATCGTGGCAAATTCAGTCCGGCCCGAATGACCCTTGGCCATCTGGTATTGCACCGCCATCTTCAACGCGACCTCGATCGCGACCGAGCCGCTGTCGCTGTAGAAAATCCGGTCCAGCCCATCGGGCAGCATGTCGATCAGCCGCTTGCCCAGCTCAATCGCAGGCGCATGCGTCAAGCCGCCGAACATGACATGGGGCAAGTGATCCAACTGCGTCTGCATCGCTGCGATGATGGCCGGGTGACGATGGCCGTGCACCGCACACCACCAAGATGACATGGCGTCGATCATCTTACCGCCGTCCTCGCGCGTCAGCCAGACGCCCTCAGCCGAAGAGATCAGGTGCATAGGCCCCGGATCCAGCACGTTGGTATAAGGATGCCACAGATGGCGCGCGTCAAAATCCAATGGGGTCACAGCGCACCCCGTATCGTGGTCAGGTCCATCCCCGCCATCGCATCAGCCACAGAGGCACGCGTCACGGTGTTAAGAACCGGCAGCCGTCCCAGATGGCGCGTCTCGCACATCTCGACAATAGTTTGTTCGACATCCGGCTCGGCGTCTCCGATGAATGCCACGCCGACCACGTCGACACCCTCGCCGCGCAAGGCGCGCAAGGACAGCGCGGTGTGGTTGATTGTGCCCAAAGCCGTGCGCGCCGCCAGAACGACCGGCGCCTGCCAACGGGCAAACAGGTCCAGAAAGAAATGCTGCCGGGTCAGAGGCACCATCACGCCACCCGCCCCTTCCACAACCAACGGGCCGGGAACCTGAGGCAAAGTCAGTCGCTCAAGGTCGATCTCAACCCCCATATCCTCGGCCGACAGATGCGGCGAGGCGGGCAGGTTCAGCCGATACGCCTCGGGCAAGACCGGCGCGCCAGACAGGGCCTGCACGGTTTCGGTATCCGTCGCCTCTTCCAACCCGGACTGGACCGGCTTCCAATAGCTGGCCCCAAGGGCAGCGGCCAGCCCGGCGGACAGGACGGTCTTGCCCACACCGGTATCGGTGCCGGTGACGACCAGAGTGCTCATGCGGCCTCCTTCCGGTAGCGCGACAGTGTTTCGAACAAGGCGCTGATCTCGGATTTGGTGACATTCCCGGTGATCGAGATTCGCAACCGCGACGTGCCCTTCGGCACGGTCGGCGGGCGGATGCCGCGGATATCAAAACCTTGTTCCTGCAAGCGCGCCGCCATTGCCATGGTGCTGGCGTCATCACCCAGAATGACGGGGATAATCTGACTGGTCAGAGCTTGCGGCGCGATCCCAGCACTATGCGCCACCGAATGGGCATGCGCGATCCGGTCCTGCGCCTGCTGCGTCCAAATCGGGTCGTTGCTCAGCAGCTCAAGCGCGGCCCGCACGAGGCCTGCATTAAAGGGCGACGGGGCGGTGGCAAAAATGAACGGGCGCGCGCGATTTATCAAAGTGTCGATCATCACACGCGGACCGCAGATCAATCCGCCCGCAACACCCAGACCCTTGCCGCAGGTGTGCAAGGTCAGCACATCCGCGTCCAGCCCATGCGCCAGCCCCCGGCCCTGTGGACCAAAGACGCCCGTTGCGTGGGCCTCATCCACCACCAGCACCGCATCGTGGTCCCGCGCCAGCGTTGCGAAATCGACCAACGGGGCCAGATCGCCTTCCATCGAATAGACACTTTCGACCGCAACCCAAACTTGACCCGAACCACCGTCGGTGCGCCATTGCGTCAGAACCCGACGCGCATCGGCCACGTCATTATGAGCAAAGCCCCGTGTGTCGGCACGCCCGGTGCGCATCCCTTCGAACGCGCTGGCATGGATCAAAGCGTCATGCAGGATCAGATCCCCCGCGGCGGGGAGGCTGGAAAAGATGGCCTGATTGGCCTGAAACCCGCCACCCATGAAAAGCGCGGCCTCGGCCCCGAAAAAACTTGCGGCGAACTGTTCCAAAGCCTCGTGCTCGGGGTGGTTGCCGCGCAACAGGCGCGACCCGCCCGACCCCAACGGCACCCCGCGCGACAACGCTTGCTGCGCGGCCTCGGCCAATTCGGGCGACTGCGCCAGCCCCAGATAGTCGTTCGACGCGAAATCCAACCCCCGGCGCGGTGACAACACCCGCCGACGATGCCGGTTGTCCAGCACCTCAAGCATCGAGGACAAGCGCGCCGCAACCGTCATTCGGCCGCGTCAGCCCGGCTGTCCTGCGCCGCGACCTCGGCCTGAAGCCCCAGCTTGGCAAAAAGAACCGCGTCGGTGTCTTCCTCAGGGTTTTCGGCGGTCAGCAGCGTTTCGCCCACAAAGATCGAGTTCGCACCGGCAAAGAAACACATCGCCTGCAGCTCATCGCTCATGTCGCTGCGCCCGGCAGACAGGCGGACATAGGATTGCGGCATCATGATCCGCGCAACAGCGATCACCCGCACAAAGTCAATCGGATCAATCGGCTTGGCATCGGCCAGCGGTGTATCCTGCTGCGGCATAAGCATGTTGATCGGAACCGAATCCGGCACAGGCGCCATGTTGGCCAGCGTCACCAGCATATCCATGCGGTCCTGAACGCCCTCGCCCATGCCCAGAATGCCACCCGAACACACCTTGATCCCCGCCTCTTGCACCCGGTTCATCGTGTCGATCCGGTCGGCAAAGGTCCGGGTGGTGATCACTTCGGAATAATAACGCTCGGACGTGTCGATATTGTGGTTGTAGTAATCCAGCCCCGCATCACGCAGTTGCACCACCTGCGTGTCACTCAGCATGCCAAGCGTCATGCAGGATTCCATCCCCATGTCGCGCACGCCTTCGACCATGGCAACCAGCGCAGCCATGTCGCGGTCTTTGGGCTCGCGCCACGCGGCCCCCATGCAGAACCGGGTCGCGCCGCCCTCTTTCGCCTTACGGGCCTCGGACAGAACCCGCTCGACCTCGATCAGTTTCGAGGCCGACAGCTTGGACCCATTGCGCGCCGATTGCGAGCAATAGGCGCAGTCCTCGGCGCAGCCTCCGGTCTTGATCGACAGCAGTTTCGAGGTCTGGACCTTATTGGGATCGAAATTGGCGCGATGCACTGTCTGGGCGCGAAACAGAAGATCCATCAGCGGCAGATCATACAGCGCCTGAGCCGCGTCACGTGTCCACGAGTTTGGTTGGGTCTGCATTTTATCTATAATCTTTCGTGTAACCCGAGATTGCGGTCATTTTTTATCGATAACTTTTGTGGTTGCAATATTTTTCACTCAAACCAAGTCAGGGCAAATGGACGCGGGCATCGTAAAAATGCGAGCGCCCAATATGCGCACGGGCAGTCAAATCACCGCTGTTTTTGCTGATAAGCTCGTGAGGCTGAACGATCTGCATATTTTTCCGAATGATACGCAATTTGACGCCGGGCCGGCTTGGATAGGCTGGTGTCACATAAACCCGCCCCAAATTTCCGGGCGACGTAAATTTCCAAGCAAGAGGACATCAGCCATGAGAGTATTGAAAATCCTAACATTGGGCGCAGCGATGGGTGTTGCAGCGCTTGGGATCAGTCAGTTCAGCACATCGGTCAACGCGCAAGTGTCCGACGACTGGCAGCCTCAATGGACCGAGGATGGTCAACTGGTTCTACCGACAGGCTACAGGGAATGGGTGTTCCTGGGCTCACCCCTGACGCCGAACGCACTAAACGGCGGGCAGGCCGGGTTCCCGGAATACCACAATGTTTACATGCATCCGACGGCCTATGCTCAGTACAAGGAAACCGGGGAATTTCCCGAAGGCACTATCTTGTTGAAAGAGCTGCAACTGACCCAACCCGGCGAGGAAGCGGACGGATCGCGGCTTGAGGTGTCGGGACAGGGTTATTTCCCGGCCGGGTTCAACGGCATCGACATCGCGGTCAAGGATTCCTCGCGCTTTGCGGAAAGTAACAACTGGGGCTATTTCAACTTTGGCCACCATGCCCCACCCTATGCCGAAACCGCCGCCTCCGCCCCAATCGAGGCCTGCGCCTCGTGCCATATCGACAATGCGGACGAGGATATGGTTTTCACCCGCTTTTACGCGATCCTCAGCGCGAACTAAGCGGATCGACCTCTGAACGCCATCGCGTCAGGTCGGCGCGGTGGCCAATAGGTGGCCAAAACATTCGCACCCCAAAAACCTCTCTGGACTTTCACGTGTCACATAAGCTCATTCTCGTCGCCTGTTTTGCCGCCTGCCCCGCTCTGGCGCAGATGGGCGCTGTCGTCGATCACTGCGATGCCGAACCAGCGCCGCGAGTGGATTGGCACGGCTGTGATTTTGCGCATCAGGATTTCTCGGGCTTGGATCTCAGCCACGCCAACCTCAGCGGCGCAAAACTGACTGCAGCCAAGCTGCGCGGGACCAACCTGTCCCATGCCGATCTGACCGGCACCATCCTGATTGGCGCGGATTTGCAACAAGTCAATTTCGCGGGCGCGGACCTGCGCGGGGCCTTCATGACCAAAGCCCAATTGGGGGGCAACAATTTCGAAGGCACCAGATTTGACGGGGCCTATTACGACGACGCGCGACAATGCGCCGTTGGGTCCGTTGGCAGTTGCAAGTAAACAGACCGCCATGATCTCGCGCCGCCAATGGATGCGGGTTGCGGGCTGTGCCATGCTGTCGGCACTTGCCCGTCCGGCGCAGGCCGATGCGCCGCAACTCGACCGTCACCCGGCCCCAGAGGTCGGCTTTTTCGCCAATGCCTGTCTGATCGAAGGCCTTCAGAGCTGTGTGTTGGTCGACGCAAATCTGAACGTGAGCGAGGCGCAGGATCTGGCGCGTCTGGTCCGCGAAACCGGCAAACCTTTGACCCATATCGTGATCACGCACCCGCATCCCGACCACTATCTGGGCCTGCAATTTCTGGGGCCACAGTTTCCACAAGCAATTGTCGCAAGCGCAGCACAGTCTTTGACATTCATTGAAACCGCGGCCTTGGACTGGCCCAACAGGGGATGGCCAAATCCGAGCGGATTGCTGGCATGTTGACCCGCTACCCCGATCACGTCTTCCCTTTGGCTCTGCATAACAGCATCCTTGCCAACTAATCCTGACGCTATGGCAAAAGGCAAACGCGCAGGGACCGATAATGGTTTACTTGCGGGGCGGATGTGACAAAGGTCCGACATGACACCATCAGCCCCAACAGATTCGCACGACCAGGCCACAACTCATTCGTATCTGTCTGCGCTTAGGGCGACGCTGGGCGAAGCCGCCGTCCTGACCGGTTCAGATATTTCCGAGACCTACACCCGAGACTGGACCCGAGACCGGCACGGACAATGCCTGGCCGTTGTCAAACCCACCACTTCAGCCGAGGTGTCGCAGGTCTGTGCCCTCAGCCACGCCACAGGCATCGGTATCATCCCCCAAGGGGGGCATACCGGTCTGGTCGGAGGCGCGCAGCGCAATCGGGGCGATTGCATTCTGATTTCCACCCAACGCATGACCGCAATCGAAGAGATCGACGCCGACGGCATGACATGCACGGTGCAGGCGGGCGCCGTCCTTGAAACAGTGCAAACGACCCTAGGCGAGCAGGGTTTCCAGTTCGGTGTTGCCATCGGCTCTCAGGGCAGCGCTCAGATCGGGGGGCTCATATCCACGAATGCGGGCGGAGTGAATGTCCTGCGCCACGGCATGATGGGTGCTCAGGTTCTGGGGTTGGAAATGGTGCTGCCCCATGGGCAGATCCTGTCGTCGATCACAGGATTGCACAAAGACAACCGGGGGCCGGACCCGTTGCGGCTTGCTATCGGCGCCGAAGGGGTATTTGGCGTGGTCACCCGTGCCTGCCTGCGCATTCTTCCCCGCCAGACACATAGCGCCACCGCATATGCCGGCTGCGCCTCGATGCAGGGCGCGCTGGATCTGCTGCGGCATATTCGCAGCAACGGGCACGAGGTCCTGTCGGCCTTTGAAGTGATGTCCCAAAGCTGTATGCCATTGGCCCAATCCGTTGACCCCTCGATGATCCTGCCGGTCGATGCGCCCGTCCATGTGCTGATCGCGTTTTCATCCGCGATGGACCTACCGCTGCAAGACCATCTGGAGACACTTCTGGCCTCAGCATTTGAGCAAGGGGTGGTGCAGGACGCCGTCATCGCGCAATCGCGATCTCAGGCCGCCCGGTTCTGGTCCATCCGCGAAGGGCTGGTCGAAGGACAGATCAAGCGCGGCTACCACGTGCGCAGCGATGTGTCGGTTCGCTTGGGGCATGTGCCCCAAGCCGCGGTCGCGCTCGAAACCATGCTGGCTGAGGAGTTTCCGGGCTGGATACCGCAGACCTACGGCCATTTGGGCGACGGCAACCTTCACTTTAATGCCCTACCCCCGGAGTCCAAGTCCGAGGAAGAGGCGCGCGCCGTCGGAAAGACCATCGAAGCGCGCATATTTGACATTGTCACAGAGCTCGGCGGCTCATTTTCAGCAGAGCACGGCATTGGCCGCACCAAGGCCGGGTGGTTCCGAAAAACTCTTCCTGCACGTCATGACCTGTTGGCTCAGTTGAAATTCACGCTCGACCCTAAAGGCATCATGAACCCTGGATGCCTTCTCGCCGAAAACCCGACGCATCCGCCCGACCGGGAAGATCCTAAAACAACCGGCACAGGCAGTCCTGCAACAAGGTGAGGCCCTCCTGGGCCTCACCTGAGATAAGCACGCGATTGCGCTTTCGTTATTCCAACAGACCCTGCTCGCGGTAATATTTGAGCGCTCCGGGATGAATGGGCGCGGACAGGCCCGCTGAAACCATTTCTTCTTTGGTCAGATTTGCGAATGCCGGGTGGAACGTACGGAAGTCGTCGAAATTCTCAAAGATCGATGACACCAGCGCATAGACCGCCTCGTCCGAGACCTTGGCCGAGGTCACAAGCGTCGCGCCGACCCCGAACGTGTCCACATCCCCGTCGGTGCCGCGATACATGCCTCCGGGAATGGTCGCTGCCCGGTAATAGGCGTTGTTGTCGATCAACCCGGTCACGGCGTCACCGGTCGCCGGAACCAGTTTGGCATCGCAGGTCGTCGCGGCTTCGGTCAGGTTGCCGGACGGGTGGCCCGCAGTGATGATGAACGCGTCAATCTGGTTGTCGCAAAGGGCGCTGGACTGTTCCGCCGATTTCAGCTCGGCCGCCAGTGCAAACGTATCCTTTGTCCACCCTTTGGCGTCCATCAGCACCTCCATCGTGCCGCGCTGGCCCGATCCCGGATTGCCGATATTAACCCGCTTGCCTGCCAGATCATCGAAATGCTCAATCCCGGAATCGGCGCGAACCATCACGTTGAACGGCTCGGCATGGACCGAGAATACCGCGCGCAACTCTTCGAATGGACCGGCCTCTTCAAATTTTGAGGTGCCGTTCAGCGCGTGGAACTGCCAGTCGGACTGGGCCACGCCAAATTCCAGTTCGCCCTCGCGGATCGTATTGATGTTATAGACCGAGCCACCGGTGGATTCGACCGTGCAACGCACCCCGGTTTCCTTGCGATTCTTGTTCATCAGACGGCAGATTGAGCCACCGGTCGGATAGTACACACCGGTCACGCCGCCAGTTCCAATGGTCACGAATTCTTCGGCCTCAGCGGCCACGGTGCCAAGCGCAAGCGTCAGGGTCGACGCCAAAATCAGTTTCTTATTCATAATTTCCTCCCTTTGAGATTGTCTTGAGTGTCGTTTGGTCAGGTTGGTTCAAGCTGGTCCTGATAGCCGAACAGCGCGGGCAAACCGCCCGTGTGCAGCATCACGACCTTCTGGCCCTTGCGGATCGCGCCGCTGTCCAGAAGCCCCAAAAGCCCTGCAAAGGTCTTGGCGGTGTAGACCGGGTCCAGAAATATGCCTTCGGTCCGGGCCATAAGCTCCAGTGCCGTGCGGGTCCGGTCCCCAATTTGACCATAGCCGGGGGCAAGCGCACCGTCCCAGACGTGGATGTCTTCCTTCACCAAAGCCGGGTCAAAACCCATCAACGCTGCCAGCTTGCCAAGAACTTTCTCCATCCGGGTCTTCTGCTGGGTTTGGTCGCGGCGGACGCAGATGCCGTAGACTTGCGCGCCATGACCTGACAGGCGCAGCCCGGTCAGGAACCCTCCATGGGTCGCGCCACTGCCGGAAGGCACCACCGCCACATCAAATTCCGCCATCTGATCGGCCAGTTCCGCGCCGCCCTGCACATAGCCCAAGGCCCCCAGCGGTGGGTGATCGACGCCAAGATGAATGACATAAGGTGTTCGCCCTTCGGCCCTCAGGCGCGCGGCGCGATCGTGCAACGCATTGTCCGCTCCGACCTCGTCCTCGCCCACCGGAAAGTGCATATGCTCGGCCCCCAGAATCTGCGCCAGCAGAACATTGCCCGAGCGGTAATAGGCCGGCCCCATCCCCGGTACGCGTTCTTCCAGTTGCAGCACCGACGTCATACCCAACCGCGCCGCAGCGGCGGCGGCAGTGCGCACAAAATTGGACTGCACCGCGCCCGTGATCAAAACCGTGTCAGCCTTCTGATGCAGGGCTTCGCCAAAGTAGAATTCAAGCTGCCGGGTCTTGTTGCCGCCAAAACTCAACCCGGTCAGGTCGTCGCGCTTTAACCACAGGTCGATGCCCAACCGGTCCGACATCCGGTTCAGCCGCTCGACCGGAGTGACTTCAGTCATCAACCGGACGCGGGGAAATTCGGTCAGTTTTCGGTCAATCTGCATGTGCATGGTCATCCTGTGTCATCCCATCATCCAGGCCCGTCGAATGAGGGCCACGCAGGCCAGAACCGAGATCACCCGGATCGCCTGCCCAATTACGCGTTGCGGTAACTTCGGGCCAATCAAACGACCCAAAACGCTGCCCAATACCGTCGCGGCGGCAAAAGGCACCAACCACGGCGCACCAGCAAAGGCCGTCCAATCCAGCGCCAAATGCAGCGCAAAGGCGCTGCCATAGGCAACCAGAGCGACGGGTTGCACCAGTTTGCGGGCAGCTTGCGGCGACCGGCCCACCGCCAGCAGACCAAGCACCATCAACGGCCCCGGCGTGGCCGCCCAGACAGTTGCCAGGCCGGACAGACCCGAAATGGTGCGGAATCCTGATGGTCCGATGTTCTGCCCGAATGGGATCAACGAAGTTGCAACCCCAATCAGCAGCAGCGCGGCGGTCAAAAACAGAACCGCGCGTTCGGACAAAAGCGGATAGATCAGCAGCCCCAGCGCGATCCCAGCCAGGCAGGCCAGAACCGCGTCCCGCACAAGCCCCCGGTCGCGCCGCCAGACCTGCGGGTCGGTGGCCACAAGCGACACAAGCGTGTTCAGCATTAACAGCACCGGCACCGCCGTCGCCGTGCCCAGCAACACCATCATCACCGGGGCCACCACGATGCTGAAACCGATCCCGACCCCAACCTGAAGCCCGGCCCCTAAAACGATGGCAATCAGCAAGATCAGCAAATCAGCCGACACGGGGCAAGGTCCTTTCTGCGGTTCGCAGCGATGACCCTATCGCTCATCTACTATGATGAAAAATCATCTTATTGTATTTATTGATGCTCAAATGTTATCAATTTGCATGCGCATTACCGCCCGCCAGATTGAGCTGTTTCAGATGGCCTACCGCCACAGGTCCACCCGAAAAGCCGCCGACGCCCTACACATCTCGCAACCTGCAATCAGCCGCGTTGTGGCCGAGCTCGAGGTTGAGATGGGCGTGGCCCTGTTTGACCGCGCCGGACGAAAATTCGAACCCACCGCCGCGGCGCATAGTTTGCAGCAGGCGGTTCAGAAACACTATCAAGGGCTGGATCGCATCCGCGACACCGCCACCCAGATCGCCCTTGGGACCGGAGGGCATTTGCGCGTGGCAACAGTTCCGGCCGTGGCCGATACGCGGGTGGCCATTGCAGCCGGACGGATGATGGCCGAGTTTCCGGCCTTGCGCGTGGATGTGGTCGTTCTGAATGAAAGGGCTGGTCTTGCGGCCCTACGAGAAGGACGGGTGGATTGTGCGGTCGTCTCCTCGGACCCCGGAGACCCCAACCTCGCCTGCACCCGCCTGACCGATCTGGACCCGGTCGCAATCGTGCCGCGCACCGATGCGCTGGCCGACAGAACCGAGGTTTCGGCGGCTGAACTGGCGACAAGACCGCTGATCACGCTGACCCCGCACAGCCCATTTCGACGCGCGGTCGAGATGATGTTCGACCGCGCCGGCACATCGTTTCAGGTCCGGGCCGAGGCCGAGACACAGACCGCTCTGGTCCATATGGTGGCGCAAGGGGCCGGGTGCGCCATTGTCGATGCAAATATCCTGCGCAGCTCGGATACCGCGGCCGTTGCGACGTTGCGCCTAACATCGCCCCTAAGCTGGCCGACCCGAATTGCGACCTTGTCCGCGTCACAAGACATCCCCGGCCTGCGCCGGTTCACCGCAGCGGTTCTGGACACCCAAGCACCCGGATCGTCACCCTAGATTCCGATCATAGCGGGCTCGTCTTCGACGACGATAAAGTGGTTCGCATCCAGATCGGCAACATCGACCCCCTCCAGCAACAGGCTGGAATCATCGGCATATTGCAAAAGCGCACCCTCGCTGGTCTGGATTAAATCGACCATGGGGTCGTAGGTGTCCTGATACCCCACATTGATCACTACGGCGTCAAAGTTGAAGTCGAAATCATCCACCACATCATGACCAAATCCGCTGACCCCGTCCGCTGAGGCATTACGCGCAACACCAACCATATCGTTACCTTCACCGGTACTGATCGTGTCATTGCCCATATAGCCAGCAATCAAATCGTCCCCGGCGCCGCCCTCAAGGATATCATCCCCGGCGCTTCCAAAGATCAGATCGTTGCCAGCGCCAGCTTTGACCGTGGCCGCCGCGCCAGCGGACAGATCAATATGGTCGTCCTGCGCGGTCAATATGAGGGTTTCAAAATTGATGTATTGCGCCTCGGTCGCGCCCTGTTCGACCAGATACTGAGGGTCCTCGGGATCGAAAACGAAATCATAAGCCAATTGCACGCCTTGTGCCCTGCCCGAGAAGTCCAGCGTATCGACCCCGTCGCCACCATCTACCGTGTCCAGCCCGCTCCCGGCAAACGCGATATCGTCGCCGCCCAGCAGATCAACACTATCCCCGCCCGCAGTGCCGACCCAAACGTCATTTCCTTCGGTGCCCACGGCGGACCCTCCGATCAGGGTGACGTCTGCGGTGCCACTATTGTTAGACGAGTCCACCTCATTCTGGGCATCCGCCACCAGAATGACCTGATAGTCCCCGGCGGAAAGACCCGCATCCAAACTGGCCGATCCCGTGAGAGTCGCCGAACCTCCAGCCGTCAGAGTGGCCGAACCGCTCCAGATCACAATATCGTCGCCTGACACAGTACCGTCCGTCGACAGATAGGCCGTGAAGCCCGTATTGATTGCCGGGTCAGAGCCCAAGTTCGAGACGTCAAAGCTGAAATCAAGCTGCCCGCCTGTCGGGCCAGACAAATATCCCTCGGGTCCCAGATCCAGATCCGAGGACGCGGCGATGCTGAGCATTCCCACCGACAGGTCCACTACGGGCGCGGGCGGAGGGGTCAGGGTGACGGTATGCACAATGGTGTTGTTGTCAGGCTGCGTATCGGTCGATCCGTCATCCCATTCGACGACGCTTATCAGGTGATAGGTGCCCGGCGCGAAGCCTTCGGGCAGCCAATGCGTTCCAGTCACATTTGTCGTCATCTCGGGATCGGTGCCGCCAGTGATCACTGAAATACGCTGATCATCTTCGGAAATCGTTGCATCGGTCGAGATATAGGTGGCGACCGTATACCCCGACACATCCATGTTCGAGGCGTCCTGAATGACATAGTCGATCTCGATCCGCGCGCCGCCGTCCAAATCAAGGTCCGATCCGTCGCCAACCGAGGCCGAAAGCAGTTGCAAATCGGTGCTGGGAGCCTCGACTGTGATCTGAACCCACTCTGTCAGGTTGTCGGTCTCATCCTCTTCGGTCAGGGCGTCGCCACTGTCCACGCGTACCGCAACCCAATAGGTGCCGGGCTGCAACGCGCCGGGATCAAGCGTGAAGGAAACCGAGTCGCTGCTGCCGGTCGCCAAAGCACCCAATTGTACCGCGTCAATTGTGTCGATGATCGCCCCTTCGTCCGGAGCGGTGGCAATCACAAGGTCAACACTGGACGCAGTAGCGTCGATCACACCGTCGGAAGCGATCGAAACGCTCACATCCGTCACCTCACCCGGCGACAGCACGGTGTCCTCGACTTGCACCGCCTGCGCGCTCAGATTGGCAAAACGAGGCAATATCACATCAGAGGCTGTTTGGGTCATATCCGCAAACTCGAACAGCTCGACATCAGACAGGGTGTCTGTCCCCTCGGGTCCCGAGATCTGTATGCGCCCGTCATCCAGCAGCGTGACCTCATAAGCATCGCGCCCATAGGCATAGACCGCCGTGTCGGTCCCGCTGCCACCCAGGATCGTATCATCGCCACCGCCGCCTGTCAGACGGTCGTTACCACCTTTGCCGTCCAGCACCTCATCCGCGCTGGTTCCGGTCAGAGTGTTGTCGCGCTTGTTCCCCGAAATGACATTGCTGCCACCCTTGTTTGGCTTAGGCATCGAAAATCTCCTGCACAAATCACTTTGAGATTTTAGGTGCCAAGGAATTGCGTCAACAATTTGACGTTGTGTGATATGTAGATATGATTAATCTTAGATTGTATTTTGACATGCTAATGTCTGTGCTTTTTGCGCCTTCCCCGGCCCAAACAGTTTCTCTCATTCTCGGAAAACGCCTTGTTTTGTGCATGCATTTCCTTTGAACTGCTGAATAGACAGGCGACCAATATGACGGCTTCCCGGTTTTCTGGTCTCGCCACGTGGGAGAGCACATAAATGACCCGATCCGAGATCTTGCAGGTTTTGGCAGATTTAACGGCCCGGATGCAGGACGCCGACGATCTGACCACACGTCTGCAAGCCGCCGGGTTCAGCGAAGATGAGATCGCGCTGACCCAACAGCTCACCACCCAATGCGCGGGTATTAGCCCCAGCTCCGAAAATGGCGCGGCAGAACAGACGCTGGCCCGTCTGGTGGATGCGATCAACACCATCCCCGAGGGGTTCGCCCTTTACGATGCGGATGACAGGTTGGTGCTGGCCAATCAAACATACCGCCAGATGCTGTATCCGGGACATGAAGATGTAATCAAACCGGGAATGAAGTTTGAGCAGGTCGTCCGCAAAGCCCTTTCGCTGGGCGTGATACAGGACGCAGCCGGTCGTGAAGAGGAATGGCTGACCAAGCGGCTCAAGCGCCACTTCAACCCTGAAGGCACCCAGATGCAAAGCCGCGCCTCGGGCGGGTGGATCAAGATCAGCGAGCGCAAGACAAGCGACAACGGGATTGTCGCTATCTACAGCGATGTCTCGGACCTGAAGAAGGTCGAGGCCCGTAACGCCGAACTGGCGCAGATCCCCGAGGAAAACCCCAACCCGGTCATGTGCATTAGCAATGACGGGGTGCTGATCTATGCCAACCGCTCTAGCGACCCGCTGCTGGACGCGCTGGACCTTAAAGTCGGCCAGCGGGTCGGCCCCGACTGGCTAAAGCGGGTCGAGACAGGCCTGCGCCAGAACGAACGACAGGATTTCGAATGTCAGGCGGGCGGGATGGTCTATGCCCTGCTGCTCTGGCCCCTGCCCGATGCCAAACATGTCAACCTCTACGGCCGCGATGTCACCCAGTTGAAACAGGCCGAGAACAGGATGCGTGAACTGTCCCGCATCCCCGAGGAAAACCCCAACCCCGTTATGCGCATCAGCGCCGACGGCAAACTGATCTACGCCAACCGCGCCAGTGCGGCGCTGATCTCGGCGCTTCAGCTCAAGGTGGGCGACCGGGTCGGCACCGGATGGCGCAGGCGCGTTGCCAAGGGCTTGCAAGAAGATCAACGCCAGGATTTCGAGTACGAGGCCGGCGGCTTGATTTACGCCCTGCTTCTGTGGCCCGTGCCCGATGGTGGCTATGCCAATATCTACGGGCGCGACATCACCACTCAGAAACAGGTGGAAAGCGAATTGCGCGTAGCCCGCGACATCGCTGAGACGGCAAACAAGACCAAAAGCACCTTCCTAGCCAATATGAGCCACGAGCTGCGCACGCCCCTGAACGCGATCATCGGCTACAGCGAGTTGATGCTGGAAGACGCCATTGACCAGAATGATGAGGCCAACCTCAGCGATCTGACCAAGATCCAATCCGCCGGGAAGCACCTGTTGGCCCTGATCAACGACGTTCTGGACCTGTCCAAGATCGAAGCGGGCAAGATGGAGTTCAATCTGGAATCCTTTGACATCTGCCAGATGGTCATGGATGTGAGCACGACGGTGCAACCTTTGGCCGAGAAAAACGCCAATGCGCTGGAAATCTCGTGTCCCGAGGATATCGGCGAGATGGTATGCGATCTGACCAAGGTCCGGCAGGCCCTGCTGAACCTTCTGTCCAATGCCTGCAAATTTACCGAAGACGCAAAGATCGCTCTGACTGTGCAGCGCACGGATGATCCCGATCTGATCGAATTTGCCGTCACCGATCAGGGCATCGGCATGACACCCGAGCAAGTCGAGAAGGTTTTCGAGGCTTTCACCCAAGCTGATTCCTCGACCACCCGGAATTACGGCGGCACCGGGCTGGGGCTGTCGATCACCAAGGTGTTCTGCGAACAATTGGGCGGCGATATCGGCTGCACCAGCACACTAGGCGAAGGCTCGACTTTCACTATCCGCCTGCCGGGTGTCTGCCGCGATCCCGCAGCCAATCTGCTGCACGGGCCGGGCTATACCGGGGGCGATCCGAACAGTGATCCGACTGCGCCGCTGATATTGCTGGTCGACGATGATCCTACCGTGCATGATCTGCTTGGGCGGCGTCTGCGCCGCGAAGGATACCGGGTGCTAGCCTCGACCAGGGGTGAGGATGCGCTGGAATTGGCGCGCAAGACCCGGCCTGACGCGATCACGCTGGACGTGTTCATGCCCGAAATCGACGGTTGGGCGGTGCTGTCCAAACTCAAGGACGATCCCGAACTGGCCGAAATTCCGGTGATCATGCTGACCTTCGCTGATGACCGGTCCCGCGGGTTGTCGCTGGGCGCAAGCGAGTATCTGGGCAAGCCGATTGACACGGTCGAATTGCTGAACGCCCTGAAACAGCATTGCTCCGCCCAACCCTCCACCCGCGTACTGGTGGTCGAGGACGAAGCCGCCACGCGCGAGATGATCTGTCGTGTTCTGGCCAAAGAGGGCTGGCAGATTGATCAGGCCATAAACGGGCTGGACGCGCTGAACCAGATGTCGAAATCCACCCCGGATGTGATCCTGCTGGACCTGATGATGCCCGAGATGGACGGGTTCGAATTTCTGGCCGGAATGCGCAAGAATCCCGATTGGGGTGAAATCCCCGTCATCGTGGTGACTGCGAAAACCCTGTCGAACGAGGACCGCGCGCGGCTGAATGGCTCGGTCCAGACGCTGATCAGCAAGGACGGGGACGAGGTTGAAACCATCTTGTCCCAGTTGAACGCCATCCTGCCAAACGCGCGAACCGGGAACCGTTAGATCATGCGCCCCGAGCCCGACAATGAAACCCAGCGCGCCAAGGCGGCGTGGCTGGCCAATCTGCGCCAGAGCCTGATCTCACCGGTCAGCGCCATCGTGGGATTCAACGAGCTGCTTCAATCCGAGGTCGACCGGCAGGCGCTGTCGGACGTGGCCTCGGATCTCGACCGGATATCGAAGGCCACCGCCGATCTGAACACACAGGTGGATCAGCTTTTGCACCCCGAAACGGCGATGAAACTGACCGTAGGCGGCGATGAAAGCGTGCAGCGTTTGCGTCACGACCTGCGCACGCCCATGAACGCAATCAAAGGCTACAGTGAAA
This sequence comes from Ruegeria sp. F12, assembly GCF_056533885.1. Taxonomy (NCBI): domain Bacteria; kingdom Pseudomonadati; phylum Pseudomonadota; class Alphaproteobacteria; order Rhodobacterales; family Roseobacteraceae; genus Ruegeria; species Ruegeria sp. F12. Next base: position 273,702 of record NZ_JBQFOV010000004.1, on the reverse strand, counting down.
TGCTGCTCGAGGATCTGGACGATCTGGATGCAAGCCACCTTCAGGGTGACCTGGTAGGCCTTTTGGACCATACCGACGCTCTTTTGCAGCAAATCGACCATCTTGCCGCCCTGTCCGATGATCCGGCAGGCAATTCGGCGGACATCCCCAACGCGCCGCAGGACACTGCCGCGATGTTCGCCAACTTGGCCGACAGCATGCGCTCGATCGACCCGATTGCCGAGACCGAGCTTTTAACTGGCAACATCCTTGTGGTTGATGACGTCGAGGCCAACCGGGCGCTGCTGGCCCGACGGCTTCAGCGCGATGGTCATCAGGTCTGGACCGCCGATGGCGGTTATTCGGCGCTGCAAATGGTGTCCATGCAACCCTTCGATCTGGTCCTGTTGGACCTGATGATGCCTGACATCAACGGGTTTGACGTGCTGGCCCGATTGAAAGAGGATGACGCTCTGCACGACATCCCGGTCATCATGATCTCGGCGCTGGACGAAATAGAAAGCGTCGCCCGCTGTATCGAAGCCGGGGCCGAGGACTATCTGCCCAAACCCTTCAACCCTGTTCTGCTGCAAGCGCGTATCAACGCCGCGCTGGAGAAGAAACGCTGGCGCGTACGCGAACGTCACTATCTGGATCAGATGGAGGCGGAAAAGCAGAAATACAAAGACCTTCTGCACAGCATCCTACCCCAGAAAATCGTGACGCGCCTGAACCAAGGCGAAGCGACCATCGCCGACCGACACAGCGATGTCACTGTCCTGTTTTCCGACATCGTGGGCTTTACCGAGATGTCGGCCAAGCTGCCCCCGGCCCATGTGGTGTCTTACCTGAACCGCATCTTCTCGGGCTTTGACCGGACCGCGACGGAACTGGGCGTCGAGAAGATCAAGACTATCGGAGATGCCTATATGGTCGCCGCCGGTGTCCCGGATCACCGCGATGACCACGCCGAGGTGATTGTCGAGATGGCCCACAGGATGCTGGCGCAAGTCGAGGCGCTGAATCGCGAGGTCGATCATCCAATGCATATCAGGATCGGCATCCACAGCGGGCCGGTGGTTGCGGGCATTATCGGCTCGCACCGGTTTCTCTATGACATCTGGGGCGACACGGTGAATGTTGCCAGCCGTCTGGAATCAACCGGTGCACCCGGTCAGGTGCAGGTGTCTGAAGACACCGCGTGGCGGATCGCACACAGGTTTCAAGTCTCGGACCCGATCGAGACCCGCATCAAGGGCAAGGGTCAGGTCAGAACGCACTTCGTCACGGGGCGCAAACCGCCAGCGAAATAGCCGGACTTGTCAGGAGGCATGCACCAGCTTGTCCATTTTTTCCAGCAGTCGGCTTAGCTCGACCGGTTTGGTGTCGAAATCATCGCACCCGGCCTCCAGCGCCTTTTCCCGGTCGCTGGCCATAGCATGCGCCGTCAACGCAACAACCGGAATCGCCGCCGTCTCGGGCGTGGCCTTGATGCGGCGCGTCGCTTCCCAGCCGTCGATCTCGGGCAAGCTCATATCCATCAGGATGATGTCAGGGTTTTCCGAACCCGCCATCGACACACCCTCTAACCCGTCTTTTGCAACCACGACCTCATAGCCCTTGCGCTGCAAACGGCGCGACAGCATATCGCGGTTCATCTCGTTGTCTTCCACCAAAAGAACTTTAGTCAAAATTTCCCCCCGCGCAGCCGCGCTTTTTGACTGTGAATAATGCCGGCCAGCCACAAAGCCCCCGTTCACTCGCCTCCCCCGCGGCTGAACTACCCTAACCTCGCCGGTGACTGCATTGTCTCATCAATTTATTTTCGTGCAACGGGTATTTCGGAGGAGATATTCAATCCTTTGCGACTATTGCTTTCGCAACGCGGATTTCGTCCACCAAAGGTCACATGCCTTCGCTGATAATTTGGTCGCCAGACCGATCCCGACCAACTGGCTTTGCGCCGGTTGTTCGATATCGCCAATGTCAATGTCGCGCCCGGCCACCTGCACCAAAAGACCCGACCCATCCAGGCCCCTCAACTGCCCTTTGACCCGGAATAGCCCCTCGGGGCGGGCACGCAGGGCGGCTTGCAACGCCGCCCGGTCAACAGGATCCGGGCCGGTGAACGACCATTTGGTATAGGCCGGGTGCGGAGTCTGCGGCAGATCAATCGGACCCTGCGGCGCGATCAGCACTTGTGTGATGTCCAGATCCTGCGTCCGGGTCAGCACCGCTGTGGTATTCAGGCCCGACAGGGTTTGTCGCAACGCAGGGGACGGGTCACATTTGCTGACGGCAATAATATCGCCGCAGGCGATCTGCCCTAGAACCTGAGGCGCAATCAAAGGATCAGCGCACAGCGCCTGCACCTGCTGACCGTCCACAACCGTCACGATCCCTGCATAGTCCAGATCAGGCTCCGCCTGCGCCACGTTTGCAATCCGCGCGGGGTCGGCGATGCCGCTGGCCTCGATGATCAGATGATCGGGCCTTGGGCGACGGTCCAGCACATCGCCAACCGCCAGAAACAGATCAGCGCCCATGGTGCAGCACACACAGCCATTGGCCAGCTCTATCGTGTCCTCTTTGGCCGAAACCAGCAGGTCGGCATCAATGTTGATCGCACCAAAATCATTGACCAGCACAAGAATGCGCAACCCGTGATCGCCTGACAGAATCCGGTTGATCAGCGTTGTCTTGCCCGCTCCCAGATACCCTCCGATCACCGTCATGGGCAGCGGCGTCATAGCCGATGCACCTCACCGCCCAGCACCGTGCCCAAGACGGCGACATCTTTCAACGCGTCCGGGGCCACTGCGGTCGGATCCGCGCCCAACAGTACGAAATCAGCGCGCTTTCCGGTTTGGATCGAGCCGATCTCGGCATCCATTTTCAACGTCTGCGCCGCGCCCTGAGTGATGGCATAAAGCGCCTCCTCGACCGAGATACACTGCGCCGGGCCCAACGTCTGGCCGCTCATGGTGCGGCGGTTCACGGCGCACCACGCGGTAAACAGCGGCCCCATAGGCGTCACCGGCGCATCCGAGTGAATGGCGGTGATCACCCCCGCATCCAGACAATCACGCACCGCATCCATCGACTGCGCCCGATCCGGGCCGATGGTCAGAGCCGTGTGCTGATCGCCGAAATACCACAGGTGATTGGCAAAGATGTTGCAGGCAACGCCCAGCTCAGCCGCGCGGCGAAACAGGGCGGCATCCATCATCTGGCAATGCTGCAACACGTGGCGCGCACCCGGCCACGGATGTTTGCGCGCCGCCGCCTCCAACGCGTCCAGCGTCACCTCGGCCGCCTCATCCCCGTTGACATGAATATGCATTTGCAGCCCCTGGCGCTGAATCTCTTCGCACAGCTGGAAAATCTGGTCGGGCGCGGTGTTCCACAGCCCGTTCGGCTGCCCGCCCACGTAACCCGGCGCCCGCACACGCGCTGTCCACCCCTGAATGGACCCATCCGTCATCAGCTTAACCGCGCCTAGCCGCAGCTTCTCGGTCGACCGGTCGCGCATCGCCCGCGCCTGTGCCGCAATCTCGGCCGGGGTGCCGCCCATCGCCCCCAGCGCAGGGACCAGACGCACCGGGAAATCCGACCGCGCCGTCGCAGCGGCCAAACGCGCTACATCCTCATCGCCCAGCGTGGCAAACAGATCGGTCACGGTGGTGACGCCCGCGCGCTTGCAGACCTCGCCATAAGACCGCAGTGCCGCATCGGTCTGCGTTAGGTCGCGAAAGTCAATCCCCGTCCGGCGCATGACGGGAAACATCGCGGCCATTTCCTGCAACTCTCCGGTCGGCTGACCGTCCGACCCCTTGATAACGCCCTCGACATTGGTGGCAGCGTCATAGCCCGCCAGCGCCAGCGCTGCGCTGTTGCCGCAGAGCAGGTGAAAATTCGAAAAGATGATAACGATGGCACGCGTGGTGCTGACTTGATCCAGATGATGGCGGCTGAGCCGCTCCGAGGTCAGGAAAATCGGATCGAACCCCCAGCCGATCAGCGGCTGATCCGGAGCCAGGGTCGCCTCGAACTCTGACAGCCGCGCAATGACCTGATCAATCTGCGTCATACCTTTGTGCATCTGACCCTGCGGGTCGATCCGGTCGTGATAGCCGCAATAGGCATAGTCCCACATGGCCCCGGCCATCATATGCGCATGGCCTTCGACAAAACCCGGCATCAACACCGTGTCAGACAGATCGACATGGGCCTCGGCCCCGCCCCACGGGTCCGCGCAATTCGGTCCGCCTACCGCCAGAACCCGCCCGTCGCGCACCGCCACATGGCTGGCGCGCGGCTGGTTTCTGTCCATCGTGACCACGGATTTCGCATGGAAAAGAAGCGTTTTGCCCATGTCCTCCTCCTCTCGGGTCTCCTACAGCTAGCCAAGCTTGGTCACTTGGAAAAATAGAATTAGTATCAGAGTATCATACAAAAAATACAGGAATTACCCGTGCGCTTTACCCTCAAACAGCTTCAGTATTTCGATGCGGCCCTGCGCACCGGTTCGATCGCGCGGGCCTCGGTCGAGATGAATATCTCGCAATCCTCGATCACGGCCGCCATCGACATGATCGAAAGCACGACCCAGGCCGAACTGTTGCGGCGGATGCCCGCCAAAGGCATTGTCCCCACCGACAAAGGCATCGAGATCGGTGCTCGTATCCGCACCTTTCTGGAACAGGCGCGCATCTTCGAATCCGATCTGCTGACCCTAACCGGAGATCCAGCTGGCACTCTGCGTCTGGGCTGCTATGCCCCCACCGCGCCTTATGTTCTGCCACCGATCCTCAAGCGCATTTCGCAGGATTTCCCCCAGATCAGGGTCGAGATTAAAGAGGGCGACATGCTCAGCATTGCCGAAATGCTCAACAGCGGCGTGGTCGATCTGGCCCTGACCTACCGTCGCGCCGCGCCCAAGGCGCAGCCCTTCTTGCCCATGTTCAAGGCGGCACCAATTGCGATGATCCCCGATGTCTCGCCCTTGGCCCAAAAGGACCAGGTGGCGCTGTCCGATCTGGCCGACCTGCCGATGATCCTGCTGGATCTGCCTGGCGCCCCGGATTATTTCGAGGCACTGTTCACCACCGAAGGGCTGCGCCCGCGTATTGCCCACACCACCAAAAGCTCCTCGGTTCTGCGCGGGATGGTCGCGGCGGATCTGGGCTATGCCATTCTGAACATCTGCGGGCCGCTGGACCGCAAAGGTCAGAACGGCTATGTCGCGCGGCCGATTTCAGGGGATCAGGATGCGCCTTTTTACGGGGTAGCCTATACCGGCGCGGGCAAACGCTCGGCCCTGGTGCGCAAGGTGCTGGAAACCTGCCGCGAGATCTCGGATCAGGGCGGGTTTGATCACCTCCTGACGCAGCCTGCGCCGTACGCGGCGCAATAAACCCAAAAAATGCAATAATACCCCCAGAAAACAACTGTTTTCTGCATCAATGAGGATTGGGTAGCGTTTCCCTGTCCCACTCACAGATCCGAGGGATCAGGCTTTAGCTGCCTGACACTCTTTGGCGCGCTGGGATTTGCAGAATTCTACCGCCCCGTAATAGGCTTACGGAATATCAACGAAATCGGGGCGGCAAACGGCAAGATCAAACAACAAGAACGCACCAACCAGGAGGACTTCATGAAACTTTGGAACTTGAAAACGGTGACGATGCCGGTACTGGCACTCGCACTCTCCGCCACATCCGCACTGGCCGCTGACATCACGATGAATGTCGGCTTTGGCGCGCCAGAGGAATCGCTCTATGGCCGGTTCGGCAAGATTTTTCAGGAAAAAGTGGCCGAGCACTCGGACGGTGCAATCGAAGTTAAACTGCGCTGCTGCAACCAGATCTCCAGCGAGGACGAGGCGTTCAAGGCCATGCAGCTTGGCACGGTTGATGGGTTCTTTATCACCGCCAACAACGTCTCGCCCCATTGGCCGCTGATGGATGTCACGGTGCTGCCCTATATCTTCCAGAACGCCGAACATCTGGACCGGGTGCTGAACGGCGAAGTCGGACAGCAGATGAAAGATCAGTTGCAAGCCGATACCAGCGTCCACCTGCTGGCCTTTGGTCCGGCGCTTTATCGGGACTTCTACAACTCGGTGCGCCCCGTGAACACCATGGCGGATATGGAAGGTCTGAAAATCCGCGTCCCCAAGAACGAGGTGATGATAGCCACCTTTGAAGCCTTTGGCGCAAACCCAGTGCCGCTAGCGTGGTCCGAGACCCCCACCGCGCTGCAAACCGGCACCGTGGATGGTGGCGACAACGGTACATCCTTCATTCGCGACATGAAGTTCTTCGAGTTTGAGCCGCACCTGGTCATCCTCGAGCATTTCGTGGCCTTCGCACCTCTGTTCGCGTCGGACAATTTCATGAAGAAGTTGAACGATGAACAGCGTGCCCAGATCATGGCCGCCGCTGCCGAGGCCGGGGCCGAATTTGCCGCTCAGGTCGCGACCGAAACCGAAGAGGTCCGCCAGTGGCTGGTTGACGAAGGCGGCATGGCCCGCACCGACCCGGATCGCACTGACTTTATTGCCGCGGCCCAAGGCGTGCAGCAGGAGTTCGCGGAAAAACGCGGTGATGATTTCATCGCCTTGGTGAACGCCATTCAGGCCGCCGCCCAATAAAAAAAACCGGGGCGCCACAAGGCGCCCTTTTTTCGGCCCGGCAAGCGGACGAGGGACAAAATGGCTGCACTCAAGTGGCTCGAACGGCATTTCGAGGAACTGATCTGCTGCACCTGTTTGGCGGTGATCGCCGTGGCAGTCTTTGCGCAGGTGGTGGCGCGCTACGTGTTTCAGGTGGCGCTGCACTGGACCGAGGAAACCGCCGCCATGTGCATGGTCTGGGCGGTCTATATGGGCGCATCGCTATGTGTGCGCGAGCGGTTCCACATCCGCATTATGGTCGCGGTACAGGCGCTACCCACCGGCTTCGGCAAGATCGTCATCTTCATCGCAGATATCTTCTGGGCCTTCTTCTGCCTCTTCATGCTGCGGATCAGTTGGGATTATCTGACCGTCTTCTGGCGCTTTCCCGAAACCAGCCCCAGTTTGGGCATCAACCAATTCTACCCCCAAACCATTCTGGTGATCGGCTATGGGCTGATGCTGATCCGCCTGGCGCAGACCTATGTCAATTGGTGGCGCGACGGGCGCAACGGCCTGCCCGGAATGCTGGATGAGGAATGGGAAGCAACCACCAAGGATCAGGAGCATCAGATATGAGCGCCCTGATGATCCTGGCCATCGCCTTTGTGGTGCTGACCGTCATGGGCGTGCCGCTCTTTGTGTCGGTCGGTCTGACCACGGCGCTGGCGCTGTATCTGATCGACATCCCATATACGCTGATGGCGCAGACCGGCTATGGCAGCCTGACCCCCTTCCCGCTGCTGACCATTCCGCTGTTTGTGCTGGCTGGACGGTTGATGGAAGTGGGCGGCATGGCCACCCGCATGATTTCGATCGCGACCAATCTGGTGGGGGCCTATCGCGGCTCGATGGGGCTGGTGACAGTGTTTGCCTGCATGTTGTTTGCCGCACTTTCGGGCTCAGGCCCTGCCACCACGGCGGCGATTGGGTCTGTAACCGTGCCTGCAATGAAACGCGAAGGCTATGACGTGCCCTTCGCTGCCGCCATCACCGCCAGCGCAGGCGCCTTGGGCAGTCTTATCCCGCCTTCGAACCTGCTGATCATTTACGGGCTGGTGTCTGAAACCTCGATTCCGCGCCTGTTTCTGGCGGGGCTCATCCCCGGTGTCATGGTCACGATCCTGCTGATGATCACCACCTATATCGTCGCCCGTAGGCGCGGATATGGCGGCGACGGCGAGAGGTTCTCATGGGGTCCATTCCTGCGCGCGGCTTGGGACGGGAAATGGTCCATCGGCGCGCCGGTTCTGATCCTGGGCGGCATCTATGGCGGGGCCTTCACGCCGACCGAAGCTGCAGGCGTGGCGGTTTTCTATTCACTGTTCGTGGGCTTCTTCATCTACCGCGAACTGACCCTGAAGAAGCTGATCGAAGCGCTGCGATTTACCTCGCTGCTGACCGGCATCCTGATCCTGCTGACGCCCACGCTGGCCTTCGGGCAACTGACCGCGTTCTATGACGTGCCCACGGCCGTGCAAGACGGCATCACCTCGATCACCGAGAACAAATTCCTCGTCCTGCTGCTGATCGGCGTGTTCTACATCTTCATCGGCACCTTCATGGAGTCGCTGGCTCAGATCGTCCTCTTCACCGCTGTGTTCCTGCCTTTGGTCAGCTCTCTGGGCGTTGATCCGGTGATGTTCGGTATCTTCACCGTCATCACTTGCGAAATCGGGTTCCTGACACCTCCCCTTGGCGCCAACCTGACGGTTGCGGCGCGGATCTCCGGGATATCCATCGAACGCATATCCGTCGCCGTCCTGCCGTTCATCCTCGCCTATATCATCGGCATGGTGATCCTGATATTCTTCCCCGACCTCACCACCTTCCTGCCCGACTGGCTGTACGGAGAAGCGAAATAGGAGGCACCCATGTTCGATCTTGTTCTCAAAGGCGGCACCATTGTCGATGGTACGGGACAGGACGGCTATTTGGGCGACGTGGCAGTCTCAGGCGAGACCATCAGCGCCGTCCTGCCCGCCGGTGAGTTGACCGGGCAGAAGTCCGCGCAAGAGATCGACGTCTCGGGCCTGGTCGTCGCGCCGGGTTTCATCGACATGCACACTCATTCCGATTTCACGCTGATCGCTGATGGACGCGCGGAAAGTCAGGTGCATCAGGGCGTCACGACCGAGGTGATCGGCCAATGCGGCATCAGCTGCGCGCCCGTTAACAGCCCCGGCGATATCAGCCGCGTGGCCCCGTGGTACACCGATCAGGCCAAGCATGACACATGGCTGGGTTTCGGCGACTATTTGGATGTGCTGGATCGCACAGAGCTCGGCGTGAATGTCATGGCCTTTGTCGGCCACGGCACCGTGCATCGCGCGGTTCTGGGCGATCAGCTTCATCCGGGCGAGGCCGAAGACGTCACCGAAATGGCCCGGTTGGTCGATCAATGCATGGACGAAGGCGCAGGTGGGTTCTCCTCGGGTCTGGAATATTTCCCCGGCAGCCTCGCCTCGCCGGAACATCTGGTGCCGATGTGTGAGGTCGCGGCCAAATACAAACGCCTCTACGCCACCCATGTGCGCAACCGGGATACGCACTACGATCTGGGCTTTGCCGAAGCTATCGCCACGGCACGCCAATCCGGCTCCAAGCTGCAGATCAGCCATATCCAGCCCAAATTCGGCGCGCCGGACTATGCCATGGACCACACACTGGAAATGATCGACCTGGCTCGCCGCCACGACGTGGACATCGCCTTTGACGTAATCCCGCATGACTGGAACCATACCCTCATGGCGGCGATCCTGCCGAAATGGGCGCAGGCAGGGTCCGTGGACGATGTGCTTGCGCGACTGGCTGACCCTGAATCCCGCGCGCGGATCAAGGCCAACCCCCAACCCATGTGGTTAATCGTCAAGGCCGAGAAATGGTCGGACATCGTCTTGCTGAACGCCACCGTCAACAAGGACATCGTCGGCGCCGACTTCGCCGAGATCGGCCGGATGCGCAATTGCCACCCCTATGACGCAGTGCTCGATATCCTGATGGAGGAAGGCGAGAACCTGATGGCCTGCATGTGGTCGTCCAAATCCTTCCGCAACTCGGATGTGGAACTCTGTCTGGAACAACCCGAATGCGCCGTGATCTCGGACACTGTCGCCATCGCCAATGAGGGCGTCCTGAAGGACCACATTGGCTCGCTATCGGGTTACGGCTGGGCCGCTCGGTTCCTGCAATACTACGTGCGGGACAAGTCGACGCTGTCTCTGGAACAGGGGGTGGCCAAGCTGACCTCGATCCCCGCCAATCGGTTGGGGCTCAAGAACCGCGGGGTTTTGGCCGCAGGGCAACAGGCCGATATCTGCGTGTTCGATCAGGTCAATATTGCCAGCAACGCAACCGCGAAACACCCCCGCCGCTATGCCTCGGGCATTGCACATGTGCTGGTGAATGGGGCATTGGCGATGCGGAACGGCCTGCGCACATCCAGCAATTCCGGTCAGGTTCTGCGTGATTTCAGTGCCTCTGGTTAGCCCTCCTGTTCAGCTGCTGGATTCGATCCGTACTTTTCTGATCTCGGGCGCGATGCGGCTATAGGCGGCCAGCAGACGCTCGGACCAGTTGCGATGGATATAGTCCGCCTCGAACCGCGAGGGGGCGACAAGGGTTACGGTCCCCCCTGCCCTCTCGGCCTCGATCAAATGGCGAAACCAGCTGGCCCAAAGCTCGGGATCGCGCCCGTGCAAAATGGCCTGAACCTGCGTCCAGATATCTCCATCGCTTTCCTCGGGCGCCGGAGGTTTCACTTTGAACGGCACCACATTTGTGCCGGGCTCGGGCGAGTGTGACATCCGCGCGACAAAATCCGCGCCAATCGTCGGCCAAACCTCGGACGTGTCGATCATCACCTGTTTGAGGTCCAGCTCATACACCGCCACCCTGCCCCGCGCGGCGGGGCGTTTGACCGCAATCCAACCCATAGACCGCAGCTTGGACATCTCACGTTTGACGGTGCGCTCATTCACCGACCATAGCCGCGCAATCTCTTCCCGCCCGATCGACAGCTCATTCGTGCGCCAGTTATACCGCGTGGTGATCAACGCAATGATGCGTAGTATACTGCGTTGCCGATGCTTGTCGCTTGACAAAGCGTGCACCGTCATCGCGGACAGGATATCATATTTTATGGCGGGCGCATTTAACCCAACCGGTTTTGCAACCTGCATTCCAATCTTACCGCTCTGTCTGCCTCGGGCGGAGTTTCCACCCCTGTTGCGCTGTTTGCCAACGCTTTTCGTCTTGATGCCCTGATTAGCGTCCAAAGCGACGATTCTGTCAAGAGAAGTTTGATTTGACCCGGTTTTTCAGCAACTCAAACCCAATTTCAAAAAAGAAAAATGGTGAAGTATTGGTGATGGGGGACATTCTGGTTGTCCCCTTAAGTAGCATATTTGTCCCCCCAAATCGACCGATAGAGAGTCTAACGCCCCCCTAAATATAGCGTCCTGCCCTATTTTCCAGAGGCACTGCGAATCACCGCGATTCGGGTCCTGAAGGACGTTGATTTCCCTTGTTTATGTTACCCATGGGTAAGATCGTGATCTGAGTATATTTTCTTTTGCTTAAAGTGCAAATAGGGCGTAAATAGTGAAATCATAAAAAATAGCGTCCATAATAGTGAGACCCGAGGCATGTATACGCACGAAGACCTGAACGCATTGCGGAACCAGTCCCTTAAGTTGCAGGGCTGGATTCGGCAGCAAACCTTTAGTCCTGAGATGGAGAAGACTCTTCGTCGTTTTTCCAGCTGGGAAGTGTCCGAGCTGATCTTTCGCATTAACCAGTCGACCTTTCGGGGCAAGCTGGCTGCGGATCCCTCGCTGCCGGGTGGTGAGGTGGAACCAGACGGCCGGCAACGCTGGTTCAGCCTGGAAGAGGTGAATGAGCTCCGCCGGCGGCTCAAGGTGAACCGCAAATCTCTTATGCCGCCCCGCCCCGTTGGTAAGCGCGCGATACGTGCGGCGGTGGCAAACTTCAAAGGCGGCGCTGGTAAGTCGACCGTTGCGCTTCACTTGGCTCATGCGGCGGCGCTGGATGGCTACCGCGTGTTGGTGGTGGATTTCGATCCGCAAGCCACTTTAAGCCATTCCATGGGCCTGACCGATGTGGCCGAAGATTTCACGGTCTGGGGTATTATGGCCCGCGATCTGATCCGCGAAACCGAGCGTATGAACAACCGCCCCGTCGCTGCTGAATCAGGCACCGCCCTGCCCCGCCGCGAATTGCCGCCGTCGATCACGGATATGGGCCTGGGCGATCTTCGGATTGGGGATTTCATCAAGCAAAGCTCGTGGTCGACCATTGACGTTGTCCCCTCCTGCGCCAACGCCGCCTTTGTCGAGTTCGCCTCGGCCCAGTATCGTCACTTGAACCCAGAGTGGTCATTCTTCGCGGCTGTGTCGCGTTATCTGGATCAGATCCCCGATGATGCCTATGACCTGATCCTGTTCGATTGCCCGCCTGCGATTGGGTATCAATCCATGAACGCGGTGTTCGCGGCAGACATGCTCTATATTCCCTCAGGGCCAGGCTATTGGGAATACGACTCGACAACTTCTTTCATTGGCCAGCTGGCCGAAGCGCTTGAAGACCTTGCCTACGGTTTCGACAAGACCTTACCCACGGGTAAGATTGGCTTGCCCAAGACATTCTGTGAAATGCGCTTTCTGCTGACCCGGTACGAGCCAGGCAATGCGCTGCATTCGGCCATGTTCGAGGCGTTCAAGAAAGTATTCGGTGAACATGTGGCCGAGCATCCGGTTGAAATGACCCGTGCGGTCGAACAATCCGGTCGGTTCCTGAGTTCGGTCTATGAGATGGACTACCGCGAAATGACGCGCGAGACATGGCGCAGGGCGCGGTCTACATTTGATAACGTGTACGAGGAATTCCGGGGCGTGATGCTTTCGGCCTGGGACCAATTGGAGGATGACGCATGAGCCGCAAACGCAGAATGTTCGACATCGACATGCCTTCCATGGAGGATATCCCGGTTGGCAAAGTTCCTGACAAGGTCTTGGAAAAACGCCGCGGCCCGATGGCCGCCGCGATCTCGGAAAACGCCGAAGCGTTGCGCGGGCAACAATCGACAGAGGACACCATACGCGCCGAAAACGATCGCCTGGCCCATGAGCTTGTTCGTCTGCGGTCCGAAGGTCTGGTGACTGAGCATGTACTTCTGGCTGATGTGGTAACTGAAAAGCTGACCCGGGATCGCAAGGACGGCCCGGATCCTGAATTGGACGAGTTGAAGGATTCGATCCGCGAAATCGGATTGTCGAACCCAATCCGGTTGGAGCGTCGGGCTGATGGTCGGTACGAGCTCATTCAAGGGATGCGGAGATTGTCTGCCTATCGAGCTCTGTATCAGGAAACCGGCAATGAAGTGTATGCGGCTATCCCGGCGGGCATTTCGGAAGGCGCGGATCTGAATGACAGCTACCGTCGCATGGTAGATGAAAACCTGATCCGCAAGGATATCTCATTTGCGGAAATGGGTGCATTGGCGCGGGCCTTTGCCGAGAACCCTGCGAATGAATGCCCGGACGTGGACAAGGCCGTTGCGCTTTTGTTCAAGTCCGCCAGCTACACCAAACGCAGCTATATCCGATCTTTCGCCAGCCTGCTGATGATGCTGGACAAGGTGCTGATACATCCTAACGATATTCCGCGCAATGTCGGCGTTGAGCTGAAACGTAAGTTGGATGCCGATCCCGGTTTGGCGCGTCATGTGAGCACCAGTTTGATGAACGAACCGGATCGCGACGGCGCGCGCGAGGTTGCTATTCTCCGCTCGTTTTTAGAGCCGACAGCTGACAACCCCAAGAAAGTGCCAGGTGCAAGCGGTGGAAAGACGCGGCGAGCGAAGACTACGTTTCAAGTTTCGGGCAGGGCAGGGGTGGCGAAGTGCTCGGCCTCAAGCGGGCGAATTGAACTGCGCTATAATCTGGACTTCACTCGGGTGAACCGTGCCAAGCTAGAGCAAGCGATCGCCTCATTGCTGGACGAGTTGCAGGAAGACGACGACCTTACCCACGGGTAAGGTCAGCAACATGCTAACAAACAGAAACGCCGGGCTAGTGTCTGGCGTTTTTCGTGCGCCATTTTTAGAGCGGGTTTTCCCATAAGCTGTTTTGGACTTGATGGTAGTTGGCAGAGAATCTTGTGGCCGAGCCCAGGCACATGATGCGAGCTTGGGATTGGATGCTTGGAACGCAATGACTGGGTCTGTCTACAAAGGAGGGGTTCGTGGACCCAGTAAGCACAGCGGTCGGTAGGGCAACGGCGCAACATGTAAGGGCAGGGGGGGGGCTGCAGGAGGTGGACACAAGGGGATGTATTGGAGTCAAATCCTTATTTAGTAGGCTTGAATGCCGCTTTGGCTGTCTAGTTCGTGACGAGGATAGATTATGTGCTCAATCATGTAGTGCGCAAAAAGTCTTTATTATGATCATTACAAGACTGGTTGGCTGACGCAAAACACAAACTCGATCAGGAGTATCAGGTGCATACTTATGGGTCTTGACGCTCATAAGAGCTACGAGTGCCAATCGCTGGGATCAGTTTCTCGTTGGCAAAAAGATTGCTATCAAATGAGAACGACTTAACGGTTCCGATCATCCGAATGTGGGAATAAATGCGCTTAGCTCTTTTCATTCTCTTTCCGATTATGTTTGTCGGTTTGGTTGTTTTTCTGATCTTTGGTTTGAAACCGCCCAACAATATTAAGCTGGCTGCTGGCATAAACGGCGGCGGATACTGGCAAGTTGGACAACTCTATAAAGCAGAACTTGCACGTGACGGCATTCAGGTAATTCTGGTTGAAACCGAGGGGTCCGTTGAGAACATTCAAAAACTTGTTTCCGGCGAAGTGGACGCCGCTTTTGTTCAAGGCGGTCTCGAACTACCTCAGGACGAAAACTTACAGTCCCTGGGTGCCATTTTTCTTGAACCCATGGTGGTGTTCCGTGGAACGTCTAGTTCAGTTGGGGCCAATGCAGGCGAATGGGGAGACATACGTTTAGCAGCAGGAACCAAGGCGTCTGGTACTCGCGCCGCTGCTTTATCGCTAATTGAGGCCGCAGGTTTGCAAAATGTCGGCATAACCCTAGTCGATGCCGGGGGAAACGATGCAATAGAGGCGTTGTATTCCAACGAAGCGGATGCAGCGTTGTTTGTCGCACCCCTCGATGCGCCTTATCTTATGGACGCAATTTTTGATCCAGAAATCGTTTTCGTTCCCATGGCTTTGGTCGATGCTCTGGCATTGAAACTTTCAGGCGCAAATTCGGTAACTGTACCGGCAGGATCAATCACACTGGACCCTCCGAGGCCGCCGGAGGATGTCAAAATCTTAGCGTTGAGGGCTTCACTTATCGCCGCTTCCGATCTTCATCCTGCAGTAACCGATAGGTTGGTGAATGCAGCGAAGAACATTCATAGCGAAGCCACTATTTTGCAAAGTGCGCGCGAGTATCCAAACACAGCTTCACCGCCTGTGCCACTAAACAAAATTGCGACAGAACTCATAAATTCTGGGCCAAACTTTTTGCATGGCGTCTTGCCATATTGGATCGCAGCGCAATTTGGCAGTGTATTGTTGTTGTTATTGCCTTTGTTGTTCTTAGTTCCTTTTCTGCGGATCGTCCCGTCTGGCTACGTTTGGTTTCAAAAGCGTAGGGTCTGGCGTTTTTACCAGCGCATCGCTGCGCTTGAGGAAGAACTCAGCAAGGCACAGACTTTGGCTGAGGTGGAAGAAGTCGCCAATAAATTCGAAGAAGTGGACACCGCACTTGCAAATCTGAACCTGCCGCTCGCATATCGCCAGGGGGCATATGATGCACGTTTGCACATAGACCTAATTCGACAGGAGATTACGCGCCGTCGAAACGCGAAATTGATGGGCCCTCAGCAATAGCAGGCAATGCGCTAATATTTCTTTTTGATTTGAGCTTTCGATACGGTCTTGCGCTTTAGTTAGTGCGGATATGGTTGCTTTGGGCTCACAGGTAGTACCCGAGCAAACGCGGCAATCCAGGAAAACCCCTTCGCACTCCGCTGAGGTACAGAGCCGAAGTTTAGAGCGTCGTTTCCGTTTGAGTGTCATCTCAACATTCGTGGTCGGACAAGGCACGGGCGTATACTATCGTCTACTGCGCGAATTGCTGAAACGGTAAGAGCCCGGACATAATTCGCCCGTTTTTGAGCATACTGGTGCGTGTTCATCGCTCTGTGACGCAGCGTAGGCAGAATTGCCCCGCAATCGTCTTTCCCGAATCGAGGAAAAGGCGCTATGCTGCGCTGCAGAAAAAGGCGTGCTATGTTTCGATTGGACGGATACAAAGCAGTTGTTATCGGTGTCGCAAACGATCAGTCGATTGCGTGGGGATGCGCGCGTGCGCTTCATGCACAAGGCGCAGAGATCGCGCTGACTTATGTAAACGAAAAGGCCAAACCATACGTCGTCCCGCTGGCTGAAGAGGTTGATGCAAAAATCTGTCTGCCGCTGGATGTGCGGGATGCAGACCAGACAAACGCCTTGTTTGATGCAATCCGGGCGCAATGGGGCCGGATTGACACTCTTGTGCATTCTATTGCCTTTGCGCCACGCGATGATCTGCACGGAAGGGTTATTGATACCTCGGCCGAAGGGTTTGGGGTGGCCATGGATATTTCTGTTCATTCGTTTCTGCGCATGATCCGCATGGCCGAACCGCTGATGGTGCGTGGCGGAACATGTATGACGGTCTCGTTTCTTGGGGCGACTCGGGTTGTTGAAAACTACAATATCATGGGGCCGGTGAAGGCCGCTTTGGAAGCCTCGGTGCGCTATGCCGCTGCAGAACTGGGGACCAAAGGCATTTCGGTGCACGCTCTGTCGCCTGGCCCTCTGAAAACCCGCGCGGCCACCGGGCTGTCCGATTTTGATGCACTGCTGAGCGCCGCTGCCGAGCGTGCACCCACCCATCAGTTGGCGACCATCGAAGATGTCGGTGCCTATGCCGCGTTTCTTGCAAGCCGCGAGGCGTTCAACGTGACTGGCGGCGTACACCCCATCGACGGTGGGTACAGCATCGTCTGAGGAAGGATTGACCTATGGCCCGGAATTCAATTGCGAAAGAAAATGCGTCGCACCCTTCAACCGGTGAAAAAACCACAGCGACCGTAAACAGCAACGTGCTTGATGCGATTTCTGGTGTGCTTGATCAATCTGGTATGCAGTACCAAATTTTGTCGCAAGCCGCTACTAATCAGGCACAGAAAATAACTGAGCACCATTCAAACCGGTCTACGAAATGGTCAAACGAACTGCGAGATCTTGCGGTGCAATTCGCGCAGACGAAATCCGTAGGTTCGGCATGGACGGACTATATCAAGGATGCAGGTCAGCGCGTCGCCCTGACGATGGACGTCTTGCGCGAGCGCGGAGACGTTTTCCTCGAACATGAAGCGGCCGGTTGCCCGCCAGTGCTTGTCTATGACTACGAAGTGATGGTTGACGGGAGGGAGCTCGACCGGCCCTGCAACTATCAGCTTTTGCGCATTGTTCCCCCGCAAGGGATCAACATAGACGATCACAAACGCCCCTACATCATTATTGATCCTCGTGCTGGACATGGCGGTGGTATAGGTGGGTTCAAGTCCGACAGCCAGGTCGGCGTGGCGCTGGCGAAGGGCCACCCGGTATACTTTGTGAGTTTTGGCCGTGACCCGGTCGAAGGACAGACACTGGCGGATGTGATGCATGCCGAAGCTGGATTTGTTCGCACCGTCAGCGCGCGTCACCCAAAAAGCCCGCAACCTGTTGTGACAGGAAACTGCCAGGGCGGCTGGGCGACCTTGCTGATGGCGGCCTGCAACCCCGATCTGACCGGGCCTCTGGTGCTCAATGGTGCGCCGGTCGCACCTTGGTCGGGTGAAGTTGGTGAAAATCCAATGCGCTACAATGGTGGGATGCTTGGCGGTACATGGCAGCCGATGCTCTGGTCAGATTTGGGGAACGGCAAATTTGACGGTGCCAATCTGGTGATGAATTTCGAGCAGCTAAATCCCAGCCGCAACTACTTTGGCAAGTATTTCGACCTGTACCGCGATCCCGAAGCCGGCCGTCAGCGTTTCATCGATTTTGAGCGTTGGTGGGGCGGTTTCTTTCTTCTGAACGAGGCCGAAATTCGATGGATTGTCGAACAACTGTTCGTTGGAAACCGGCTCGTCAAGAATACCGCACAACTGGAACCCGGAGTTCCCGTAGATCTTAAGGCGATCAAAGCGCCGATTTTTGTCTTTGCAAGTCATGGCGACAATATCACGCCGCCGCAACAGGCTTTGAACTGGATCGCTGAAACGTATGCGGACGAAGAAGAGATACGAGTACGCGGCCAGCGCATTATTTACATGCTTCATGATGAAGTGGGGCATCTGGGCATTTTTGTTTCCTCCAAGATTGCGCGCAAAGAGCACACAGGCCTCGCCTCTACACTTGAAACAGTCGAGGCAATGGCACCCGGTCTTTATGAAATGGTCATTGATAACATCGAAGGGGACGGGGTCGAAAAATCCTTCGAAGTTCGGTTCGTCGATCGAACGCTTTCAGATGTCGCTGCATTGGATGACGGTCGCCAGGATGAAACCAGCTTTGCCGCCGTGGCGCATATGTCGGAAGTGCAAGCGGGTGCCTATGAAACCTTTGGTCGCCCAGTCGTGCAAACAATGTCGACACCGGTGACAGCGCAGGCTTTGCGCGATGCGCATCCGCTGCGCGTACAGCGTTCGTCGATGTCTTCGAACACAGTTATGGGGAAAGGGATCGAGAAACTGGCGCAGGACGCCAGAGCGCAGCGCGCGCCAGCCGATGCTGACAACCCGTTTCTAAAATGGGAAAAACTCACCGGTGAATGGATCGAGCAATCGATGGATTTGGGCCGTGATTTGCGCGACGCATGGTATGAGGCAACCTTCTTCGCCACTTGGGGCGGGCCGTTCGCAACTTGGTTCGGGCAAGAGTATTCCAAGCGCCGAACCCTGCCGGACCCAGCGTCTTTGCGCAATTTGCCAGAGGTCAACACGGTGCTTGCGCATATACGGCAAGGAGGTCTGCCCGAAGCGGTCATTCGAATGCTGATCTTATTGGCCGACAGCCACAAAAGCTTTCGCGCTGAGATTCTGCACCGCTGGGCGCATATCTTTCGGCACGAAGCGCCGTTCAAATCCATTTCGGTTGTAGAACGTCAACGTATGTTGCACGAGCAGACTCTGGTCGCCACTTTCGATCCGAAGGGTGCAGTCGAGACGTTGCCTTATCTGTTGCCTGACGAGGAGCAGCGCACTGAAGCCGTTGATCTGGTCAAACGCATCATAGGGGAAGTCAAAACACCTTCCAAAGAACTTGAAGAGATGGCCAACTTGCTTGTGCGCGTTTTGGACTATCGTCCTGATGCTGAAACGGGGCCAAAGGCAGCGTCGCAGAGGTCAATGGCAAAGTCTTGAAAACGCATGGCGACACAAAATCCAATCAGAATTGAACTGATTTCATTGCTTTAGGCCTGCAATCTCTATTAGCTTGGAGGCAACCGGATTTACCAAATCAATATTAAACCCTCCGAGCGCACTGGTTCGGTGGGCAGTTTGAAGGTGAAAAGAAAAATAAACTCTTAATCATGCGACTTAGGGTAGGCGATGTCTCAGAGTCTCTTGAAATATACTCGTGTTCTGGAAATTGTTGGGGATACGATCAAAGTTAGGGTTCCGTTGGACGGATCGGCTGAAGCAACCGTTAGGTTCAACGATCTGGCGGTGATCGAAACCATCGACGGACACAAAACGCTGGCGCAGGCGATTTTCATCGACCGGGATGTGGTGACGCTGCAGGTGTTCTCGGGCACCAAGGGTATCTCGACCGAGGCGACTGCCACTTTTCTGGGTCATCCTATGCAGACGCCCTATTCGGCCAATATTCTTGGCCGCGTCTTTGACGGGGCAGGGGTGGCAATCGACGGTGGGCCGGATCTGTCATCCGAGCCGCGGATCGAGATTGGCGGGCCGACCGTAAACCCTTCGGAACGTGCAGTGCCCAACAAGATGATCCGCACGGACGTGCCGATGATCGACGTGTTCAATACTCTGGTCGAAAGCCAGAAAATCCCGATCTTTTCGGTCTCGGGCGAGCCGTTCAATGCCTTTCTCAGCCGGATCGGCATTCAGGCGGATGCGGATATCGTAGTCTTTGGCGGGCTGGGGCTGATCTTTGACGACTATCACACGTTCCGGACGTCGTTCGAGGATGCGGGCGTGTTCTCGCGCACGGTGATGTTCGTCAATCAGGCGATGGACCCGCTGGTTGAACGGCTGCTGGTGCCCGATATGGCGCTGGCGGTGGCCGAGAAATTCGCGGTCGAGGAAGGTAAGCGGGTATTGGTGCTACTGACCGACATGACCGCCTATGCCGACGCGATGAAAGAAGTGGGAATCAGTCAGGAACGCGTGCCCTCGCAGCGCGGCTATATGGGCGATCTCTATTCCCAACTGGCGCGGCGGTACGAGAAGGCATGTGACTATGCCAAAGGCGGTTCGGTCACTGTACTGACTGTCACGACGATGCCCGGCAATGACGTGACCCATCCGGTGCCGGACAACACGGGCTATATCACCGAGGGGCAGTTTTACCTGCATTCGGGGGTGATTGACCCGTTCGGCAGCCTGTCACGCCTCAAGCAGAACGTGATCGGAAAGACCACGCGTGAAGATCACGGGCAGATCATGAACACGATGATCCGGTTCTATTCCGAAAGCCGCGATGCGGCGCAGAAACAGGCGATGGCCTTTGATCTGTCGGATTACGATCATCAGTTGCTGAAATTCGGCGCGCTATTCCGGGCGCGGTTCATGGATATCAACGTCTCGATCCCGCTGGAGGACGCGCTGGATCTGGGGTGGAAGACGCTGGCCGAGTGCTTCCAGCCCGAGCAGTTGCTGATGAAGCAGGCCTTGGTCGACAAGTATTTCCCAAAGGATACCGATGGCGCGGTTGCAGCTGAATAAATCGTCGCTGGCCCGCCAGCAGACTCAGCTGAAAAGCTATGAGCGGTTCCTGCCGTCGCTGGACCTCAAACGCCAGCAGTTGATGGCGGAGCGTGCCAAAGCCCGCGAAGATGTCCAACGCCTTCAGCAAGAGGTGCATGATCTGGCGCAGCAGGTCGGGGAAAAGCTGCCGATGCTGGCGCAGCAGGGGGTCGACCTGGACGGGTTGGTCGAGTTGAAGGATTACCAGTTGAAAGAGGTCAACGTGGTCGGCGTCAAGATGCCCGATCTGGACCGAATCGAAGTTGCCGTGCGACCCTATTCGCTGTTGGCCAAACCACATTGGGTCGATGCCGCCGCCAACCTGTTGCATGACATGATCGAGGCGCGGCTACGCGTGAAGGTCGCCGAAGAAAGGGTGCGCATTTTCGACAAGGCCGTGGCCACGATCACGCAACGGGTCAACCTGTTCGAAAAGGTTCTGATCCCACGCGCCAAGGCCAATATCAAGAAAATCCGCATCTATCTGAGCGATGAGCAGATGCAGGCGGTTGTGCGCTCGAAAATCTCCAAACGCAAACATGCGCAGGAGGCGCTGACATGAGCGTCGCGCGGCTGAAGAAACTGTCCCTCGTCGGACCCGCCGCGCATAAGGGCGACACGTTAGAGGCGCTGCAAGGGCTGGGCTGTATGCATGTACTGCCGCTGGCGCCTCCACCCGCCGAGCCGGAAAAGATCAGCGAACGGGGTGCGCATGATGCCTATAAGGCGCTGCGCTTTTTGACCGACGTGGCCGACCCGCGCCGCCAGATACAACGTGACCCTGCGTTCGATATGGACCAGTTCGTGCGCGACGTGCTGGACCTGATGCAGCGCACCCGAGAGGCAACAGATCGGCGGGATTTTCTGGCGCACCGGATTGGGCAAGTGCGCCCGTGGGGGGATCTGGATTTTCCGCCCAATGACGTTCTGGCGGGCAATCGGCTGTGGTTCTACCAACTACCGGTGAAACACCGTGAGGCGCTGTCCGAGGTCAAACTGCCCTGGGCCATTCTGGAACAGGATCACCGATATATCTACGCGGTGCTGATCGCGCCCGACGATCCGGGCGACGATATTCTGCCGGTACCGCGCACCCATACCGGGTCACTGCCGATTCATGAGCTTGAAGCGCAGCTGGAAGAGGCCGAGATCGCCATTGAGGCGCTTGAGGCGGAACGCATCGCCCAGACCCGTTACCTGACCCTGATGCGCCGAAACCTGTCGGCGGCGGAAAGCGCGGCGGAACTGGCCCACGCCACACAGAAGGTCCGCGACGAGGGCGCGATGTTTGCCCTGCAGGGCTGGGTGCCCGAGGATCGTGTGGATGCGGTGCTGGAGATGGCGCAGGCCCAAGATGCTGCTGTGCTGATCGAAGAACCGGGCCCGGATGACGCCCCTCCGACGCTGTTGGAGCAGCCCGAAAACCGCAGCGCAGCGGTCGATCTGGCGCTGTTCTACCAGATCCCGGGTTACAGGGACTGGGACCCCAGCATCATCGTTGCGGCCTCGTTCGCGATCTTCTTTGCGATGATCGTGGCGGATGCGGGCTATGGCGCGGTGATCCTGCTGGGCCTGCTGGCCTTCTGGAAAAAGATGGACAAGTCCCCGGCGCAGCGGTCGTGGCGGCTCTATGGTGTGATCATCGCGGGTGCGACGGTAATTTACGGTGTCATGGTTGGCAGTTATTTTGGCGCGTCCCCGGCAGAGGGGTCGATCTGGGCGCGGCTCAAGATACTGGATCTGAACAATTTCAACGCGATGATGATGATCTCGATCGTTGTCGGCGTGTTCCATCTGGTGCTGGCCAACGCACTGGCCGCGCGGGCGGCGTGGGGGCGGCGCAGAGCCATTGCCAATCTGGGCTGGATTGCCGTGCTGATCGGCGGGTTCGTTCTGTGGCTGGCTTACATGAACGACGGCGCGACATTGCCCGGAGCGGTGCTGATGGGCGCAGGCTTTCTGGCGATCCTGCTGTTCACCAGCGAGCGTCAGATCACCAAACCCACCGATTGGCTGTGGCGTCTGATCGACGGGCTGCAGGGGCTGGCGGGGGCGATGGGGGCGTTTGGCGATGTTCTGAGTTACATGCGCCTGTTCGCGCTGGGGCTAGCCTCGGCCTCGCTGGCGATCACGTTCAACGATCTGGCGGTCCAAGTGATGCAGGCGCTGAAAGGGCCGGGCATCCTGTTTGGGCTGCTGATCCTGATCGCCGGGCATCTCCTCAACTTCGCCCTCGCACTGATGAGCGGCGTCGTCCACGGGTTACGTCTCAATTACATCGAATTCTTTAAATGGGGTCTGCCGGATGAAGGCATCGTCTTTCGCCCGTTCGCCCGCAAGGAGGTTCAGGAATGAATGAGCTTGTACTGACATTGGGTTGGCTGGGAATCTATGCGCCCATGGCTTTGGGTGCGGCGTCCAGCGCCATTGGTTGTGCCATCGCGGGGCAGGCCAGTATCGGCGCGATGACCGAGACCGAGGGCGGCTATGGCCGGTTCATCGGTGTCTCGGCCTTTCCGTCGACGATGGTGATCTATGGCATCGTGATCATGTTTACGCTGAACCGCGAAGTGACCCCGGAAAATGCGGGCGGGCTGTTCGGTATCGGCATCCTTTCGGGGATTGCGCTGATGTATTGCGGCATCTGGCAGGGCCGGGCCTGTGCGGCGGCGATCAATGCCACGAAGGAGAAACCTGAGATCTTCGGCCTGTCGCTGGCCCCTGCGGCGATCATAGAAGGCTTTGGCGTTTTTGCCTTTGTCTTTGCCTTGGTCATTAGCGCGGGGATCAGCTGATGGCACAGGACGGAATGATCTCGCACGGGGTCGATGCGCTGATCGACAAGCTGCGCAGCGACGGTGTCGCGGCGGGGCAGGCGGATGCGGACAAGTTGCGTTCTGAAGCCAAGGCCGAGGCGGCGAAGATCCTCGCCGATGCCAAGCGCGAAGCGGATGAGTATCAGAAAAAGGCGCGCACCGAATCCGACAATTACCGCGCCGCCGGGGAAGAGGCGCTGAACACCGCCATGCGCGATGCTGTGCTGACGATGAAGGCCGGACTCACTGACCGGTTTCGCGAAGATGTCGAACGCCTTGTCACCAAAGAAATGGCTGATCCCGAGATGCTGAAACAGATGATCCTCGAGGTCGTCGGGCGCGCTGCCGAAGGGGCCAAGCTGGACGGTAAGGTGCAGGTGATCCTGCCCGCTAAGGTGGCCACACAAGAGGATATCAAGCAGAACGCTGACGATATCCAGTCGGGCAAGCTGACGAAATACGTGCTGGGCCTGACCGCCGACATGCTGCGCGAACAGGTGGAGCTGCACGCTGCTGACGGCACGCAGGACGGTATCCGGGTGCGCGCCGAGGATCAGGGCGTGGTGCTGGACCTGACTGACAAGGCCGTGGCCTCCTTGCTGATGGAGCATCTTCAGCCCCGGTTCCGTGCCGTGCTTGAAGGGGTGATCCGCTGACATGTCGGACCCCGACGCCTATATCGCGCTAATCAGCAGCCTTCCCGGCTCAGAGCGGTTGTTTATCGCCAAACAGCCCCCAATCTCGCGCTTACGGCTAAACCGGCGGCTGCGCGCGTTGACGCCTGAGGATGCGCAGGTGCTGCGGGTGTTGGAGCATGCCCTGAATTGGGGCGACTACGATATGGACGTGACGGACATTCAGGCCGTCGAACGGTGCAAGGCCGCGCTTGCTGATATTCCGCAGCCGACTTTGCAGAAACTGTTTCAGGAGCGGATGGATTTGCGCACAGCCGTAGCCGCATTGCGCCTTCGCAAACAGGGTGGCAGTCCGCCTGCCGGAACCTTCGGCATGGGCCGCTGGGCCCGCCACATTCCGGCAAACTGGAGCGATCCGACCTTCAAGCTTGAGACCTCGATGCCGTGGCTCAAGGAAGCGCATCAACTGCTGGAGGCCGAAGACCCGCTGGGTCTGGAACGGCTTCTGCTGTCGGTCAGTCACAAGCAGCTCAAACGCCACGCCGCCCGCCATCTGTTCGATTTCGAGGCTGTGGCGATTTACGTGCTGATCTGGAATATTTTCGACCGCTGGGCGCAAAGCAATGCGCAGGATGCGGCAACGCGATTTGAAAAACTGGCACAACAGGCCATGGCCGACGTCGCCGATATCGACTTTGAGGGAGCCTACGCATGACCGCCGCAACCCCCGTCACGCAAACCGCCACTGCCCGCGTTGTCTCGGTGCAAGAGGGGCTGGTGCAAATTCAGGCCAACGCAGATGCCTCGGGCGCGCCGGGGCAATTGGTCAAGAACGAGGTGGTCTTCATCCTGCCCACGCGCCCAGGCCCCGGTGGTCGTCAGGAACGTCTCAAGGCCGAAGTGCTGCGCGTGCGCGGGGATACAGCGGATGTGCAGGTCTATGAAAGCACCGACGGCGTGGCCGTGGGCGACCCGGTGGAGCAATCTGGCCAGCTGTTGTCGGTCGAGTTGGGGCCGGGTCTGCTGGGTCAGGTATTTGACGGGTTGCAATCGCCGCTACCCAAACTGGCAGCGGATTTTGGTACTTTCCTGCCGCGCGGCGCGGATGTGGCCCCGCTGGATACGCTGGCGAAGTGGTCGTTTACACCTTCGGTCAAGGTGGGCGACACCGTGACAGCGGGCGACAGCATCGGCACGGTGCCCGAGGGGCGGTTCGAGCATAAGATCATGCTGCCGTTTAACTGGGTTGGCAATTACAAGGTCGTCTGGGTCCAGAAAGGGGCTGCCACGATCCACGACATCGTGGCCCGGCTTGAGGATGCGCAGGGCGGCGAACACACGCTGACCCTGTCACAGAAATGGCCCGTCCGGAGGGCGTTGCCGGAAAACATCCTGAAGCGCGCCTTGTCTGAACGTCTTTACCCGACCGAGCCGGTTCTGACCTCGCAACGCCTGATCGACACGTTCTTCCCTATCGCGCGCGGCGGGACGGCCTGTATTCCCGGCCCGTTCGGTGCAGGCAAGACCGTGCTGCAGAACCTGATCGCACGGAATTCCAAGGTCGATATCGTGATCGTTGTCGCCTGCGGCGAGCGGGCGGGCGAGGTGGTGGAGACCATCGCGGAATTCCCCAAGATGACCGACCCGACCTCGGGCGGCAGCCTGATGGACCGGACAATCATCATCTGTAACACCTCGTCAATGCCGGTCGCTGCGCGCGAGGCGTCGATCTTTACAGGCATCACACTGGGCGAATATTACCGCCAGATGGGCTATGACGTGCTGCTGATTGCCGACAGCACCAGCCGCTGGGCGCAGGCCATGCGCGAGACTTCGGGCAAGCTGGAGGAAATTCCGGGTGAGGAGGGCTTCCCGGCCTACCTGGAAAGCTCGATCAAGGGGCTGTACGAGCGCGCAGGCGCGATGAAGACCAATGACGGCGCGTTGGGCAGCCTGACGCTGATTGGCACCGTGTCCCCCGCCGGGGGCAATTTTGACGAACCGGTCACGCAGTCGACGCTGTCTACGGTCAAGTGTTTCCTCGGCCTGTCGTCCGAGCGCGCTTACAAGCGGTTTTACCCGGCGGTGGACCCGATGCTCAGCTGGTCACGATATCTGGATCAGCTGTCCGACTGGTATGACAAGAATGCCGAAGCTGGCTGGACCGGCAAGGTCCGCGATCTGCTGGCGCTTATCGAAAAGGGCGAACAGGTCGATCAAATGATGCAGGTGACGGGCGAAGAGGGCGTCACGATCGAGGACTTTGTCACCCAGCAAAAAGCACTGTTTGTGGACATGGTTTATCTGCAGCAGGACGCCTTTGATCAGGTGGACGCAACCGTCCCGCTGGAGCGGCAGAAGATGACCTTCAAGCTGGTCTATGGCGTGACCCAATCCACCGCAGATTTCGCCGATAAAGCCGAAGTACGTCAGGTGTTTACGCAGCTGACAGGCTTGATGAAGAACTTCCACTACGCGGCCGAAAATACACCTGAATTCAAATCAACTTGGGCACAGATTGAAAGCCTGTGCCGGGAAAAGTTCGAAGTGTGACACGCCAAAAGCCGGCCCCTTAGACAGCTACTATTGTGAGCGAGCCGGTGGCCGATGCCACCGTCAACGCAGCTGAGGTCGACGCGCGTGTCGATCTGTCATCGGGAACGTTCGATCCGGATAACGTGAACAGCTAGCCCGCAAAAAACGGCTTTTGTCTGCGCATGCAAAATTGCGAGGGCTAAATTTCACAAATCAGTTACATCTTTTTGGGTTTTTAATGATCCAAGTCAAAGTCCTGTTTGATTTTGCTTTGCACATTTCACGCAACAGCTTGCAACGAACCCGGCCGGACCGAACGGAAGATCATCGGGCACGCAGGCAGCTTAGCTTTCATTCTCGGTATTTTCAGAGGATCGTTTAAATGAAGTTCAAGTTCCCTACTGCATACACCATTCTCTTTGCTTTGATCGCAGTGGTTGCGATCGCCACTTGGTTCGTGCCCGCCGGTCAGTATGACCGAGTCGCAAATGAATAGCTGGGCAAGGATGTCCCGGTTCCAGGCAGCTATCAGGTAGTTGACCCGCAGCCGCAGGGCTTTTTCGACGTGGTTCTGGCACCGATTGCGGGGTTCTACAATCCCGCCACCTATGAGGCTCAGGCCATCGACGTTGCGCTGTTTGTTCTTGTGATTGGAGGCTTTCTGGGGATCGTGGCCCATACCGGAGCCATTGACGCAGGCATCGCCAAAGCGATGGCAAGGATGGAGGGGCATGAAAAGTGGATGATCCCCATCCTGATGGCGTTGTTTGCTGCAGGCGGCACCATCTATGGCATGGCTGAGGAATCGCTGGCCTTCTACACCCTGATCATTCCGGTGATGATTGCGGCGGGTTATGACGCCGCTGTAGGTGTGGCGATCATCATGCTGGGCGCGGGCGTGGGTACGCTGGGGTCCACCATCAACCCCTTTGCCACCGTGATCGCTTCGGACGCGGCGGGGGTACCGTTCACCAATGGGATCATGCTGCGCTTTGGACTGCTTGCGGTCTGCTGGCTGGCCTGTGTCGC
Organism: Ruegeria sp. F12; assembly: GCF_056533885.1. Lineage (NCBI taxonomy): Bacteria > Pseudomonadati > Pseudomonadota > Alphaproteobacteria > Rhodobacterales > Roseobacteraceae > Ruegeria > Ruegeria sp. F12. The sequence continues at coordinate 245,959 of NZ_JBQFOV010000004.1, read as the reverse complement.
GTTTGTCATGCGCTACGCGGCGCGGGTCAAAGCCGACCCTCAGCTGTCGATCGTCGCCGACAAACGCGAAAGCAATGAAACACATTTCCTCAAAGGCAAACGCGAGGGCGATGCGCCTGTCACCTTTACGGGCACCCATGGTGTAATCCTTGTGATCTTTGCAGCCAGCTTCGGCGTGATGATCTGGGGCGTATCCGTCGGAGGTTGGTGGATGGCCGAGATGTCGGGCCTGTTTCTTGTGGCCGCCATCGTCGTCGGGCTGATCGCACGGATGGGAGAAGAAGAGTTCACTTCGACTTTCGTGGATGGCGCGCGTGATCTGTTGGGCGTGGCGCTGGTGATCGGGATTGCACGTGGCATCGTTATCGTGATGGATGCTGGCAGTATAACGGACACGATCCTGTATTGGGCCGAGGGTGCAGTGAACGGGTTGGGTCAGGTGGCTTTCATCAATACCATGTTCGGGCTGCAGGGGCTGTTGTCTTTCCTGGTGCCGTCCTCATCGGGTCTGGCGGTTCTGACCATGCCGATCATGGCGCCACTGGCGGATTTTTCGAACGTGGACCGTTCTTTGGTCGTCACGGCCTATCAGTCCGCCAGCGGTCTGGTGAACCTGATCACGCCGACCTCGGCTGTGGTGATGGGTGGCTTGGCGTTGGGACGTGTGCCCTATGAACGGTGGTTGAAATTCACCCTTCCGCTGCTGGGTGTACTGATCGTGATCATCATGGTCGGTCTGAGCCTGTCGGCAATTGCGTAAGGCTGTCCGATGACCTCTTCTGATACCCCACGCGCTCTTGGGTTTTGGATGTGTACCGCCTTGGTGGTGGGCAATATGATCGGGTCGGGAATTTTCCTGCTGCCGTCGTCTCTTGCAGCGTTTGGGCCGATCTCGATGGCGGGATGGGTTCTGACCGCCGGAGGAGCCATCGTCCTGGCGCTGATCTTCGGACGGCTGGCGCGCCTGTCTTCTGATACCGGTGGGCCATATGCCTATGCCCGCGAAGGCTTTGGGGATTTTGCAGGGTTCATCATCGCGTGGGGCTATTGGATCGCCCTTTGGTCGGGAAATGCCGCCGTGGCCGTGGCCTTTGCTGGATATCTCAGCGTTATGGTCCCTGCCGTGGGCCAAAGCGCATTGGCCGGATTGGCCGCGGCACTGGGGTCGATGTGGTTGCTGACTTGGATCAACGTGCGCGGCGTGCGTGAAGCGGGGATCATTCAGGTCGTGACCACCGTGATGAAACTGGCTCCGCTGCTGGTGCTGATCGTTTTGGGCTTTGCATATGTAGACAGCGCTAATTTCAAACCGGTGAATGTCAGCGGAATGTCCAACATCTCGGCGATTTCAACTTGTGCTGCGCTGACACTGTGGGCCTTTGTGGGGCTGGAATCGGCGACCGTCCCGGCAGGTGAGGTCAAAGATCCCAAGCGCACCATTCCCCGCGCCACGATCCTTGGCACATGCGTGGCGGCTTTGATCTATATCGCGACAACCTATGTGGCGCTCGGTGTCGTGCCCTCGTCACTTTTGGCGGGAAGCAATGCGCCGCTTGCCGATGTCGCCACGGTCATGTGGGGCTTCGGTGGCGCTGTCTTTATCGCCATCGGGGCCTGTATCTCAACCTTTGGGACGCTGAACGGTTTTGTTCTTCTGACTGGTGCCCCTAGGCGCGGCCCGCGACGGGTTGTTCCCGGCCTATTTCGCGCGCCTGTCCCGCTCAGGTACACCGGCCTTTGGGTTGATCGTGTCCAGTCTTCTGGCCAGTGCCCTCATTGCCATGAATTACACACGGTCGCTGGCCGAGCAGTTCGAATTCATCATCCTGCTGGCCACGCTGTCGACCCTGATCCCCTATCTGCTATGCGCCCTGGCCGAGATCATGATCCGTGCGCGTCGGGGCGACCACATCCGGCTGTCACCCAACATCCTTATCCTTGCCACGTTGGGCTTTGCCTACGCGCTCTGGGCGATCTACGGCGCGGGTGAGGATGTGGTTTTCTGGGGCGTTCTGCTGCTTTTGGCAGGTCTGCCCATCCATGTCTGGCTGCGCTTGCAGTCCGGCAAAGCAACACCGAAGGAGACATCATGACTGGATTTGGAGCCCATTCCGAGATTGGCAAACTTCGCAAGGTGATGGTGTGCGAACCGGGCCTTGCCCATTCCCGCCTGACCCCGGGCAACGCAGCCGAGCTTTTGTATGATGACGTTCTATGGGTGCACAAAGCCCGTGCCGATCACGCTGATTTCCGCATGAAAATGGAAGAGCGCGGGGTCGAAGTGCTGGAATTCCACGCTTTGCTAGAGACGACACTCAAGGACAAAGATGCCCGCAACTGGGTGCTGGAACGGCGGATCACGGAAAATCAGGTTGGCGTCGGCATGCTGACTGAGTTGCGCGGATGGCTTGATGAAATGCCAGCCAAAGAACTGGCCAGGTACCTGATCGGCGGCATCGCGGTCGAGGATATGCCCTTCAAGCCCTCGGGCATGTTCGGCAGCTACCTTGGCCCTTTGGGATTTGTGATCCCCCCAATCCCCAACACGCAGTTTACCCGCGACAACAGCTGCTGGATCTACGGCGGTGTGACGGTGAACCCGATGTATTGGCCCGCGCGGCGGCCTGAAACGCTGCTGGTCACCGCGATTTACAAGTTCCATCCTGATTTCAAGAACGGGGATTTCGAAATCTGGTGGGGCGACCCCGACGAAGATCATGGCGCGGCCACGGTCGAGGGCGGCGATGTCATGCCCTGGGGCAATGGCAGCGTGTTGATCGGTATGGGCGAACGCACCAGCCCGCAGGCGGTGGGTCAGGTGGCACGCGCGCTGTTCGCCAAGGGTGCGGCGGAACGGGTTGTGGCCTGCCAGATGCCACGCAGCCGGGCGGCCATGCATCTGGATACGGTGTTTAGCCATTGCGACCGCGAAACCGCGACCGCTTTTGTGGATGTCTGTAACGAGATCCAGTGTATCAGCCTGCATCCGGGCAACAAAGAGGGCTCGATCGAGTTCCGGCGTGAGGACAAACACCTGTTTGATGTCGCGGCAGAGTGCCTTGGCATCAAATCGCTAAACATCGTGCAGACCGGTGGTGATGCGTTCAATCAGGAACGCGAGCAATGGGACGATGGCAACAACGTGGTCGCGCTAGAGCCCGGCGTGGTCGTGGCCTATGACCGCAACACCTATACCAACACGCTGCTGCGTAAGGCGGGTGTCGAGGTGATCACCATTTCCGGGTCCGAACTGGGCCGTGGACGTGGCGGAGGGCATTGCATGACCTGCCCGATCTGGCGCGACCCCGTAGATTATTGAGACTGATGACGAAAAGGAGACGAAGACGATGGCATTTAACCTCAAGGGCCGCAGCTTCCTCAAACTGCTCGACTTCAACCAGCGCGAACTGCGCTATCTTTTGGACCTGTCACGCGACCTGAAACGTGCGAAATACGCCGGATCCGAGATTCAGCACCTGAAGGGCAAGAATATCTGCCTGATCTTTGAAAAGACCTCGACCCGGACCATGTGTGCCTTTGAAGTAGCGGCGATGGATCAGGGCGCGGGCGTCACCTATCTTGGGCCCTCGGGGTCGCAGATCGGGCATAAGGAAAGCATGAAAGACACCGCCCGCGTGCTGGGCCGGATGTTCGACGGGATCGAATACCGTGGCTTCGGTCAGAATCTGGCCGAAACGCTGTCCGACTATGCGGGTGTGCCCGTCTATAACGGCCTGACGGATGAGTTCCACCCGACCCAGATGCTGGCCGACCTTTTGACCATGCAGGAATATGGCGAAAAACCCTTGCATGACATCAAATATGCCTATGTTGGTGACGGGCGCTCGAACATGGGTCATTCGCTGATGATCGCGGGCTGCATGATGGGTATGGACGTGCGCATCGGCGCCCCGAAAGAGCTGTGGCCCTCGGACGAATTCCGAGGTCCTGCCGAAGAGGCCGCCGCGCGCTATGGCGCCAAGCTGACCATCACCGACGATCCGAAAGAGGCGGTGGACGGCGTGGACTTTATCCACACCGATGTCTGGGTCTCGATGGGTGAGGCGGCCGAGGTCTGGGAAAGCCGGATCAAGGAGCTGACACCTTATCAGGTCAACAGCGATCTGATGGCGGCGGCAAACAACCCCAACGTCAAGTTCATGCATTGCCTGCCCGCTTTCCACAACACGGAAACCAAGGTGGGCGAGGACATCCATCAGAAATTCGGCATCACCGAAATGGAAGTGACCGAAGAGGTGTTCGAAAGCCCCGCCGGGATCCAGTTCGAGCAGGCGGAAAACCGGATGCACACCATCAAGGCGGTTCTGGTCGCCACATTAGGGAGCTGAGTCATGCGCATTGTCGTCGCCCTTGGAGGCAATGCGCTGCTGCGCCGCGGTCAGGCCTTGACCGCGGAGAACCAGCGCGAAAACACCGCCATCGCCGCCGAGGCGCTGGCCACCATCGCCGAAGGCAACGAGCTGATCGTGACCCATGGCAATGGCCCACAGGTCGGCCTGCTGGCGCTGCAAGGCAATGCTTACAAACCGGACGAAGCCTACCCGCTGGACGTGTTGGGGGCCGAGACCGAAGGCATGATCGGCTATATGGTCGAACAGGAGCTGGGCAACCGCCTGCCGCAGGAAACCCCTCTGGCCACGCTGCTGACCATGATCGAGGTCGACGCCAAGGACCCCGCCTTTGACAACCCGACCAAGTTCATCGGGCCTGTTTATGAAAAGGCCGAGGCCGAACGGCTGGCCTCTGACAAGGGTTGGGACATCCGTGCCGATGGCGACAAATGGCGGCGGGTGGTCGCCTCACCCCTGCCCAAGCGGATTTTCCAGATCCGGCCGATCAAATGGTTGTTGGAGAAACAGACCGTGGTGATCTGCGCCGGTGGCGGCGGAATCCCCACCGTCTATAACGACGCGGGTACGCTGGAGGGGATCGAAGCGGTGATCGACAAGGATCTGGCCTCGGAACTGCTGGCTCGCGAAGTGGGGGCGGACCTGTTCATTTCAGCCACCGATGCGGACAGCGTCTATTTGGACTGGGGCACAGATGATCAACGTGGCATCAAGACGGCAACACCTGATGCGATCGACGCCTATGATTTCGCCGCAGGCTCAATGGGTCCCAAGGTGGATGCCGCGGTTCAGTTCGCCCGCTTGACCGGCAAATCCGCCGCCATCGGCGCCCTGGCTGATCTGGCTGGGATCGTGGCCGGTACCAAGGGAACGACCATCCGCGACGACGCTGGTGAAACCGTGTTTCACTAACAGGGAGACGTCGCAAGCAAAGCAGAACGGGCCGTCGTGCCCGTCAATTGGCGTCCGAGTGTTTCGGCACATTCGGGTTTTCTTGCCAACCCGCGGCTTTCAATTGCGACAGCACAGCGCTCGCGTGATCGGGATTGATGTATAGCCTGTTCAGCGCGACAGAAGGATGAAAATCGGGCCAAATCTGTGCCAGTTCTGAAAGAAGCACTTTTGCCATATCTGTCTGACCATCAGCTTGATAGGAGGCGGCTTTGAAAAGCAGTGTCAACTCACTGACGGGACCTCCGGAAGCAATGGCCGTATCAAAGGCGGAGATAGCGGCTTCGTAGTTGCCCAAATGGAAACTCGCGACGCCAAAAATGTTTTGATGTGCGTGATTCAATCCCGCAGCTCTGCGTGGCTGTTCCGGGTCAGAAATCATCTGAGCGGATTTAAAATCACCTGTCAGTAAAAAGATCACCGCGCTGAAATCCAAAACCCGCGCATCCATGTCGCTGAGTTTGAAAGCCCGATCCGCTAATTCTTTTGCGGTTTCCAAATCGCCCGAAGCAAAAGCCAGCCATGCTTGAGACGAGATTGACCAACCATTCGTCGGGTCAAGATCGACCGCCTTTTGTGACATCTGCGACGCTTCGCGAAGCATCGCCTGCCGCCGGGTTTCTTCCGGGGACAGAATAGCCAGAGTTGACAGGCTGTGCGCAGCACCTGCATAGCCGCCTGAATACTCGGGATCGATGCGGATGGCCTCTTTGAACATTTGCGTGGCCGAATTCTGATGATCTGTATCCGCTATGGGAAACAAAAGTTCGCTGGCCTTTTGCGACATGTTGGCAGCCTGCAATGTTGCCATTGATTTTGCCGCCAGAGCCAGCCGTTCCTGCGCAGCATTGCTTGCGTTTTCTGTTTCTGAGGGTTGCGGCGTTTCCTTAAAAGACATCCAGAATACAACTGCCAAACTGACGATCGCGCCGACCATCAGAATGGGCCAGAGCGCTGACATTCGTCTTCCCTGAGCACGCGCATGTTGTGGTCCTGGCCGATCTGCCTGCGACCGTGCTTCGAACCGCGGCGTATAGTGGCCTTTGTCGATATGGATATGCACTGGGTCATCCGCACCATCCGCGCCATAATATTCCGCGAGCGCCCGTCGCAACCTACGCGCATCAACCCGAACAACGTTGTCGCTGCCCTTGGTGGGGTCGCGCCCATAAACATCCTGCGCGATAATTTTGCCGACAATGGCTTGCCCCCGACCGTGCAGGCTTTCGTCGACAACGTAAGTCAGAAAGTCCTGCAACCGCGCCGAGGCTGACAACTGCGGGCTGTTGAGAACTCTGGCCAACGCCTCTCGGATCTGGGCTTCGGCCAAAGGCTCGTCACGCTTTTCCATATTCGATGCGCCGCTCATCTCAGAGTCGCTTAAGTCAACAAAAACAAGTTTCTAAACCGGTATGAAGTCACGGCTTCACGTCGTATTTCACCGTATAACCCCTATCGGGTCCTTTCAACCGCGCTCATGCTGCCATGCATGGCTCTGCATATTGACAGATCGGAACTATACCCTTCGACGGTCGAATTGTACCTGCCGGACCGGCAGGTGCTTATCACGCAGCTTCGGCAATCCAACGTAGTTTTCGCCGAAATCTGCCGCGACTACGAGCTGCTGGCCGGTGACCTGAACGCTCTGATCCGATGCCGTCCCAGCTCGCATCCGGGAACACAGGCCGAACGCGACCTTCTGCTTGAAAGCCTGCAGGGGCTGGTCCGCGAAATCGAAACCGTACTTGAACGCAATCTTGGGGGCTGAACGCCAGCCGCGCGGATCCGATCAACTTATTGGAAACAGCATAGAGGAAAGGGAAATTGAAATGAAATTTAGTCTGGCAATCTGTGGCGCAGCGGCAGCTGTGCTTTCGTCGGATGTGGCGGCTCAGCCCATCATCCACGACGCCGAACATTACATCCTTCATGCTCAGCACGGCGAGCGGTGGGCGACCGAAGATGCCGCGCTTCAGGAAAAACTCGATGCGCTTGCGGCTGAACACGGCACCAAACCCAACATCATCCACATCATGTGGGACGACACCGCCGTGGGCGAGGTTGGCATCCCCGAAATTCAGGCCGTGCGTGGGTTCGAGACCCCCAATATGAACCAGATGGCGGATGAAGGGATCAACTTCATGCGCATGTATACCGAACCCGCTTGCACCCCCACGCGGGCAGCATTTCAGACCGGTCGCTACGCCGTGCGCAGCGGGATGCACACAGTGTCCTTCCCCGTTGAATATTCAGGCATGGATGCTGAGGAGGTGACCATTGCCGAGGTCCTCTCGGGTGCCGGGTACAACACCGCGTTTTACGGCAAGTGGCACCTGGGGGATACCGAGTTCTCATACGCCCACAACCAGGGTTATGACGAGGCCTTGTTTACCCCCTACAATCAGGTTCCGTCGATGTGGATACCGCAGGCCGAGGTCGGCAACGTGATCACCGGCCTCTATCCGGACTTCTATGGTGAAGACAAATATGACATCGACAACTCCTGGCAGCCGTTGGGTCAGGTCTGGACGCTTGAGGGAACCAAAGGCGGCGAGACGCTGGAATGGGGCCCGCCGCCCAATATCGAGAACTATTGGGATATCGAAACAGAAGCGCAGCGCCGGACACTGGCGTTCATCGACAAGAGTGTCGAGGAGCAAAAGCCTTTTTTCATCGCTTATCACCCGATCCTGGCGGCATTTTTTCCTGATCCGCGCAAGACGCAGAAAGACACGGCCAACAAGAACCTTGCGCAAGAAGGTCTGGTTGCAATCGATCAATTCGTGGGAGAGTTGTTTGACTATCTCGAGGCCAAGGGCATCGCTGAAAACACGCTGGTGATCGTGATGGCCGACAATGGTCCATTCATTCACTACGGGCCGCGTGGCATGGTCGAGACGCTGTATACAGGCGGTAAGGGTGACTTTACCGAAGGCGGTGTGCGGGTTCCGGCAATCGCGAAGTGGCCGGGTGTGATTGAGCCCGATCAGATCGTGGGGGACATCTTGCATGTCAGCGACCTTTTCACCACCTTCGCGCGCCTTGGAGGTGCGATGGATGCCATCCCAACCGACCGGGTGATCGACGGTGTCGATCAGACCTCGCTGTTGCTGAACGGAGACGGCTTCAGCCGCCGCGACTATGTCATGATCTATCAGGGCCCCAATCTGTCGGCTGGCGTCAAGGGCCGGTTCAAGCGGGATTGGAAAAACGCAACTCCCGGCCTGTCGAAGAACGAGTTCTATGATCTCTATACCGACCCGCGCGAGAAAACCGGCGAGATGATCGAGCAGTTCCACATCAAGTCGATGTTCAATCGCCAACGCGCTCGGCACGAGTTGTGGATGGACCAATATCCGAACCGTCCCGATCCAACTCCGGGGCCTGCCCTGACGGGTATCGCAAACGAACGGCTCGAGACGCGGCAGCTTTATACCGCGCCAGTCGAGGTCGAGAATTTGCCCTTCACGCCCGAGCAGATCAACAACTATCCGCGTCCGTTCTCGGATAGTGACATGTAACGCCGCTGGTATGGGTCAGAGCCCCAACGGGCTCTGACCTTTTCAAGCTGGAAACAGGTTTCTCAACGTGATTTTGCAACTCAGCACCCCTGGAGTTCTATCGCTTTTAATAAACGATCATCCGGCGCTTGCTGAAATCCGTCATCAGTTTCATCGAGTGAGATTTTGCAGGCACGTTGCAGGGCACCTTTGTGCTGACCCAGTACTTTTTGTATCCCACCCGGCTATTTCCAACTTAACTCTGGTGAATTTGTATTTGTGTGTCCGTCGATATGGATTTTGAAAACCCTGACGTCGTGCCCGTTGCTTGCAGCGGGCCTCGACAATTCGAGATTGAACCCATCGCTGGGTGATCGAAAACGTCAGATCCTCAAGGACTTTCATCTGGTTGCGGTCGGCTGGACCAGAGGATCAACAGCAGGAAGGAAATGTTGAGGGCAACGTTTAAGGGCGCTCCGACGATGACCGAGCCAGTGCTGTCGGTGCAAAACCAGACCCATGCGGTGATCTGTGCCACTTTGGCTGCGGCGGCAGGGGATATCGGCACAACGTAGGTTCCCAACGCCCATTGCATCGCGCCTAGCCCGGCCGTCAGACCGCCAACAATTGCAAGCAACAATGGCGCTGGGACCGTGATTTCGGCTGCAACCGAGTGGATCGGCCAATACGCCACTGTCAGAAAGATATGCGCCAGACTGTGCAAGGCAGGCAGTGCGGTCAATGTAAATAGAACTCCGGTGGCGACCAATGCCGTGCCGGACCGTCGCATCGCGATGTGTTGTGGGGTCATGACGCCCTCCTTTCGATGGTGTCCTTCATGCGGTCGGGGCGGGTCGAGATCAATTACGTCAGAGGTAAGTGATTTCTACCTGCAGGGTCACTAAGGTGGCACCATGACCCCGTATTCCAGTTTGCTGAAAGAATGGCGGAAGCTTCGGCGGATGAGCCAGCTTGACCTGGCGACCGAAGCCAATGTCAGTGCGCGACATATATCCTTTCTCGAAACCGGTCGGTCCCGGCCCAGCCCAGATATGATCCTTCATCTTTCGGACGTTATGGATGTACCTGTCGACGCCAGAAACCAGATGCTGCAGGCAGAAGGTTTCGCCGCCCGTTTTGCCAAAACTCCCTTTGACGACGCCGCCATGGCCCCGATCCGCGATGCTGTTGAATGGACACTGAAACAGCATGACCCCTACCCGGGGATTGTGCTGGATCGGGTTTGGAGGATCGTCAGATTGAACAAAGCGGCCGAGCTTCTGTTTACACCGCTTGGGATCGAAACCGGGCAAAGCCTGTTGGCGCTTGTTACAAGCCCGGTCATGGCCGAGCTGGTAGAAAACTGGCCCGAGGTTGCGCATCATACAATGCTGCGTTTGCGCTCGGAAAGCGCGAATGCTGGCGGGTTGCCCGAATTGGACGCTGCGGCCAAGGCGCTTGCGCCCTATGCAAGCATCCACAGGGATATGGTTCCCGGTCCAACGGTTCCGGCGATCTATCGTTTTGGGGAGCAACGGGTGTCGATGTTTGGGACTGTTGCGCAATTCAGCACCGTGACGGATGTCACTCTGGATGACTTGAAGATCGAACTGTTCTTTCCATCCGACGAAGCAAGCGCAAGTTTTCTGAGGGAAATCTCAAGTCCGAGACATGGCGGGTAGAATACGGTCGAGCGTCTTGACGGCGCACCCCTGATCAAATGATCATCGGTTCACTGTCATGGGGTGCCCTGAAGGAAAACCGATGGAAGTGTTTGGTAGTGAAGCCCAGCGACAAATGTCCACCACGGGCGAGCATCTTTTGCATCTGCTGGGGGACGACCCTCGGTTCTGTAGCCATGGGCGGGGTATTCAGGTTTCCAATGAGTATAGCGAGGCATTGGATGATGCCTATGCAATGGCCCGGATCCTTGGTGTGACCGCGATAGAGAGCATACCACGCCCTGAGGTTGCGAAAACGCTGGCAAAAATTAAAAGCCAGGGTTTCAAAACAGATACGATAGCCTGCTATCTGGGAGGACTGAATTGCGTTGACATCGCGCGCCACGTTGTCGAGACGCGGACGCTGCCCGAAGATTTGACCGTGCGCGTGATTGATCGCGACTCTCCGCCGGAATGGCTGGAAGCTTTTGCCGAAGTTGCATTGAGCCACGGAGTTTTGCCTCCGATCGGACCGGTTATGCGTGGAGTGTCCCGGCCCGGGTTTGCCATGGTCGCCGTTGACAGGTCGGGTGCACCGGTTGCAACCGCGGGCTCGGTTCTGTGTCATCCACCCAGCAGCCCGTTGCATCGTCGCGCGCAATGGGGTCAGCTTTCGACCAAACCCCAGCGTATGGGCGAGGGGATTGCGACAATCTTGGGTGCAATGGCTCTGATACACTCTCATGATCAGCTTGGCGCCACCGGGTTCAAGACGGGCATTGCGCCCGGCAATGTTGCGTCTGCCTATTTGTGTGAAAGGCTTGGATTGCAGGACAGCGGCAGCGACATTGTCGCGATCATTGACCCTAAGCTTTTCGCAGAAGACCGGTTGACCAAATGAGCCGTGCAAAAGGGAAATGCAGTATTCTGTCACCAACACGTGAAAGGGCCCGGCTGAAACGTTTTTGAAAACCAATGTGGGGCGCAAAATTGTCGCACTGGCAAAGCTTAGAAACCTTGGGCCCGCACCTGTGATGCCGCAGAAATCAAACCCGACAGGTCAGGCCTGAGTGAACAAACCCCGGAGTCGCAAAATGTCAAAGTCCAATCAGATTAAGAAAATTCAAACGCAGGGCGTGCACCACATCACGATCAACGGAGCGGACCGACAGACGTCGATTGATTTCTGGGAAGGGGTTCTGGGAATGCCGTTCATTTTTGATCAGCCGAACCTCGACAACCCTAACGAGGGGCATCTGTATTTTGACCCCGGCGATGGGCGCCTCATCACAATTTTTACCAATGAAGACCGGAAACCGGATGCGACCCCTGTACCAGAGGCCATCGGGTCTTTGCATCATCTCGCGTTCAACGTCAGCCAAGCCACATTCTGGCAAGTGTCAGCGCGTTTGGATGCGCGGGGCGTTGATAACACGGGTCCCGTCGATCGGGGCTTCATGGATTCGATCTATTTCCGCGATCCGCTGGGGCTCCGTCTTGAAATTGCAAGCTATAGGTTCGAACCGCCCGAAGGCTGTCGCCATGCTGATGTACTGCTAAAAGCGCATAAACTTCGCGTCGCGCGCGGGGATCATCACATCAACCGGGAACATCTGGCAGATGCAATCGAAATGCTGGTTGAACAGAGTCAAAATTCGCTGTCGGCGGATCGCTCTGTGCGCAAGGGATACTGAGGATCTTTGGCCTTTCGTACTAAAGAGTGAGGCGGTGATCCGGTAGGGTTCTGAAGCCGCCAGAATTGGAAAGAAAAGACCGGGCTTGCGTTGAAGCCCGGTCTTTTCTTTGGTGCCGCGGGGTCAGATCCTGCCCGATAAGGTCAGGAAATCTCGCCCATGCAGAGGTATTTGATCTCGAGGAAATCCTCGGTCCCGTATTTCGAGCCTTCGCGGCCCAGACCGGATTGTTTGACACCGCCGAAGGGCGCGACCTCGGTCGAGATCAGACCGGTATTGATGCCTACCATGCCCGATTCCAGCCCTTCGGCCACGCGCCAGACGCGCGCCAGATCACGGCTGTAGAAATACGAGGCCAGACCGAATTCGCTGTCGTTGGCCATGGAGACGACGTCGTCCTCGTCCTCGAACTTGAACAGGGGCGCGACAGGGCCGAAGGTTTCATCCTTTGCGACCACCATGTCGCGGGTCACACCGGTCAGAACGGTGGGTTCAAAGAACGTGCCGCCAAGGTCCGAGCGTTTGCCGCCCAGCGTGACCGTTGCACCCTTGGACACCGCGTCCGAGATATGTTCCTCGACCTTGGCGACGGCCGCGTCATTGATCAGCGGGCCGGTGGTGACACCGTCACCGAAACCGTCGCCCACGTTCAGGGCTTTGGTCTTCTCGGCCAGCTTGGCGGCGAATTCGTCATAGACGCCCGCCTGCACATAGATGCGGTTGGCGCAGACGCAGGTTTGGCCGTTGTTGCGGAATTTGGCGATCATTGCACCATCCACGGCAGCGTCCACGTCGGCGTCGTCGAACACGATGAACGGCGCGTTGCCACCCAGTTCGAGGCTCATCTTTTTGATCGTGCCTGCCGCCTGCCGCATCAGGATCTGGCCAACACGGGTCGACCCGGTGAAGGTGATCTTGGCCACCTTGTCATTGGTGCACATCTCATTGCCCACGCCCGAGCTGTCAGTGCCGGGGATGACGTTGAACACACCTGCCGGGATGCCCGCACGTTCGCCCAGAACAGCCATCGCCAGCGCAGACAGAGGCGTCAGCGTTGCCGGACGGGCCACAAAGGTACAACCTACAGCCAGTGCCGGACCAACCTTGCGGGCAATCATGGCGTTGGGAAAGTTCCACGGGGTGATCGAACCGACCACGCCCACAGGCTGTTTCAGAACGACAATGCGTTTGTCACGCTGATGGCCGGGGATGACGTCGCCGTAGACCCGCTTGGCCTCTTCCGAGAACCACTCGATGAAAGACGCCCCGTACAGGATCTCGCCCCGCGCTTCGGCCCAGGGTTTGCCCATCTCGGCGGTCAGGATCGTGGCTAGATCGTCGGCGTTTTCCACCATCAGATCGAACCATTTGCGCAGGATTGCGGCGCGCTCCTTGCCGGTTTGCGCGGCCCATTCTTTCTTTGCCGCATAGGCGGCGTCCACGGTCTGCGCGGTGCCTTCGATGCTGACATCGGTCACATTGGCGATCAGATCGCCGGTGGCAGGGTTGTAAACGGGAAAGGTCGCTTCACCCTCAACCCATGTGCCGTTGATATAGGCGCGGGTTTCCAGAAGGCTGGGATCTTTCAGCTCCAGCTTGGTCACTTTGGTATCCAGCATGTTCAGGCTCCTTTGGCAGCGTCGACCGAGGCTTCGAGGATATCCATCGCCTCGGCGAAGATCTCATCCTGCACCGTCAGCGGTGCGAGGAAGCGGATTACGTTCCCATATACGCCACATGTCAGCAGGATCAATCCGCGCTTAAGCGCCTCGGCCCGCACGGCGTTGGCCATCTCGGGGTTTGGTGCGCTACCGTCGGTGGTGTTGAACTCGGTCGCGATCATGAAACCGGGGCCACGAATGTCGACGATCTCGGGTGTACGGGCGCGGATCGATTCCAGACGTTGTTTCAGACGCGAGCCCAGCTCGTTTGCGCGGGCGCACAGGTCCTCTTCTTCGATCACGTCCATCACCGCATGGGCGGCGGCGATGCCCAGCGGATTGCCGCCATAGGTGCCGCCCAGACCGCCGGGTTGCGCCGCATCCATCAGGTCGGCGCGACCCGTGACCGCGGCCAACGGCAGACCGCCCGCCAGACCTTTGGCCATGGTGGTGATGTCGGCGGCCACGTCATAGGCTTCCATCGCGAACAAATTGCCGGTGCGGGCAAAACCCGTCTGCACTTCGTCTGCGACCATAACGATGCCGTGTTCGTCGCACAGGGCGCGCAAGCCGCGCATCAGTTCGGCCGGGGCGGGGTAAAAGCCACCTTCACCCTGAACCGGCTCGATGATGATGGCAGCAACGCGGCCCGGGTCCAGATCGGCCTTGAACAGTTTGGTCAGCGCGCCCAGCGAATCCTCTGTCGAGGTGCCGTGCAGCTCAACCGGGAAAGGGACGTGATAGGTGTCGGGCATCATCGCGCCGAAGCCGGCCTTGTAGGGCTGCACCTTGCCGGTCAGCGACATGCCCATGAAGGTGCGGCCATGGAAGCCGCCACCAAAGGCGATCACGGCGGGGCGGCCGGTGGCTGCACGGGCGATTTTGACGGCGTTCTCCACCGCTTCGGCACCGGTGGTCACAAAGACGGTCTTCTTGGTGAAATCACCCGGCACCTTTTCGTTCAGACGCTCGGCCAGACGGATGTAGTTTTCGTAAGGCAGAACCTGATGGCAGGTATGAGTAAAGTTCGCGGCCTGCGTCGTGACCGCCTCCATCACCTTGGGGTGGCAATGCCCGGTATTCACAACGGCTATGCCTGCGGCGAAATCGATGTAACGCTTGCCTTCGACGTCCCACACCTCGGAGTTCGCAGCGCGGTCCACATAGACCTGCGTCTGCATTCCCACGCCTTGCGCGATCGATGTGTTGCGGCGTTCAGCAATCTGAGCATTCAGCATATTGCGTCCTTTCGGGTTGTCGGGCGCGCGCCCGTAAATCTGATCGCGTGACTGTAGTAGCCACAGGTTTGAGCGAAAGCCTGTTTCTTGCCAACCATAAGCCCTTGATTTACGGTCCCTGCACCCCTCAAGTGATGCGGATAGTGAACATGAAGAACGCCAATCAGGATGATCTGACCCTTGGATTGCGCCTGCGCGCCCTGCGTGAACGCGCGGGTCTGTCGCAGCGGGCGTTGGCCAAAAAGTCGGATGTGCCGAACTCGACCATCTCGCTGATCGAGTCGGGCAAGATGAACCCCTCGGTCGGAGCGTTGCGGCGGATTTTGCAGGGTATTCCGATCGGCATGTCCGACTTTTTCTCGTTCGAGATCGAGGCCGAGCAGACCGTGTTCTATGCTGCAGAAGACCTGACCGAGATCGGCAAGGGCGGGCTGTCGCTGCGGCAGGTGGGATCGAACTTGCACGGGCGCGCGATGATGATCTTGCAGGAAACCTATGATCTGGGCGCGGATACCGGCCGTGTAATGTATGGCCACGAGGCCGAAGAGGGCGGCGTGGTGGTCTCGGGCCGGGTCGAGGTTACGGTGGGCGATCAACGCAAGGTGCTGGGGCCGGGGGACGCTTATTATTTCGACAGCCGCACCCCGCACCGGTTCCGTCAGGTTGGACCGGAAAAATGCCGGATCGTCAGCGCCTGTACCCCGCCGACTTTCTGACCGTCATCGCGGATGTATCCGCACTATGAACCATAGTGTTGCAATGAGTGACCAGTTGATCCACAGTATGATTCATACTGCGGGATTTTCCCGCATGTCTCATCGGGCGCTCCCCCGCCCAATTCGGAGATTTGAGATATGAAAAAGAAGCCTGCCACTCTACCGCGCGGCTATCGCACCTGTACGGCATCGCTGGCTGTTGCGGACGTGCCTGCGGCGCTGGCCTTTTACGAAAAAGCCTTTGACGCCAAGATTCAGGCCTTTGATGCGGATGAGGCCCCCGGCTTTGCCGCCATCAAGATCGGCAACTCGATGCTGTTCGTCACTGCGGGTTGGGGCGCACATGTTCCGACAGTTGCGGGCACCGTTACCCCGGTGGGCCACCACATGTATGTCGAAGACGCGGATGCCGCGCTGGAGGCCGCTTTGGAAAACGGCGCAACCCTGATGGCCGAGGCAGTCGACACCTATTGGGGCGAACGTTGCGCCACGGTTGCCGACCCGTTTGGCCATATCTGGACACTGGCGACGCGGATCGAAAATCTGAAGTCTGAAGATATCAGCGAGCGCCGCAGGGCCCTGTTCCGCGCCATTCAGGATCAGGATGCTGAAGCTGTGGTCGAGACCACTGAGCCGGCAAACCAGACCGTGGCCGCGTGATCCGTCATATGCTGATCTACAGACGGATCGTGGGGTGCCGGAATGGGTGTGTTCATTAACAGGCCAATCATGAACGACGTTCCCTTTCCCACTTTCACGATCCGCCAGAACGACTTGGCCATCCTTGCCGCTGAGAACCGGATCGGAGACTATCCTGTCGCCGTGCGCACTGCGCGCGAGGTGGTTAGCGGCGGCTTTGCCAACCACTCGGCGCATCCCAACACCTGGACGGTCTATTTTTTGGTCGACGGTCAGTGGGCGCTGGTGGAATCCACGCGCGGTCTGCGGCGGGAATGGTCCAGTCTGGACCGGTTGGAGAAATGGCTGCGTAGTTGCGGGTTCCGGTTCTTTTGGGTGCGCAACGATATCGACTTTGTGGAATCCCCCGGCGAGGAGGAGGCCGACTAAATCACCCCCTTGCGGATCGTGGGCTTGCACCAATCCGTGCTTTCATGTTCCGATGAAGAACGCCGGACCACCTCGGCGGTCGCAATCGGCAAGAAGAAGAGACAAACAAGATGACCCCTTTTGCGATAACCGGAATTCAGATGCATGTGGGCGCGTTGCAGTCGAATGTAGATGCGATGCTGCACCGGATCGACATCATGATGGCGCGGTTTCCCTGGACCCAGATGGCGCTGTTCAGCGAGTTGGCCCCCTATGGTCCGCTCGACCGGTTTGCCCAGCCTTTTCCCAATGACGATCTGTCGCGTTTTCAGGACGCTGCGCGTCGCTATGGAATTTGGCTGATCCCCGGCTCGATGTTCGAAAAGCGCGAGGACGGGCGGATTTTCAACACCTCGGTGGTGATCAACCCCGAGGGTGAGATCGTTTCGAAATACTCGAAGATGTTCCCGTTCAAACCCTACGAACAGAGCATTTCATCCGGCACGGAATTCTGCATTTTTGACGTCCCGGATGTGGGTCGGTTCGGCCTGTCGATCTGCTATGACATCTGGTTCCCCGAAACCACTCGCCACCTGACCAGCCAGGGGGTCGAGGTTCTGTTGCATCCGGTGCTGACCGGCACCACTGACCGTGAGGCCGAATTGTCGATTGCAAAGGCCACCGCGGCGCAGTTCCAGTGTTACGTGTTCGACGTGAACGGTCTGGCCGCTGGTGGAGTGGGGCGGTCGCTGGTGGTTGATCCCTCGGCCACGGTGCTTCACCAGTCGGCGGGGCAAGAGGACATCTTCCCCATCGAGATCGATCTGGACCAGGTCCGCCGCCAGCGCGAGGTCGGGCTGAAAGGTCTGGGTCAGGTCCTCAAAAGCTTCCGCGACCGCGAGGCGGATTTCCCGGTTTATGACCGGGCCAGCGGAGCAGATGCCTATTTGCACACGCTGGGGCCGCTGCGCATCCCGCAAAAGGGCGATGTTGCCGGTGTTGCCGCTTCCGACCCCAGAACAGCGCTGGGATACAACGAAGATACCTCGACCAAGCCCGATAATCTTTATCTCTACAAAGGGCGCTCAGGCACAGACTGATACCAGCGCAGCTTTTCGGGAATTGCAGAAAGGACATTGATCTCATGCACGGCTTATCCGACAGCGAAAAGCTCCACACCATCTCGGACTATTACAGCGCCTCGCAATTGCGGGCGGACAGGTGGAGCGCGCTGCGGGAAACAGCCGAATCTCTGGATCAAAACGCCGGTGATTCTGATCGGGACAGGGCGCGCCGTCTGCTTCAGGCACTGGCCCCTATCGAGGTTTATTTCGCGTTTCCTGGCGCGTCGGCCTTTGACTATTTGCGCAGGTTGCTGGACCATGGCAATTTCGGCGATTTCTCGACCGCCGTGCGCCGGGTCTCGCGCGCGCTGACATCGGGGGCGTATCGGCGTCGCTCGATCCCTCTGATCGCGGATGAGACCGAGGGCGACGAGTTCGAGGATGAAGCGGCTCAAAGCCACGAAGCCCGTGCGCTGGGGCGACCCTATTTCGAGGTAATGATCGTCGACAATGTCAACGAACATCAGGAACGGTTCCTGCAATCCAGCCTGCAACGGATGCGCCGCAGCGAAGACCCGTTCATTTATGAGACCGTCGTGGTGCCCAGCGTCGAGGATGCGCTGATTGGCGTTCTGTTCAACCAGAATGTGCAGGCCGTGATCGTTCGTCCGGGTCTGAGCCTGAAGTCCAAGAACGAAACCAACGTGTTGGGGCGCTATATCAGCCTGTACGGCGAAGGCGCAGATCTTGATGCGCTGTCCCCTTCGGAATACGGGCCGGAAACCTGTCGCCGGATTGGAATGCTGCGCCCTGAGCTGGATGCCTATCTAATCACCGACCGTTCGGCCGAGGATATCGCCGGGCTTGATCTGGGCCTGTGCCGACGGGTGTTCTATAATCAGGAAGATTTTCTGGAACTGCATCTGAACATCCTGCGCGGGGTGCAGCGGCGGTTCAAAACCCCGTTCTTCACCGCGCTGAAAGAATATTCCAAGCAACCCACCGGCGTTTTCCACGCCATGCCGATCAGCCGCGGCAAGTCGATCAGCCGTAGCCATTGGATTCAGGATATGGGGGCGTTCTACGGGTCGAACATCTTTATGGCCGAAACCTCGGCCACATCGGGCGGGCTGGATTCTCTGCTGGAGCCACGCGGCCCCATCAAGGAAGCGCAAGAGGCCGCCGCCCGTGCGTTCGGATCAAAACAGACCTTCTTTGCTACCAACGGTACCTCGACCTGCAACAAGATCGTGGTGCAGGCGCTGGTGCGCCCTGGCGATATCGTTCTGGTCGACCGTGACTGCCACAAATCGCACCATTACGGCATGGTGCTGGCGGGGGCGAGCGTAGTCTATATGGACAGCTACCCTCTGCACGACTACTCGATGTACGGTGCGGTGCCGATCCGCGAGATCAAGCACAAGCTGCTGGCCCTGAAAGCCGAGGGCAAGCTGGATCAGGTGCGCATGGTGCTGCTGACTAACTGCACCTTTGATGGCATCGTCTACAACGTTCAGCGGGTGATGCAGGAATGTCTGGCGATCAAGAAAGACCTTGTGTTCCTGTGGGATGAAGCCTGGTTCGGTTATGCCCGTTTCGCACCCAACACGCGCGTGCGAACGGCGATGCGCTCGGCCAATATCCTGCGTGAACAGTTCCGCTCTGCAGACCATTCCGAAGCCTATGCAGCCCAACAGGTCGAGCTGGAGGGCGCGGATGATGAGACCCTGCTGAACACCCGTCTGATCGCCCCGCCGGACGCACGGGTGCGTGTCTATGCCACGCAATCCACACACAAGACGCTGACCGCGCTGCGGCAGGGCTCGATGATCCACGTCAACGACCAACAGTTCAAAGGCGCTGTGGAAGAAGCGTTTCACGAAGCCTACATGACGCACACCTCGACCTCGCCCAACTATCAGATCATCGCTTCGTTGGATGTTGGCCGCAGGCAGGTCGAGATCGAAGGTTATGAGTTCGTCCAGCGTCAGGTCGAAAGCGCCATGGCGATTCGCCGGGCGGTCACGACGCATCCGCTGCTGAAGAAATACTTCAAACTGGTCACTGCAGGCGACATGATCCCCGAGGAGTACCGCGAAAGCGGTATGACCAGCTATTTCGATCCCGATCAAGGCTGGGCGGACGTTTGGGATTGCTGGGCGAAGGATGAATTTGTTCTGGATGCCACCCGGATTACCCTGCATGTGGGCGCAACGGGCTGGGACGGTGATACGTTCAAGACCAAGATCCTGATGGACAAATACGGCATCCAGATCAACAAGACCTCGCGCAATACCGTGCTGTTCATGACCAATATCGGCACCACGCGCAGCTCGGTCGCCTATCTGATCGAGGTGCTGGTCGAGATCGCCAAGGAGCTGGACGATCTGATGGACGATGCGTCCAAGATGGAAAAGCGCGCCTTCGACAAGCGTGTCCGCAACCTGAGCGAACACGTCCCGCCACTGCCCGACTTCAGCCGCTTCCATGATGCGTTCCGCTGTGTTGAAGGCACCGAAGCGGGCGATATCCGCACCGCGTTCTTCCTGTCCTATGACGAGGACAATTGTGACTACGTGGAACCCGATCATGACATGCTGGACCGGCTGGAGGCGGGCGAAGAAATGGTCTCGGCCACCTTCGTGATCCCGTACCCGCCCGGCTTTCCTATTCTGGTACCGGGGCAGGTGATCAGCCCGGAAATTCTTAAATTCATGCAGGAACTGGACGTGTCGGAGATCCACGGTTTCCGCGCCGATCTGGGCCTGCGCATTTTTACCGAAGACGCTTTGAAATCAGTCAAGAAAACATAAGGGACTGGGAGGACCATATGCCTAAGAAGGTGCTGAAGAACATTTCGGAAATCCGCCGGTATTTCCACACCAACAAGGACCCGATCTATTTCGTGTCGGCGACCAATTTCAACTTGTTGGGGTTGGATGAGTGGGTGATGAACTTCACCTATATCTGCTACATGGATTGCTTTGACGGGCGGCATCCTAACGTGTTCGTGCCATCTGAGATGCCGCATGACGAATTCCAGTCGATCGAAGACATCAACAACTATCTGCTACAGCACAAAGAGGTCATCGACCTGGTCAAGCGGCGCGGTGGCAAGCCCAAATTTGTGTTCCTGATGTTCGATGAGACGACCGAGAAACTGGTCAAGGAACTGGGTGGTCAGCTTTGGTTCCCCAAAGCCAAGCTGCGCACCAAATGCGACAACAAGATCGAAACGGTCCGCATCGGCAACAAGGCGGGTGTGCCGTCGGTGCCCAATACGCTGAGCGTGGTCAAAAGCTATGATCACCTGAAGAAAATTTGCGACAAAGCCGGGTTGGGGCATGATCTGGTGCTACAATCGGCCTTTGGCGACAGCGGCCACACCACTTTCTTCATCAAATCCGAGGCGGATTTCAACAAACACAAGGATGAGATCGTAGGCGAGGGCGAGATCAAGATCATGAAGCGGATCGATTGTCGCGGTGCGGCGATCGAGGCCTGCGCGACGTCCGAAGGCACTATTGTGGGACCGCTGATGACCGAGCTCGTGGGCTTCAACGAACTCACCCCCTATCGCGGCGGTTGGTGCGGGAACGAGATATTCTCGACTGCCTTCCCACCCAAGGCGCGCGAACAGGCGCGGCAGCTTACCTTCCAGTTTGGCGAGGAATTACGCAAATCCGGTTATCGCGGCTATTTCGAACTGGATTTCCTGATCGACAAGAAAACCGATGAGCTATGGCTGGGCGAGCTGAACCCGCGTATCACTGGGGCCAGTTCGATGACCAACCATGCGGCTTTTGCCCATGCCGACGCGCCGCTGTTCCTGTTCCACCTGCTGGAATTTTCGAAGAAGCCCTTCGAGTTGGATGTCGAGGAACTGAACGCCCGTTGGGCCGACCCTGACATGATCGACAGCTGGTCGCAGATGGTGATCAAGCATACCGATGACAGCGTCGACCGCATCACGCAGGCCCCGCAATCGGGCATCTACAAGATGCTCGAAGATGGCCGTGTGGTGTTTGACCGCTTCGACTATCACCGCCGCGCAGTGGGAGAGAATGAGGCGTTCTTTCTGCGCATCTCGAATGTCGGCGACTACCGCTATGAAGGGGCCGATCTGGGCATTCTGGTGACGCGGGGACGGTCAATGACCAAGGGGTTCAAGCTGACGGACAAGTCGAAAAAGTGGATTCACGGCATTACGTCGGCCTACGCCGCCGAACCGCTGCCAGCCGCGCAGCCGATGGAAGATCCTGCGTTCAAAATCATGTAGAAGGCCTCATGGCGCTTGTTTTTCGCTCAATCGACGAGGAACAGCCCGGTCCCAAGCTGGCCGGGCTGTTTGCCGAATACTGGCCCGCCTACCATAAATGGTGGGTGCAAGAGGGGTATTCGGCGCGGCCCACCTATCGCGATTGCTTGCGCGCGTTGCAAACGCACATGCCCGAGATCCTGCCGCTATATGAAGAGGTGGTTGAACTGGTGGGCGGCAGCGACAGTCAGGCGCGGTTTCTCAGCTTTTATTGCCCGCCCAAATATCTGTCGGGGTGTAGCCAGGCGATCTGGCGTGGCAAGACACCCATTTTGGTGCGCAACTACGACTACCACCCCAAAACCTTTGACGCTGCATTGTTGAAAACCCGCTGGGGCGGGCGCGGCGTGATCGGGATGAGCGATGGCATTCTGGGCCTGCTGGATGGCATCAACGATACCGGCCTTGCGGTCTCATTGACCTTTGGCGGTCGGCGCGAGGTGGGCGACGGCTTCGGCGTGCCGCTGATCCTGCGCTATGTGTTGCAGACCTGTGAGACCACGGCACAAGCGGTAGATGCGCTCTGCCGCATTCCCTGCCACATGAGCTATAACGTCACCGTTCTGGACGCGAAATACAATCACAGCACGGTCTATCTTGCCCCTGACCGGCACCCTCAAATCTCAGATGTGCCGGTGGCGACAAACCATCAGGGGCAGGTTGAGTGGTCCAAACATGCGCGGTTTACCGCAACGGTCGAACGGGAACGGTTTCTGCTGAACCGCCTGAACCAGCACCCCGAAAGCGAAAAGCGTTTCATCGACGCGTTCCTGCGCCCGCCGCTTTATTCCACCGCCTTCAAATCCGGGTTCGGGACGCTTTATACAGCCGTCTACCGGCCCGCGAAGAAACAGCTGCAACTTCTGTGGCCCGGCGCTGCATGGGACGTGTCTTTTGACCTGTTTGCGGAAGATGATCTGACCTTGTTGCTGCCCGATGCGGCTGAAGCGGTGGTTTGACGTCAGGTTTACGGGCCGTATCCTCAGGGAAGACACTGTGTGTTTCGACATTAAGTGCCAGTAATGCCCGGGCTAGATTCGCGTTCTGGCTCGATCCGTTACAATCGGATGCGCTTCCTTTTCCGGAACTGCAATTTCACCCAGGCGAATGCGATCGGGTTTAGCTGAGCAACGTAGCCAGCCCTCCACCGGCTGCCTTTCGCATTTCGGTAATGAGATTTGCGTTCGCCAACGCGGGTCAAGCTTTCTCCGGTGGTATCACCCACACCTGAAAATATGCGGACCTTGTTGAAGCGGGCGGCATCGTGGCGGTGCGGTTTGCTTAGAAACTGTCGAAGATCCTTTTCGTCCCTTGGATCGGCATATTTAGCGAGCACATCGATGGGTATGGCCGAAGTGACCGACTTGATGGCACGCAGCGCGCCATCCTGAATCTTTTTGGCGCGTTGGAGGTTTTCAGCTTCTGCCGTACTGACGTCAGACGTCTTCCAAGCGATTTCGCCCTGCGGTTTTTCCTGTAGACCCAGAACGCTGCCATGATCGGCAGAAAAGAAGAATTCTACGATATCGCGGAAGTCTTCGACCCAAGGATACATGAACAGAGGAAGGCCATTGGAGGCGGCGAAACTTTCGTACTCCAGCCCATTTCGGCGCAGAATAGAGGCAGCCTGAGCGCTCGTGCCAAAATAAAGACCCAGAACATGTGCGTCCTTGCCGATAATCTCATCAATAGACCGCTGTAAACTGCCGCGCCACCCGACGTCGAAGATGGCTGTATGTGTGCCTTCAGGGAAGACCGAGCGGTAGTAGTTGGACAGGACCTCCTTTTCATGCGCGAAAGATTGATAGAAAGCGTCAGGGTTTTCACGCAACAGGTTCAGGATGGTGCGGCGGCGCTCTTTTGTCAGTTCGTCCGTGCCGGATAGGCCGGCGTCTGTAAATAGAGATTTCAACAGCGGGCCTGCGGAAATCTTCCCGAGAAACGCGTCGAGCGTTTGCGAACCCTCAAGCGTGGCATGCAACATTCCCGCGATTGTATCAGGGTCTAACTCGGTAAAAGGAAGGGTCAACAAACGCCGGGAAGCAGCAACATATTGAGTTTCATATCCTCGCGGCCAAAGCAGATCGAAAACAGCTTTTGGAAACATCCCATCTCGTGCCAGAAACGCGAGCCGCGAAATGCCCTGTTTGTCCATTTCCCGCTTTATCCAAATCAACAGCGATGTAATGAGCGGAGCAATCATCAAGGCGCCAAACGCTTCAAGATACTGGTCGTCGGACAGTTTTCGAAAGTCGACATTTTCCGAGTCGTAGTGATGTGTTTCCAAGTAGTTGGCGGTAAAAATCTGTGAGATCGGCTGCGTTCCATTCAGCAGACTAGTGTGTCGCCGGGGTTTTGGAGATCGCGTTGGCAGGTCTTTGCTGGCCAGTAGCACATGCGATATGAACCCTGCCTGCGTCGCCATTTTCCCGTCTGCATGGCGGTTGTCGCCAATGTGGAGGATCTGGTTGCGGGGTACATCAAAATGCGCTGCGACGTCGTCAAACAGGCTGCCCGTGTGCTTGGTCTTACCCTGTTCACCGGAGACGAAGACGCGCTCCCATCCGGTTATACCCTTTTGCGTCAGGAGATCTTCCAACTCGTCTTTCGGCAGGTACATGTCCGAGGTGATCACCCAACGCGACTTACTGTCCTGAATACGTGTCAGAAGTTTTCTACCCAGGCTCGTCACATGCAACAGATCGCGTTCAGTCCGAAGTTCCAGCTGTTTGATCTTGTCAGCCTGATTTTTTGTGCAATTTGTCAGTTGCGCGAAACAGGCATAGATCTGATCCAGCGTCACGTCTTCGATCCGCTGTGCGGAAGCATCCTCTCGCGCCATTGCCTCGGCGCCAGTGCGATAGTCCTTGAAATGTTGGGTAGCTAGGAGGACCTCAGGGTGGTCCGCCATGAATTCGAACAGATCAACAGGAGACTTGCAGTGGCGGAACAGAAGCGTGTCGAAAATATCGACCGATAGAAAATCAAAGGAATCGACGCGTTCGAGCAGTTGATCGCTTGGAGCCAAGTTGTTCATACCTGTTATTTAAGTTCGAGCCCTGTTGAAGGTGGCAACCAATTGAAACCGGGATCTGACCACCGCATTTTATCGCGGAAATGCGCCGGCCTTCAATGTATCGGTCCGCTCAGGTGCCGAGCCCAAGTAGTTTTTCCGCAGGCTCGTAGGTTAGTTGAACCTGCGGGAATTATCTTATTTTGGACGACAGACCACTGCATCATGCACATGCCCGAAGCCTTTAGGAATAATCTCGACGACTTCCACGAATTTTGACCAGTGGTTTTGAATGTACTGGGGTGTATGGCCAATATCGCGATAATATTCCGGGTCGGTTACGTCTGCGATGTCTGGGTTCGGGTCGGGTGCGTCTACGATGCCTTGCAACATGTAGTGTTCGACCGCGTAGGGGTTTTTCGACCACTCGGCGGTAGACACGCTATACGGGCCGTGAACAGACAGAACCATCAAGCCACGGGTTATGCGCGACAATTCTTTGAGCCAGTGATTTTGGTCAGGTTCTGCAAGATGGGTCAGCACACTATGAGAGTAGACCAGATCGAATTGATCGTCATCGTAAGGTGTTGCGCTGTATGGATCGAGCACTGTGTAGTCCCCGAACGGCATGTTCTCCTTGCAATAGGCAATATTGACAGGGTCAACGTCAGCGCCAAACAAGTTTGGTTTCAATATGTCGGGGATATGTCTGGCGATGCGTCCGCAACCGACGCCCCAATCAAGTGTAACGGTGTCCTTGGTTAGCGGCAGTCCCATAACCTCGCTGATGTTCATGACAACGGTCATGTCTTCTATGCCGCCTGAAATAAACGACTTATTCAGCGCATCCGGTTCAGATCCATCTGTGCCCACGACACAGGGATTATACTTACCCTGTATCCTGCCAATATTGTCGCGCGACGGTATGGGGGTTTCGTAGTCAGGAGCAATGTCGACATTGGGTGTCCGAGCCAGCGGCCATGTAGCAGCAACCGCGCTCCAGTTCCCTACGATCGCCTTGTGTAGATTCAAGGCAAGTTCCGCAGGTTGCGCTGGATAAAGCGAACCGTCACCTGTCAGCGCCTGTTTTAGCTCGCTAACTTGTGCGATCAATTCGTCAACGCTGCGCTTGATGTGTTTGTTTCGAATCCGCGATTTCATAGGGTTTTTCATCTTACGGTGCCTTCCGTGTGCTCTACCGGCTATGCCACAACATTCTGAGTATCAAAATCGGGTAACTTCCGAAGCTGACCTGCAGAAATCCTGGGCCAGTTTCCGCAAATTACTCAGTTTCTTTTACTGCATGGGTCGATCTGTCCAGATCGTTCCACGTTTGGTCTTTCTGCGAAACTTCCTGAGCTGCCATAGGCCAATTGATGCCGATCGCCGGATCATCCCAACGCAGACCACGCTCACTTTCCGGCGCGTATGCCGCGCTGACCGGATAGATGATTTCCGTGTCATCAGTAAGGCTCATGAAGCCGTGGGCAAAGCCTTTCGGCACATACATCATCTTGCGATTCTCAGCGGTAAGTTCAGCGCCGAACCATTGACCGAACGTCTTTGACCCATCCCGAAGATCGACGATGACATCGAAGATCGCACCTTTTACGCAGCGCATCAGCTTGACCTCGGCGTGGGGGGGAAGTTGATAATGCATACCCCGCACTGTGCCCTTCGACATGGTCAATGAATTGTTGATCTGCACGAACTTTCCGACAAGGCCATGTGCTTTGAACTCGTCCTCGCAGAACATTCGGGCAAAGAAGCCGCGGTCATCGCCGCGTTTTTCCAGCTCGATCAGGTAAGCCCCTTCAAGCGGGGTCGGGGTGAACAGCATTTACAGCGACCCCCAGCGAAGATCACGCGACAAACGTCCGCTGTCGATATGCGCACGCAGTGCGTTCAGTCGGATGAAAGACGAACTGCGGAAATCAGTGTCGCCAAAGCCGAAATGTTCCAGCCCTGCGCGCAGACGTTCGATGGATTGCTCGAGCGTCACTTGCGGGATGGACTCGGGGGCCAGCGATTTGAACAGCGCGAAGTCAACCTGGTACGAGCGTTTGTCGGGCGGCGCGTCGGTATTGATCTCGACCACGGTGCCGGGGAATTGTGCTTTGACCTTTTCGGCCAGCTCAGAGATACGCACATTGCTTTCGTCACGTCCGGCATTCACGGCCAGGAATTTACCGCCATTCGACGTTTCGCGCAGAGCTGCCCATTCAATGGCGCGAGCCATGTCCTCGACATCGATCAAGGGCCGCCACGGCGTTCCGTCGCTGAGAACGACGATCTTGTTGGTAGCCATGGCGCAGGCCACGAAGTCGTTCAGCACTAGATCCAGACGCAGCCTGTCGGACATGCCGCAGGCAGTTGCGAACCGCAAAGAGGTCAGGGTCATGTCGCCCAGATCGGCCTCTTGCAGGTCAAGCTCGGTGCCTATTTTGGACCGGGCATAGGCGGTTTGCGGGGCGGTAGCGTCGGTTTCCTTGCGCGGGCCGCCCTCGGCCGCGCCGTACATGGAACAGGAGGAGGCAAAGACGAAATTCGATACGCCACATTCGGCGGCAAGCTTGGCCAGCCGAACGCTTGCGGCGCGGTTGATGTCATGGGTGACTGTTTCGAATTCTTTGCCCATGGGGTCGTTGGAAACGGCGGCCAGATGGACCACCGCGTCGCAGCCCGCAAGATGGTCAGCGGTGATGTCGCGTGTGTCGCCATAGTGCTGTGTGTCATACACGATTTCGGGCAGGAAATCGGACCCGGTCAGCGAATGCGAGAAAAAGCCCGCGTCATACCCGACCAGATGCAGGTCCGCGTGTCGCTGTTTCAGAAAACGCCCCAGAACGGGGCCGACATAACCTGTGTTTCCGGTCACTAGGATTTTCTTAGACATGCTACGTCACCACACTTTCCATTTTGCTTCGTTGTTGGACCAAAGACGGTTCAAATGCTCCTTGTCCCGCAGGGTATCCATGGGTTGCCAGAAACCATGGTGGTACCAAGCCCGCAACTGATCGTCATTTGCAAGGTTTTCCAGAGGTTCGCGCTCCCAAACCGTGAAGTCATCGTCGATATAGTCCACGATTTTCGGAGAAACGATGAAATATCCGCCATTGATCCAGCCGCCGTCGCCAACCGGCTTTTCCTGAAACCCGAGCACCTTCTCGTCTTGAAGGTCCAGTGCGCCAAACCGCCCCGGAGGCTGAACGGCGGTGACGGTAGCCAGTTTTCCGTGTTGTTTATGGAATTCGATGGCAGCAGTGATGTTAACGTCAGCGACGCCGTCCCCATAGGTGATGCACACGGCCTCGTCATCTTTGAAATACCGCGAAGCCCGCTTGATCCGGCCACCAATCTGAGAGTTTTCGCCGGTTTCGACCAGTGTAACGGTCCAAGGCTCGGCTCGCATTTCATGGACGGTCATGCTGTTTTGTTTGATGTCAAAAGTGACGTCGGCATTGTGCAAGAAATAGTTTTGGAAATACTCTTTGATAAAGTAGCCCTTATATCCCAGGCAAATAACGAAGTCATTGATGCCATGGTGGGAATAGGTTTTCATGATATGCCACAAGATCGGTTTGCCCCCGATTTCAACCATCGGCTTTGGGCGCAATCCGGTTTCTTCTGCAAGGCGCGTACCGAACCCGCCGGCAAGAATAACAGCCTTCATTTTTCTATCTTTCAGTTCCTGGGTGTTTGGATTTATTGAACGCAAATAATTTCTTCTAGTATTTATTGTGGTTTACGCTTCCCAAATGCTGCTGCCCTTTGCAACAAGTATTCCATTCCTACTTTTGTTGCGTTGGCGCGTCCTTTTGATTGACGGCCGAGTTCAGGCGATCCAGAGCGTCGGCAATTTCCTTTTGCTGCATATCTATCTTCGAAAGCTGGTCGACAGCCACCGCCTGCCGCTCGATCAGATAACTTTGTCCGGCTAACATGTGCCTCATCCGCATTCGGTTGCGTTTTCGGCTCTGGGTGAGGCGTCTCCAAGTTCTGACAAACCAGTTTTTATGCCGTTCCTGAGCATGGTGCAGCGTAGGTGTTGCCGAAAAATCTGGCTGATCGGCAATGCTTGCATCCCACATGACATGGTCTTTTTCAGGGCGC
Source organism: Ruegeria sp. F12 (assembly GCF_056533885.1). Classification (NCBI taxonomy): domain Bacteria; kingdom Pseudomonadati; phylum Pseudomonadota; class Alphaproteobacteria; order Rhodobacterales; family Roseobacteraceae; genus Ruegeria; species Ruegeria sp. F12. The sequence goes on along the minus strand of NZ_JBQFOV010000004.1, from coordinate 216,613 downwards.
GCGGGCAAACGCTCGAGCTTTTCGATCAGGCGGCCATAGGTTTGCTGGCTATCATATTCAGCTGCAATTTCGCGCATCATGGCTGATTTTTCGCTGACAAGCTCCGGGCGATCCGTAATTTGCCGGAATATGGTTTTATACGATTCCGTATCTTTGGGTTTGCAAACGAACAACGCGTCGGGATGCCTGGTCGAAAAATCATCCCCGGACGTGTTGATCACTGGAATGCCGAAATACATGTAGTCCAGAAAGCGCATTCTGTAGCTTTGCCACGCCTCGAGCGTGTCCTGGCTGACATTGATCCCAACATCGGCGATGCTCAGATAGTCTTGGACATGTTTACCGCCCTCGTCCCAGTCTTCAAACAGGACAAGGTGTTTACCCAGCTTATCCCGGTACTTGTCCAGAATGGCACGGAATTGCGCGACGTATTCGTCGTGATCGCGGTTAAAAGGCTGCACAATTCCCATCATGTAGAGCCGCAGCCTATGAGACGGGTTTTCGACAGTAAATTCGCAGAACGCCTGGAAAAAAGTGTTGAAGTCTGTCCATTTCCAAATGCCGCCGGAATTCAGAACCATGATGTCATCGGGCTCTAGTCCCAGTTTCTGCCGCAGTTCCTGCCGATCAGGGGCCTGTCGCTTGACCTCATCCACGATCCCTTGGGGTGCGATCAGGATACGATCTTCGTAAGGAAACCGCGCCAGCAGGTGCAGCAAGGAAAACAGCACCTGCTTCATACGGATATTTTGGGTGACGTAATAGTCCACATGATAGCGGGCCGCGGTAATCACCCGCCGCAAGTAGTCGTGCGTAAACAAGCCGGGATCTTCAACCCAATGCAAAGCGGGCATAATGGCGATGATCTTGGCACTGGGAAATGTCGGCTTGATGTTGAGAGCGTCGGGGAAAACGCTCACGACAAAATCGACTTCCTTGTTGTTAATATCTGCGGTTTCGCACACATAGTTGGGGTAGGCGCTGACTACCTTCACGCGGAATTTCGGATCCGTAGGTTCCTGCGCTGAGGCCAAGAATACAGTGTGACCGCGTCTGAGCGCTTCGTGCACAAATTGAAACAGGTTCTTGTCGTGGCTGTAGTTCAAGGCAAGCGGTTTGCCGTTTTCCAGCTTTGGAAACTGGATGTTGTCCAGCAGCGCGAGAGTTGTGAGCGTGTGTTTTTGCGACATTTACTTTGCCAGTCTCAATGCTTTGCGTTTTGATTCCCACACTCTTTCAAGACCTTTACGAAGACTGACGCGAGGGGACCACCCCGGAACGCGCGACAATTTGCGATTGGGCTCCATTATTTCATTCGGACGATACGGGCGTTCGCCCCATTGGATGGGGGGTGCTGCCTCCGTGATCTCGCCGATCAATGCTTCGAGATCGCGAAGCGAGTGATGCTCACCTGAAGACACACCATAGACTTCCAATTGGTCCAGCGGGTCGCCTGCCGCGCGCTCGGTCGCGGCGACAATCGCAGCCGCAGCATCTTCGACGTAGACGAGGTCCATTTTCTGAAACCCCGGCGACATTTTCAGGGGCTCTTGCGCGACGACCGCGTTAAAAACAAGATCGACAACTTTGTTGCGCCAATCTGATGGGCCGTAGTTGTCAAACATTCTAAGGGAAATGACATTCAGCCCGTTCTTTGCGAAAGGAACCAGAATATCTTCGGCGGCCTGCTTTGTCGCTGCGTAGTAGTTGAACGGGTCATAGATGTTTTCCGGCGACGAAGTTTGCCAGCTTGTGCCGCATACCACCATGCCCTTCGCCCCGCAGCGCGCCGCGCTTTGGGCCAGAAGCGACGGCAATAGCGTGTTGACCTCGAGCATCGCGCGTATGCCCTCTTCGTCTTCCTTGGCCCGAGAAATGGCCGCGATATGCACGATTACATCAGGCGAAAAGGCTTCGACCTGCGCGCAAATATCCTTCAGTTCTGGTTTCAGGATCAGTGTCTCAACGGTCGCGGAGCCATCTGCGAGAAGGTCGTCAACAGAGGTAGATGATGCCCGTTGCAAGCTGCCTATGTGAAAAGGTTTCTCCGCCAATTGGCGTAAGACTGCTTGCCCCAGAAAACCGGTTCCACCCGTCACCAATACTCTCATCCTGAGCCTCATTCCGCATTCGTCGGGTAGGTCACTCGCACACTAAAGTGACATTTACCAGACACTAGCACATTGGATTTGAACAGGGGCAAATGCAGTGGAGCGAGACAAGCGGAAAATCGCCAGTTTCGAATGGGTTATTTAAGGGGTCATTGCTTGTGTTTATGTCGATTGACTTCTAGCGTGCGGGCTGACTTAACCGCACACAACAGCTATTTTGGGCCGTGAGCTTTTTTGGCCTCCGACGCCTCACTAAGGATCGCATTTGATGGAAGTATTTTCGACAAGCCCAGATTATATGACCTTCGAGGTCAGGGATAGAACAGCGCGTTTCGTCCGGGTTTCTCAAAATCAGGATATGCACTTCCATGCCGCATTTTTCCGCCTAGACCAGGTTCTTGACCTGTCAGGCGGAAAACAGTGGGTTGAAGTGTCGTTCTCATGGTTTGGGCGCCATGATCAAAGCGGCGACATGCCGCCTGTTTTCGAAGCTTATTTGGAGCACGGCGCCCCTGAAAATCGAAATTTCAACGCGGCTTCTCACCCGCGGTTACTGGATCATGCTTGGGGCCGCGAGACCTTGGTTTTCGAGCTGGATGGGTCCGAAGTGGATCCGATCATTGGCCTTCGGTTCAGCGACCCGCGTATAACCCTGATGACGTTCAAAGCGTTAAATCTATCGGTGCAATCCAGTCCTCAGGCACCGACGCCGCAGCAGTTGCAAACGCAGTATGCTCCGTTTGTAAAAGACGGCTGGTTTCCTGATCCATTCATGCAGGCGCTGCATGATGTTGTCCGGCTATATTATACGCCGGTGCTTGAACGCGGCGGTGACGCTATCGACATCGGGGCAAACAAAGGGTTTCACACCCATGCCATGCGCAATGCCATTTGCCGACCGGACCAGAAGCTGATTGCAGTCGAACCGCACCCGACGCTGCATCGCGCGTTGCAGCAAGGTTTTGCGGGCGACCCGCAGGTCGACATTACCAATGTGCTTATCGGGTCTCGGGCGGCCAGCGATGTCAGTTTTACCTATTCCGAAACTCATCACGAGCTTGGCTCCGCGCGCCCAAATTACATTGAAGAGTTCTTCCCTGATATCGAGGATGATTTTGAAACCATCCGTATGGATATGCTGAACGTTGATGTGCTGGTCGATCAGTTCGGCCTGACACCTGGTTTCATCAAAATCGACGTGGAAGGGTTCGAGCTTGAGGTCCTGCACGGTGCTCACAAAACGTTCGAAAACTTCCGACCCGTTGTAGCGTTTGAGTTCAATGTCACGAGTTCACCCAATAACAGCTATCTGCTAGCCGATATGTTTGACCATTTCGACTATGTGATTTTTGATTGCTTTGGCAACCGGCTGGGGGCCACGACCTGGTGCAATCCCAGTATCGCTCCGATTGACCGCGTCGCCATTCCCGCTGAACAGGCCGAGGCCGTGATGGCTGCAGTACAGGGGCCTTTGGACCAGCATTGGCGAGAGTGGCAGCAGGCGCAGAAATCACCCGGCTAACGCAGTTCGGCCTCAGTGTTGCCGCCATCGACGGTAAGGACGTGGCCGGTGGTACGCTCGGACAGTGCAAGGGTCACGAAACCGTCGGCGACGTGGTGAGCCTGAACTTCGCGGCCCAGAAGATTTCCGCCCATATAGGTGTCTTCGCTGACACCACGGGCGGAGGCGCGTTCCTTGATGAAATCGTCCGTTAACAGGCGCGAGCGGATGCGGTCGGCATTCACCCCGTTCACGCGAATGCCCGCACCGGCCAGTTCCAAAGTCAACTGGCGCATCAGGAACATGGTGGCCGCTTTCGGTGTGCCATAGGCCCCGAAATTCTTGCCGGGATTGACCGCCTGTTTTGAGATGTTGAACAGAATCTGCCCGCCGCGTCCCTGCGCCTGTATCACGCGGGCGGCGGCGGTGGCAAAATTCTTGTGGGCAAAGAAATTCAATTCGAACGCCTGCCGGAAGGCCGCATCGTCCAGATCCAGCAAAGCCCCCGACGTGGCTGTGCCTGCGTTTGAGATCAGGATGTCTAAGCCGCCAAAGGCGAGGATCGCTGCGTCCATCGCCCGCTGGGCCGCACCGTCCGAAGTGATGTCTTCGGCATGGGCGACGTGCCACCGCCCAAGCTGTCCCAGTGCCTGATCCAAGGCCTGCGGGTCCTTGTCGATCAGCACCAGGTTGGCCCCCTTGGCGGCAAAGGCTTTGGCCGTGGCCAGCCCGATCGCGCCCGCACCGCCCGTGATCATAACGACTTTGCCCTGAAACGGCGGTGGCGTTCCCTTGCCCAGCTTGGCCTGTTCCAGCGACCAATACTCGCAGTCGAACATGTCCTTTTCGCTGATTGGATAGAACCCGCCCGCATCTTCGCCAACGGCGCGCACGCGGATATTTTGCTCGGCCAGATCGGCCGCTGCTGCTGCTGCTTTGGCGTTTCCGCCCATGCCGACGATGCCGATCCCTTCGATCCAGGCATGTTTGGGATCAGGGGTCAGCAGGGTTTTGGGTTCCTTGGCGTGCGGAGCCTGACGGTTGAAATAGGCGCGATACTCGTCGGCAAAACCTTCGACCTTGGCTTTGATGGTCTCGCGGTTGGCTAGATCGGCGCGGCGCAGCACCAGCGGGCGGCCCTTGGTGCGGATCACGTGATCGGGTGAGGCCATCCCACGTGTGGCCAGCGCGTCGATATCGGGGCGGGCCATGAAGGTATGGGTATGATCGCCGTTGCGCAGATCAAAGATGGGCATCGCGTCGTCGCGCTCGGCATTCACCTCGGCGATGACACCGCGCAGCATAGGCAGAACCTGCAAACTCTCAGCTGGACGGCGTTCGCCGATAGGGGTGACGCCCGTCAGGCCCAGATAGGCGGCGACCTCATTGGTGTGGCTGACGATCTTGTCATAGCTTTCCTGCGCCGTGTCACCGAAGGCAAAATGCCCGTGTTGCAGCAGCAAGAGCCCCTCGACGGCAGGGTTGGCGTCGTAGACATCAGCGGCCGCCTTGGCCAGATCGAAGCCGGGCATGATATAGGGTACAATGCCCAAACGATCGCCGAAGATCTCGCGGCAGATCTCGGCTGCGTTAGGCAGGTTAGCAAGGATCAGGAAAGGTGTCGCGTGGGTGTGGTCAACATATCTATGCGGCAGGAACGCATGCAGCAGCGTTTCGACCGACGGGTTGGGCGAGGTCGAATCCAGCAAGTTCGAGCGTTGGTAGTTGACCATGTCTTCGTCGGAAAGGGTTTCAAGTTGCCGGGCCTTCAGCAAAGGATCAAGCCAGACCCCTGGCAGACCCGGTGCCTCGATCGTGTCCAGATCCCAGCCCGAGCCTTTGACATGCAGCACCTGGCGCTGGTCGCCGAACAGATCAGGACGCTCCAGTTTAACCGAGGTATTGCCGCCGCCATGCATTAACAGGTCGGGGTTCTGGCCGATCAGGCGCGAGGTATAGACACGCTCTGCCAGTTCCTGATCGGCGGGGTCATCGCCCGCCGCCGCGCGCCATTCCTGTGCTTTTGCCGCGTCGTACCAGTTTTCAATCATCGGTGTTCTTTCGGTTTGCAGTCTGTGGGCTTTCAATGTGCTTTGTCGGGGAACAGACCCGCCAAGCCTTGGGCGCTGGCGTCGCAAATGCCGCGTTCGGTGATCAGGCCGGTGACCAGCCGGTTGGGGGTGACGTCAAAGGCCGGATTGCCGCCGGGTGTGCCCTGCGGCGTGATCTGAACATCGCCGATCTGACCCTGTTGCAGACCCTGAATAAGGGTAATCTCGGCCTCGGGGCGGTCTTCGATGGGGATTTCGGCGACCCCGTCTTGTAGTGACCAGTCGATGGTGGGCGAGGGTAGGGCGACATAGAACGGCACGCCGTTGTCATGGGCCGCCAGCGCCTTGAGATAGGTACCGATCTTGTTGCACACATCGCCGCGCGCGGTGGTGCGGTCGGTGCCGGTGATGACCAGATCGACCAGCCCGCGCTGCATTAGATGCCCGCCTGCATTGTCCACCACATAGGTGTGCGGGATGCCATGTTCGCCCAGCTCCCACGCGGTCAGGGTGCCTTGGTTGCGGGGGCGGGTTTCGTCGACCCAGACATGGATCGGAATCCCTTCGTTATAGGCGTGGTACATCGGGCTGGTGGCCGTGCCCCAATCGACCGTCGCCAGCCAGCCGGCGTTGCAATGGGTCAGAAGGTTCACTGGCTCGCCTGCGGGCTTCTTCGCGGCGATCTCTCTGATCAGGGCCAGGCCGTTTTCACCAATGCGGCGGTTGATTTCGATATCTTCCTCGAACACCTCCTGCGCCAGCGCCCAGGCGGCCTCGGCCCGGTTTTCGGGGGGCAGGGGCAACAGAGTCGCGCGGCACCGCGCCAGCGCCCAGGCCAGATTGACCGCAGTGGGCCGCGTCGCGTTCAAAACGGCGCTGGCGTGTTCGAAATTGTCGTCCGAGGGGTCTCGCGTCATCGCCTCGGCCATGCCAAAGGCGGCGGTGGCCCCGATCAGAGGCGCCCCGCGCACCCACATGTCGCGGATTGCGACCTCGAAATCTTCCAGCGCGGACAGTGTAACCACCTTGAAGTCATGCGGCAGCCAGCGTTGATCAATAATCCGGACCGCACCGCTTTGTGCATCGCGCCAGATCGAATGGTAGGGAACGCCGCCGACTTTCATTGCCTATCCTCCTGGTTGTGTCGTGCCCCCGAGGGCCGTGTCCCCGCCGCAACAGGCCCAAAACGCGCCAGCCCTTCGAAATGAGGATTGTAAACCACGGGCGCAGCGGGTCGGTTGACGAAATGAGACATGCAAGTTGTTGGCGATTGGCCCGGCATTGTCAAACCCTTGCAAGGTGAAAAGATCGGTGGATTTCAGCAGCCTATGGTTGTATCGCCACAATTCCGGGGCAGATTGGGTTGCACATCTTAGCTATCCGGTCTCTGCTACGGCAAACCGATTTGTAGGAGAGCACCATGCCCCAATCCCCCGACACAAACCGCCGTATTGTTCTGGCTGAACGTCCCAAGGGCCAGCCAGACGAGAACACTCTGCGGTTAGAGACAACCGATGTCCCGACGCCCGGGGCAGATGAAATGCTAGTGCGCACGGTCTTTCTGTCTTTGGACCCCTATATGCGTGGACGCATGAATGATGCAAAATCCTATGCCGAGCCGGTGGCGATCGGCGGTGTTATGACTGCGCAGGTCGTGGGACGGGTCGAGCAGTCGAACCTTCAGGGCTTTGCGGTTGGCGATTATGTCCTGAACATGAGCGGCTGGCAGGATTATGCGATCTCGGACGGGGTGCAGGTGGTCAATCTTGGTCAATCACCAGACAACCCGTCCTGGGCGCTGGGGATTTTGGGGATGCCGGGCTATACGGCCTACGCCGGGCTGCTGAAAATCGGTGAGCCAAAACCCGGTGAGACCGTCGTTGTCGCCGCAGCCTCAGGCCCGGTGGGGGCGACTGTGGGTCAGATTGCCAAGCTGAAAGGCTGCCGGGTGGTCGGCATTGCGGGTGGGCCCGAGAAATGCGCGCATGTGGTGCAAAATCTGGGATTTGATGCTTGTCTGGATCATCGCTCGGATGATCTGGCTGGACAACTGCGTGATGCCTGCCCGGATGGCATCGACGTCTATTTCGAGAATGTCGGCGGCAAGGTGCTATATGCGGTTCTGCCCTTGTTGAACCCGTTCGCGCGCGTTCCGGTTTGCGGCGTCATGGCCTGGTACAACCTGCCCGGTCTGCCCGAGGGGCCGGATATGGGCCCGGTGATCATGGGGACGTTGTTGCGGATGAAGGTACGCATGCAGGGTTTCATCATTTTCGACAATTTCGGCCCCGAAGTGTATCAGGAGTTCGTTCGCGATATGACCGGCTGGCTAAAAGACGGCTCGGTCACTTACAAAGAACACTTGGTCGAGGGGCTGGAAAACGCGCCTGAAGCGTTCAATCAGCTATTGGCCGGGGGAAATTTTGGTAAAATGGTCGTAAAGGTGGGCTGATCTGACAGCCTCTCATTTTTACGCGCCGCCCCGGACAAATCGGTCTGCCGGGGCGGTCGCGGGTTAACTTGCTGCCGCCAAAAGCGAGGCGTTGCCACCGGCAGCGGTGGTGTCAATACACACGTGACGCTCAAGCTGGCAGCGATCGCCAAAATCCGCGTCATTGATCAGCGGGATCAAAGCACCGGGTCGCTGCGCCAAGGCCGTGCGGATGGCCCGAAGCTGAGCCTCTTCTCCCCAACAGACAACCGCATCGAAGCCCGAAATCGAGCCTAACACAGCGGGTTCCAGTACACCGTCCACCGTGTTCGGACCCGTTGCGCCGGGCGCAACGATGACGGCGGAACAGCCATGCGCCACAGCGATTTCGCGCTGCGCCTGCGCGGCCTCAAGCGATGGGCCAAGACACAGGATGATGCCACGGCCATAGGTCGACAGCGTGTTCGACTCGCCCGTCGGTCCTGGGAGCTGTTTCCGTTTCAACGCGATACGCGGTGGGCGTTTGGTCGCCGTCATGACAGCCTGAACGGTGGCCTGATCGGCGGTCTGTCCCATAGCCCCGGCAAGGCTTTGCGTCGCAGGTTTAGTGAAGCGTTTAACGTAAGACGGACCGCCCGCCTTAGGTCCTGTGCCCGACAATCCCTCACCCCCGAAGGGTTGGGACCCCACGATCGCGCCAATCTGGTTGCGGTTGATATACATGTTGCCGACGTTCAGTTGCGACGTAACCTGTTCGATCCGGTCGTCGATGCGCGAGTGCATTCCGAAGGTCAGGCCAAAGCCGGTGGCATTTATCGCAGCGACCACCGCGTCCAGCTCCGACGCCTTGTAGGTGGCCACATGCATGACCGGGCCGAACACCTCTTTTTCCAGATCAGCAATACCCGATACACGCAGGACGGTTGGGGCCACGAAAGTGCCGTCTGTCGGAGTATCCAGTTGTTTCAACACGTGTCCCTGCGCGCGGGCGCCTTCGACATAGGCTAGAATTTCACCCTGCGCGCCGTCACTGATCACTGGCCCGACATCGGTGCGCAAGTCCCATGGGTTGCCCACGACCAGCTCATCCATCGCGCCGTATAGCATCTCGAGGAATGGTTCGGCCACGTCCTCTTGCACGTAGAGCAGCCGTAGCGCAGAACAGCGCTGACCGGCGGATTGGAAGGCCGAGGCGACGATATCCTTGATCGCCTGTTCCGGCAGCGCCGTGGAGTCCACGATCATCGCGTTCAGCCCACCAGTTTCGGCGATCAAAGGGGCCTCGGGGGCGATCTGATCAACCATGGCGCGGTTGATCGTCTGCGCCGTGTGGGTCGAGCCGGTAAAGCACACCCCTTTGATCCTTGGGTCCGACGTCAGCCGTGTGCCCACGACCGAGCCGCGGCCCGGCAGCAGTTGCAACGCCGTCTTCGGAACCCCGGCTTCATGCATCAGGTTGACGGCGACCCAGGCGGTGATGGCCGTTGGGTCCGCCGGTTTGGCCAGGACACCATTGCCAGCGGCCAGCGCGGCGGCGATCTGCCCGGTGAAGATGGCCAGCGGGAAGTTCCACGGTGAAATGCAAACCATCACACCGCGCGCAGGTCGCGTAACTTCGGTGCCGCGCACAGCATAGTAGCGCAGGAAATCGACCGCCTCGCGCAGCTCGGCGATGGCGTCCATCGGGGTCTTGCCCGCTTCGCGGGTGAGGATGGCAAAAAGCTCTCCGAAGTTCTGCTCATATAGCTCGGCGGCGCGAAACAGGGTCTGGCGACGCGTTTCAGCATCCGCGTTCCACGGGGCCGCCGCGCCAAGTGCCGTTTCGACATCCTCGACCGATGCCTCAGCCACCACACCCACCTTGTCCGCGTGATCGGCGGGATTGAGGACAGGGCGGTCTGTGGTGTTCTGCGACGCGCTCTCCAAAAGCGGCCCAACCTGCCAGAACTTTGCGCGAAATGGCGCGCGCGCCTGTTCGATCTCGGCCAGATCGTCGGTGTCGTGCAAATCCCAGCCCCGTGAATTCGGGCGTTCGGTCCCATAAAGGTCGGCAGGCAGCAGAACAGCCGCGTTAGAGCCTGAGTCGAGCGCATCGAACGGGTCGGCGGCGACGATTTCCGGGGCCACGGATTGGTCCACGATCTGGTTCACGAACGAAGAGTTCGCCCCGTTTTCCAGCAAGCGCCGCACCAGATAGGCCAGAAGGTCCCGATGCGCCCCGACCGGCGCGTAAATCCGGCACCGAGTGCCGCTGCCTTTCAGGACCAGATCATGCAGGCTCTCGCCCATGCCGTGCAGGCGCTGGAACTCGAAACTGCGCGTGTCTGTGGCCATGTCGAGGATCGCGGCCACCGTATGGGCGTTATGGGTGGCAAATTGCGGATATATACGATCTGTCATGCCCAGCAGTTTCTGGGCGCAGCAGATATACGAGATATCGGTGGCCGCCTTGCGAGTGAAAACCGGGAAGCCGCCCAGCCCTTCGACCTGTGCTCGCTTGATCTCGGTATCCCAATAGGCACCTTTTACCAGACGCACCATGATTTTACGGTCCAATTCAGCAGCCAGCGCATGCAGCCAATCCAGAACATAGGCTGCGCGCTTGCCATAGGCCTGCACGACCACGCCGAACCCGTCCCAGCCCGCAAGCGACGGGTCGCGCAGAACGGCTTCGATCACGTCAAGGGACAGATCCAGCCGATCCGCCTCTTCCGCGTCGATATTCAGGCCCATATTGGCGGCCTTGGCCTGTTGTGCAAGTTGCAGCGTCAGGGGCACCAGCTCCGCCATCACCCGGTCTTTTTGCCCGACCTCATAGCGGGGATGCAGCGCCGAGAGCTTGATCGAAATGCCGGGGTTTTCCCGAATGTCTTGCGCGTCGCATTCCCTGGCCAGCTTGGCGATGGCGTCCGAATACGCGGCCAGAAACGCCTTGGCGTCGTGGGCTGTCAAAGCAGCCTCGCCCAGCATGTCGTACGAATAGGTATAGCCCTCGGCTTCTTGTTTCTTGCCGCGTTCCAGTGCTTCTTCGATGGTTTCACCCAGCACGAACTGCGCGCCCATTTCCTTCATCGCCCGCGCCACCGCGACCCGGATCACCGGTTCCCCCAGCCGTTTCACCGCCCCTTTCAGGGTCGCAGCAATGCCGGTGCCATCCTGCAGAACCTTGCCCGTCAGCATCAATGCCCAGGTGGAGGCGTTGACCAGAGACGACGACGATTGCCCTAGATGCTGCCCCCAGGCCGAAGGTGCGATCTTGTCCTCGATCAGCGCGTCAATCGTATCTGCGTCGGGCACCCGTAGCAGCGCCTCGGCCAGACACATCAGGGCCACGCCTTCATTGGTGGACAGGCCATATTCGGCCAGAAAGACTTCCATCAGGCCGGGGCGGCTGTCGTTGCGGATCGCGCGTACAAGATCAGCCGCGCGATTCTGGACCACCGCCCGCCTTGCTGCGTCAATCGGATTGCGGCTTGTCAGGTCCCGCAATACCTCGAATTCTGCCCGCAGGTGGTTGTGTCGAAGGTTCAGACGAATATCATGTAGCCCAGTCATGTTCTTTCCAATCCGCGTTCGATTTAAATAATCTTACCAAATCGCCGAAAGTTATGTTGACTAAAGCTTCAAAATAGGCGTGTTTATTGACCAAATTTCCTATTTAGTTTTGGCGATTGAGACCGTGTTAATAGAGAAAAATAGTCAATTAGACCGACATGACCTGAAAATCCTACGTATTCTGAGCCGTGAAGGCCGTATTCCGGTGACGGAATTGTCGGCGCGGGTCGGATTATCCAAGACACCTTGTCAAGTGCGGATGAAACGTCTGATCTCGGAAGGGTATATACAGGGGTTTCGCGCGATTCTGGACCCATCGAAGCTGGGGGTCGAACAGGTGGTCTTTGTCGAGGTTAGCCTGAAAATCACCACCGAAGCGGCTTTGACTGAGTTCAATGAAGCTGTGCAACGAGCGCCCGAGGTCGAACAATGCCACATGATTGCGGGTGCCTTTGACTATCTGCTGAAACTGCGCACCAAGGATATGCGCAGTTACCGTGAGATTTTGGGCCGTGTCGTGTCCACGCTCCCGCATGTGGACAGCACCTCGACCCATGTGTCGATGCAATCGGTGAAAGACTGAGCCGCCCGACAGCGTTCATTGATGCAGTGCATCAATGATCTGTCGTGGCATTACCAGATCGCGGAAAGCGCGATGGATGGTTTCATCCGCTTCACTCAGCGGGGCACCACCAAGGTTGAAGCTGAGAAACCCGTGGGGAAGGCTGAGCGCCAGATAGAATTTCTTGCCCGAAAATGCCGCTGAGCAATAGTCGCGCCCACCTTGGTAGCGTTTGGCGATCTCGCTCAGCGTATAAGCGAATTCGGGTTTGACGTATTGTTCCAGCTGGTGCGGGTCGTCGGTAAAAACCTCAAAGATCTTCTCGGCATCCTCTAGGCCAAGATCCCAGCGATGTTGGGGCAAGACGTTGCGGCTTGCCCAGCTATACAGCTTGTTTAGGGTCTCACCGAAGTCCTTGACGAAGACCGTGCGTGGCAATGCGGCCGGGCAGTCGATTTCCAGCACGATGCCCGAGAACAGGGTTCTGGTCTTTCGTTTGTTGTCGCTGTCTCTGGAAGTGTCCGAGCAGCTCATTTGCAGCAGTTTGTAATTAGTGTCCCGCCAGGTGCCGCTGATCGCGTGATTTTCGCGCACGCGTTCGGATTCAGGTATGATTTGCAATGAAACCAAGCGCCCAATCGGAAGGAAGCTCATAGGTACGTCCGAGTGCAGCTCCATATGCCCTAGGAATTTGCACAGGATGGGGCGAATGTATTTCGAAACATCGGAACTGACTTTTCCGCCTCGTTCCAGATAAAGGATCAAGGCCGCGGCCCCGCCGAAAGCAAGTGGAAAAATCGCAAAAAGAGGATGAATGTAATACCCGCCTAATCCGGCCAGTACGACGGCAACAACGCCAGAGAACTTGATCCAGAACATACTGCGCGAGACGGCGGCCTGACGTTCAACTTCTTTCTCGCGTAGGAATGGGGCGATCTGCTGGTCAAAGATCCGGGAAAACCCGGTCTCGAACGGGGCAGATTCGACAAACTGGTATTCTGACATCGTTAAATCCTGACCAACAAACTACGAGTTTGGCGCAGATGCTAGCGATCCCTTGACCGCCAGAATATCCCCAGACGTGTATCATTTGTATCGGATGTGTCCGTCTTAGCCATGTTCGCGCAGGCGACGCCATTTTCGACACAGAGAAGCGCCTCGCTGGACCTCGAGGCGCGATCTGATGCGCTATCGCAGGCCCAGTTTGGACAAAAGCCGGTTGCGTTTCATCAGCCACCATCCGGCCTCGACGGGCCATAGGGCATGGTTCCGGTCGGCCCCTAGTGCAGCGGCGCTGCGCAGGGGCCAGTTCGGGTCGTCCAGCAATTCGCGGGCCACGGCGATCATGTCGGCGTCGCCCTTTTGAATCACCGCGTCGCACACCTTGGGGTCCCACAGGAAACCGACTGCCATTGTCGGCATATCCGCCCAGGACCGGACTTGTGATGCAAACGGCACCTGAAAGCCTTGTTCGATGGTCATCCGCTGTGGGCGATCCTTGCCGCCGATCCCGCCCGAGCTGCAATCGATCATGTCCACCCCGGCAGCTTTGAGCGCCTTGGCGATGTCAACCGTGTCTTCGACGGTCAGGCCGCCGTCCACCCAGTCCGACGCCGATAACCGAAAAGCCAGAGGATAGTCCTCGGGCCAGTTTCGTCGGATTTCACGTGCGATCTCGACGGCAAAGCGCACCCGGTTCTGCGCACTTCCGCCCCAATGGTCCGCCCGCTGGTTGGTGATCGGAGACAGGAATTGATGCACCAGAAAACCATGGGCTGCATAGACCTCGATCATCTTGAACCCGGCCGCCTGTGACCGTCTGGCCGCTGCACCGAAGGCGGCGATGACGTCTTCGATATCGGCCTGGGTCATTTCGCGCGGGGTCGGCCAGCCCTCGGCATAGGGCAGGGCAGAGGGTGCCATTGCAGGCCAAGCCGCTTCCTTGCGCTGCGTGGCGTCTTCATCATTCAGCGGAGTTTCGCCGTGCCAGGGACGCCGCTCCGAGGCTTTGCGCCCCGCATGACTCAGCTGAATGCCCGGCACCGCGCCTTCGCGCGTGATGAAATCGGCGATGGGTTTCAGCGGGGCAATCTGGGCGTCTTCCCACAAACCCAGATCGCCGGGCGTGCGCCGCCCGTCACGGGTGACGGCGGTCGCTTCGGCATAGATCAGCCCCGCACCGCCCATGGCAAACCGGCCCAGATGCACCAGATGCCAATCATTGGCGCAGCCTTCATTCGCCCGATACTGGCTCATCGGTGAGACCGCGATACGGTTCTTGAACGACACAGATCGCAGGTCAAATGGACTGAACAATGAGGGCATTCTGGTCTCTCCGACTGTGATTTTCCGTCAACCTAGCGAAACCGAGCGGGCAACCCAAATAGATAATCTGTTAACGACGCCCGCGCCCAGTTTGACCGGCCCCGCCATCCTTGCGCATGGACAGGCCGATGCGTTTGCGTTTGACGTCCACTTCCACGACCGAGACTCTGACGATCTGACCGGTCTTTACGACCTCATGCGGATCTTTGACGAAGCGGTCGGCCAGTTGACTGATATGCACCAGCCCGTCCTGATGCACGCCGATATCCACAAATGCGCCGAAAGCCGCGACATTGGTGACGGTGCCCTCAAGCCGCATACCAGGTTTCAGGTCGGTGATCTCATTGACCCCTTCCGCGAAAGAGGCGGTCTTGAAACTGGGTCGCGGATCGCGGCCGGGCTTTTCAAGCTCGGTAAAGATGTCCATCACGGTGGGCAGGCCAAAGGCATCGTCGGCAAAACGCCGGGCTTGCAGCCCTTTCAGGGCGTCTTTCTGCCCCATGATTTGACGAATGTCGCGCCCGCAGGCGGCCACGATGCGGCGCGCCACGCCATAGGCCTCGGGGTGGACCGAAGAGGCGTCCAACGGCTCTGATCCGTCTCTAATCCGAAGGAATCCGGCGCATTGCTCGAAAGCGCGTGGGCCAAGGCGCGCGACGTTCAGCAGGTCTTCGCGGCGGTCAAACGCGCCGTTCACGTCCCGATGTGCCACGATCGCGTCGGCCAAACCCGGACCCAAACCCGATACGCGCGACAGCAAGGGGGCCGAGGCGGTGTTCAGATCGACACCGACCGCGTTCACCACATCCTCGATCACAGTATCCAGCGATTGCGACAGACGGTGCTGGTCGACATCGTGCTGGTATTGCCCGACGCCGATGGACTTGGGTTCGATCTTGACCAGTTCCGCCAGCGGGTCTTGCAAACGGCGCGCGATTGAGACCGCGCCGCGCAGGGACACGTCCAAATCGGGAAACTCGCGCGCGGCCAGTTCCGAGGCGGAATAGACAGACGCGCCCGCCTCTGAGACGATCACCTTGGTCGGGGCTTTCACCGCGCTTGGCAGCAGTTTCAGCGTATCAGCGACAAAGCTTTCAGTCTCGCGGCTGGCGGTGCCGTTGCCGATTGCAATCAGGTCAATGTCATGGGTCGAGATCAGCTTGAGAATGGCGGCTTGCGCACCGCGCAGATCGTTTTTGGGCTGGAACGGATACAGGGTGTCGGTGGCGACAAGCTTGCCGGTAGAATCGACCACCGCCGCTTTGACGCCGGTACGGATACCGGGATCGAGCCCCAGCGTCGCCTTGGCCCCGGCGGGGGCGGAAAACAGCAGATCTTTCAGGTTGCGGGCGAAGACCTGAATCGCCTCATCTTGGGCGCGGCTTCTGAGGTCGGCCATCAACTCGACCATCATCGACAGAGACAGTTTGACCCGCCATGTCCACCCCGCAACCTTGCGCAACCAAAGATCGCCGGGCGAATTGGTCCGCGTGCCCAGATGGGCGGCAACCATCGCCTCGGCCCGCGCTGCGCCGGTTTCGGGGTCGAGGGCAATATCGAGCGTCACGATCCCCTCTTTCGAGGCGCGCAGCATCGCCAGCGCCCGGTGCGAGGGTGTATCGGCCCAGCGTTCGCTGTGGTCGAAATAATCGCTGAACTTGGCCCCTTCGGTCTGCTTGCCGTCGATTACTTTTGCGGTCAGCAGGGCCTCGCGCTGCATGAAGCTGCGCAGCTCGCCCAATAGGGCGGCGTTTTCGGTCAAACGTTCGGTGATGATGTCGCGGGCACCGTTCAGGGCATCTTTGGTCGTGGGCACGGCGTCAGACACATATCCCCCGGCCAGCGCCGCGGGATCGGCAGAACGGTCGGCCAATATCGCCTCTGCCAGCGGCTCCAGCCCGTTTTCGCGCGCGATCATCGCCTTGGTGCGCCGCTTTGGTTTGTAGGGCAGGTAGATGTCTTCCAACTGCGCTTTGGTCTCGGCCCCGGCGATGGATTTGGCCAGGTCGTCGGTCAGTTTACCCTGATCACGGATCGAATTCAGGATCGTGTCACGGCGGGCATCAAGTTCGCGCAGATAGTCCAGTCGTTCAGACAGGGTGCGTAGCTGGCTGTCGTCCAACCCGCCGGTCGCCTCTTTCCGGTAGCGGGCGACAAAGGGGACCGTGGCCCCCTCGTCCAGCAGTTTGACCGCTGCGCCCACCTGATCGGGGCGGGCGTTGATCTCGGCGGCGATGGTGCGTGCGATGCGGTCCAAGGGGGTCTCCTGCAACTGGGTCGGAGGGTCTTCTTAGCCACAGGCACCGGCAAGGGAAAGAGGCCGAATTCTAATGGGCCAGAGCCAGCAGATCGTCGTGCAGCGTTTTCGAGATTTCCGCATAGCCCCGCGCCCTGTTGCGCGCCCGCGCGGCATAGCGACGTTGCGAGGGCAGGCGCGCGCCCTGACCCGTGATATCGGCAAACAGACGCTCGGCGCGGGCATCGTTTTCGTCCACGCGGCCGCCGCTGAACTGGGCGGGGTCGAAAGCCAGGATGATCTCGCCATGATAAGGTGCGCTGCTGGTGCCGTCGGCATAGGCCAAGCTTTCCAGACTGGTCAGATCGTCGATCAAGGGCCCAGCCAAAAGCTCGATCATGATCGACAACGCCGACCCCTTATAGCCGCCGAAGGTCAGCATCGCGCCTTCCATCGCAGCATGTGGGTCGGTTGTTGGGTTGCCGTCCTTGTCGAGCGCTACGCCGTCGGGCAGGGGTTTGCCTGCGCGGCGGTAAAGCTCGATCTCTCCCCGTGCAAAGGCGCTGGTGGCAAAGTCGAAAGTGAACGGATCCTGACCCTGACGCGGCCAGCTAAAGGCCAGCGGGTTGGTGCCCAATGACCCGCGTGTACCTCCGGCCGGGGCGACCCAGGAATGGCTGGGCACCATCGCCATCGCGGCCAGCCCGGCAGAGGACAATTGTTCAACCTCGGGCCAGAGGGCTGAGAAATGGAAACACCGGTTGATCGCCATGGCGGCGATGCCGTGCGTGCGCGTTTTCTCGATCAGGTGGGGCAGGGCCTCATGAAAGGCCAGCAGAGAGATCCCGCCGCGTGCATCGACACGGACAATGGCGTTGTCCGAGGGGGTGATGACAGGCGCCACATGGCCGTCAACCTTGCCCGCTTTCATCGTCTCTGCGCACATAAGCAAGCGAAACAGCCCGTGCGACTGACAATCGTCGATCTGGCAGGTGGTCAGCAAATCCGCGATGGCGTTGCAATGGTCCGGGCCATAGCCTGCGTTTTTCAGGATGGTCAGGCTGAGCCCGTGGATCTCATCCAAAGTCAATTTGACCGTGTCGCTCATGCCCCGCCTTCCTTTCCCATGGAGTCATGCACAGGAATAGCGCGGCGGGGCAGGCGAAGGAACAGCTTTCCGGCGTTAGCCTTCCGATTCCGATTGCAGATAGGCGATGACGTTGGTGATATCGTCGTCCTTCTTCAGGCCGGCGAACTGCATCTTGTTGCCGGGCAGGGTGCCTCTGGGATCGGCCAGAAACGCCGACAGGGTTTCCACATCCCATACGATGCCCGAATTCTTCACCGCGTCCGAGTATTTGAATCCATCAGAATGTGCCGCCGAGGCGCCAACAATCCCGTGCAGCGAGGGGCCTACGCCGTTTTTGCCTTCCTTGATCTGGTGGCAGGCTTTGCACTTGCGAAAGACCTTTTTGCCCGCCTTGATATCCCCATCAACTGCGGCAACAGCGGCGACCTCAACCGGAGCAGCGGTCCCGGCATCGGCTTTTTGCTCGTCCATGTTGAAAAACAGGCGTGCGGTGATGGGCACGGTCCGGGTGATGCCGGGAAGGCTGGCCAGCTCCATCAGCTTGTCGACCCCGGCATTTACGCCCGCGTCTTCGGTGCTGAGAAACACCATGTCGTTGGTCGAGACCATCACGGATTTCTCAGAAACCCGCAGGACGAACATTTCAGTATCAAACTCAACATCCGTGCCGATCAGCGACAGTGCCGCTTCGACATCAACGACTGCTGTTTGACCGACGGCCAGCGCCTTCACCTCGTCCATATCGATCTGGGCGGTCAAAGTCGCCGTACCTGCATTGCGAAAGACATGCTCGATCATGCGCTCGTTGCGGATGTCTATATTCGTCTCGACCGAGGACAGGTCGATCTCGATCTCGGCCTTGCCATCGGGGCTGACATGGCCCGACAGGTTGGTGAAGGAATTGACTTCGCCCACGGTGTCTTTCTTGATGGTGCCATAGGCCAGGTGCGAGCCTTCGGGCGACAAGGTCCAATGTTCAGCCAAGGCCGGGGTTGCAATAATTGCCGACGCAATCGTGACTGCTTTCAACATAAGTTTCATTTCATTCCTCCACAGGTTATGACATTCCTGACCTCGCGGGCCCGATCCGTGAATGTTAAACACACACAGGTCACTATTTATTCAATGGGTGGTGAAATTAGTTCCGAACAGGCCGTGCGCGGCGCGATACAGACGCATTCGAAACGCGTCTGGCGCTTTGGGCTTGCCTTGTCCGGAGCCTCTGATGTGGCGGATGACTTGCTGCAATCCACGTGCCTGCGTGCGTTGGAGCGTCACCATCAGGTGATTTCGCATGATCGATTGGACAGTTGGCTGATGACGATCTGCCGCTCGATCTGGTTGAATGAGGTGCGCTCGCGCTCGGTCCGCAAGGCGCAGGCGTTGTCGGTGACGCCCGAGGCGGAATTAATTTCACATGATTCCGATTCCGAAACGAATATTTTCGCGGCTGAGGTGTTTACCCAAGTGATGCAACTGCCAGAAGCGCAGCGCGAAACGGTAATGCTGGTCTTTGTCGAAGGCTACAGTTACCGCGAAGCGGCGGCGATGCTGGACGTTCCCATTGGTACGATTATGAGCCGGTTGTCCAACGCCCGGCAGAAACTTAAAACCGTGATGCAGCAGGATGCTGCAAGCGCCGTTCGACGGAGTGGCAAATGAAGTTTTCCGATGAGACGCTGACAGCGTATCTGGAAGGCAATGTGGATGAGGCCGAGGCAAACGCGATTGAAACCGCGGTTGCGGCCGACCCCGAGCTGGAAGCGCGCCTGATGGCGCTGGATCCGTTTGCACCGGTTGTGCAGGCGGTGTTTGAAAACGTGCCTGCCGAGGCACCGCAGGTCGATCTGCCTGAACCGCAGTCGGCTGTTCCTGTTCACCATTCCGGAAGCCCGTGGCGTTTGGTGGCTGTCGCCGCTTCGGTTGCGGTGCTGGCGGTGTCGGCAACCTTCTGGAGCACCCGGCCCGAGCCGCTGGGCTGGGCCGAACAGGCGGCGATCTACCAGTCGCTATATGTGCCCGATACGATTGCTTCGCTGGACAATTCGGCTCAGGTGCTGGACGCGCAGTTCGAATTGGCCGAGGCCGAGCTGGGACGGTCGCTGAACCGCGACACGCTGGAAGCCCTGCCGGGGATGGAGCTAAAGCGCGCGCAGGTTTTGTCGTTCAACGGAAAGCCGTTGATTCAGGTCGTGTTCGCAGATGAACAGGGGCAGCCCTTTGCCTTCTGCATCATACGTCAGGGCGAAGGCGCCCCCAGCAAGGCCGTGAAGCTTGCCGAGTTGAGCGGTCTGGCAACCGCGACATGGTCCGAAGGAGGCTATGGCTATATGCTGATTGGCAGTAGCCCTCAGACCCCACTGAAGGGACAGTTGGACATTCTGACCACAGGTTTCGCCAGCTAGGTCCGCAGCCACAGAAACACCTTGTGAACCGGTGGAAATACCCGAAATATGTCGGGTATGACCACGAACCCTGCCATGCCTGATCCCGATGAGGATGACGAAACGCTGGGCCCCGGCAGTATCTATGATGTCGACCCGCCCGAGGATGACGATCTGTGGTTTCTGCCCCCCGACGAAGAGCCCGAAGAGGATTTTATCCTGCCCGGCCCAAAGGCCGATCGCAGGCTGTTGTTCGATCCTCGGGATTGGCGGGCGGCGCAAGCCGAGCTGTCCCTAGAATTGGCAGATCTGGCGGCCACATTCGGTGCCTTGGATGAAAGGCTACGGGCTGGTCCCAAAGGCTGGACGCATCGTCTGGCATTGATGGACGTGTCTGATCTGGGTTGGTGGACTGGTGACCGGATCGGTGTGGATCGCTTGGCGCTGTGGACCGGGTTGCGGATCGGCGCGACCGGTGATGACGTACAGGCCTTGTTTCGGTCCGGCTGGGCCGTGCGGCGTCTGACATCGGGTGCTGGACCGTCCGAGGGTGGATGGGCCACCGGGGTGACAGCCTTTCTTGACCGGATGGCGCAGGGGATCGACGAAGTGCCCGAGGCCATTGCCGACCTGGCCGAGGTGATGGGGCATGCAGACGGGCTGCACCCGGTCACGCAAGCCGCGATTGCTTTTCATGCGTGGCGTGCGGTTTCACCCGGCGTCGGGCACGACACCGAAGCAGCCATCATCGCAGCACGCCATGCGGCCACGATGGGTCGGGGCGGCGCGCTTTTCATGCCATTGGCCCTGTCAGGCCCCGGCGCTTTGCGTGGCATGGGTGATACCGGGGAAAAGTTGGGCGCGTGGTATCGGGGTCTTGGGCAGGCCGCCTTGGCCGCATTGTTGCATCTGGACCGTGTCAGCGCCTGGGATAACCGTGCCCGCGCCGCGACCGACGACCTGAGCGGACGAACCCCACCCAAACTGATTGAAGCGCTGACAGCCTGGCCCATGGTGTCTGCCCCGTTGGCCGAAGAGTTGACGGGTGCCTCGCGCGCGGCGGTTCAGCGCAATATCGACAGGTTTTCGGATCGCGGCTTGATCCGTGAAGTGACCGGGCAGGGGCGTTACCGCGTCTGGACTGCCGCGCTGTGATCCATGATCCACTCCCGAAACCGCCGTGCCGCAGGGCGCAGAGTTCGGCGGGACGGATAGATCAAGTGATAAGCTTCTTGCCCCGGTACCTCGATCCCGTCGAGGCATGGAACCAAGCCTGACAGAGCTACAATACGGTCTGACGCAGGCGCTCGGGCAAGCGCAATGCCCGCGCCTGCCGCCGAAAGCTCGGCCGCGATAAGTGAGTTGTCGGCAAAGAAATACCGCGCCTGACCCGCGGGCAGGCGTAGCGTTTCGAACAGATGTGGCCAGCTTGCCCGGTGGGTCGAGACCTCGATCAGGGTGAAGTTGAACAAATCCTGCGGCGTGTCGATCTGCGCAGCCAATTCGGGCGGAGCCACGGGATACAGCCTTTCACGCACCAGTTCATCGCTTTCCGTGCCAAAGAGGTTTGGATTGCCAAACACGATCTGAAGATCGGTGAAACGATTGCTGAAATCAGCGTCCAGATTGCCGGTCGACAGCGACAGGTTGATATGGGGATTTTGCGTGTGAAAATTGGGCAGATCCCCGGCCAAAACCCCATGAGCGAACAGAAGAACCGACTGCACGTAAAGCCGCTGTTCGCGTGTTTCACCGAACAATCCGGTCGTTGCGGTTTCCAGCATCAGCAGTGATTGCTGCACCGATGGCAGATAGGCGCGTCCGGTCTCGGTCAGGGTGACGGAATGCGCATGGCGGTGAAACAGAGGGGTGCCCAATTGCGTCTCGAGAGCCTTGACCTGTTGGCTGACGGCGGCGGCGGACATGTTTAATTGGGCTGCCGCGCGCGCAAAGCTTTCGGTTCGCGCGGCGGCCTCGAACACGCGTAGCCAATTCAGGGATGGAATACGGCCTGCCATGGCAGTTAGACTAAGCTGAACTTAGCCTGACGGGCAAGAACCTGTGCTCTGCCATTAATGACGCATCAACTAGGCTGCAATCACATGCAGTAAGGAGGAGCGCGCATGTCTGACCCTGTCTCAATGGCTCAAACCG
Organism: Ruegeria sp. F12; assembly: GCF_056533885.1. Lineage (NCBI taxonomy): Bacteria > Pseudomonadati > Pseudomonadota > Alphaproteobacteria > Rhodobacterales > Roseobacteraceae > Ruegeria > Ruegeria sp. F12. The sequence continues at coordinate 194,213 of NZ_JBQFOV010000004.1, read as the reverse complement.
CCCTGACGCCCGAACAATCCGCTCAGTATTGGGAGGATGGGTATTTGTTTCCCCTGACCGTTTTCACGGGCACGGAAACGACCGCCCTGCGGGCCGAGTTCGAACAGATTGAGCGGGAATGGCTGGATGCCGATCTGCCTTTGCCGTTGAACACCTATAAGCGGGTCAATTCGCATCTTGTAATGCCTTTGGCCGCCCGCGTTGCCATGGACCCCCGTATTCTGGATCTGGTCGAGGGCGTTTTGGGCCCCGATATCATGATCTGGTCAGCCGAATTTTTCGTCAAGGAACCGCGGACGGCGCACACAGTCGGTATGCATCAGGACCTGACCTATTGGGGTATGGGCGAGACGCCGGATCAGGTTACGGCCTGGATCGCGCTGTCGCCTGCGACGCCTGAAAGCGGCTGCATGGATTTTGTGCAGGGCAGCCATAAGAACCCGATCCTGCCGCATAACGACACCTATTCTGACACGAACCTTCTGTCACGCGGGCAAGAGATCGCCGTGGAAGTGCTGGAGGAGGACAAAACCCGGATAGAGCTGTCGCCGGGGCAAATGTCGCTGCATCACGGTTTAACGATCCACGGGTCAGGACCGAACAGCTCGGACGACCGGCGCATCGGGTTGGCGATCCGGTATCTGAACCCCAATGCCAAACAATTGGTGGCCGAAAAGGACTATGCCATGCTGGCGCGTGGGCGCGACGGGCAGAGCAATTTTGTTCCCGTTCCTCCGCCCAACAGTTTGTTTTCAGCAGAATCGCTGGCTCTGTACGACCAGGTGCGGCGCGACCAGAGCAAGGCTTTGGCCGAGGGCGCGCAGGCGGATGTGCCGCTGTACGGTTAGCGACCGACCCCGGAATAGCTCTCGAACCCGGCCTTCAGGGCCATGTCGCGGGAATAGATGTTGCGCAGGTCGACCATTCTGGCCGAGGTCATCGAGGCCGCCATATCGCCGAGGTTCAGGGCGCGGAACTCGTTCCACTCGGTCAGCAGCACGACCGCATCCGCATCCTTTGCGGCGGCATAAGGATCGTCGAACCAGTCGACACCGGGCAGCAGGGCCTCGCCTTCGGCGCGGCCTTGCGGATCGACGACGCGGACACGGGCACCGCCCCCGATCAGGGCGGGCACGATGGTCAATGAGGGCGCGTCGCGCATGTCGTCGGTGTTGGGTTTGAAGGTCACGCCCAGCACCGCGATGGTCTTGCCATTGAAACTGTCGTCGCAGGCATCCCGGATCTTGTCGATCATCCGGTTTTTTACACCGTCATTGACCCGAATGACCGTCTCGGTGATTTGCATCGGATAGGCGTGATCCTGTCCAATCCGCGCCAGCGCGTTGGTATCCTTTGGAAAGCATGATCCGCCATAACCGGGGCCAGCATGCAGAAATTTATTGCCGATCCGGCCATCCAGACCGATGCCGCGTGCCACTTCCTTGACATCACCGCCCACACGTTCGCACAGGCCCGCGATTTCGTTGATAAAGGTGATCTTGGTCGCCAGAAACGCATTGGCCGCGTATTTGATCATCTCGGCGCTTTCCAGATCGGTTGTCAGGATCGGAAAATCGCGCAAGTAGAGTGGGCGGTAGATATCGGCCATCACCCCGGCGGCCCGGTCGTTTTCGACACCGACAACCACCCGGTCGGGCCGCATGAAATCATCAATGGCGGCCCCTTCGCGCAGGAATTCCGGGTTCGAGGCGACATCGAATTCGGCCTGCGGGTTGGCGGCGGCGACCACCTGTTGAACTTGACGGTTGGTGCCCACGGGAACAGTGGATTTCGTGACAATCACGGTATACCCGGTCAGCGCATTGGCGATCTCTTCGGCGGCGGCCATCACATAGGTCAGGTCTGCATGCCCGTCGCCGCGCCGGGTCGGGGTGCCCACCGCAATGAACACAGCGTCCGCCCCATCTACGGCAGCGGCGAGGTCGGTGGTGAAACTCAACCGTCCCGAGGCGACGTTCTTGGCCATCAGCACGTCCAGACCGGGCTCATAGATCGGAACTTCGCCCGTCTGAAGCATCTCGATCTTGCCTTCGGCCTTGTCTACGCAAATGACGTCATGGCCAAAATCCGAAAAACAGACCCCCGACACGAGCCCCACGTACCCTGTGCCGATCATTGCAATACGCATGTATCAATATCCTTCTTCGGAAACCGCCTTGTGGCGCATTCATTCAGGAAAGTTTCGCCGGTTTCAATGCCCAGCCGTGACCTTGGGTTGCATTCCGGGGTATCTTGCTGTTTCTGAGTCTGCGATCAAGCAGATAGAATGTGTGGAATGGACCGATGACAAAAACAGCATTAATTACCGGCATCACTGGGCAGGATGGCTCTTACTTGGCCGAGTTTTTGCTGGAAAAAGGATATGAGGTGCATGGTATCAAGCGCCGTGCCTCGTCATTTAACACGCAGCGGATCGACCATATCTATCAGGACCCGCACGTGCCGAATCCACGCCTTCATCTGCACTATGGCGATCTGAGCGACACGTCGAACCTGACCCGGATCATCCAGCAGGTGCAACCGGATGAGGTTTATAACCTGGGAGCGCAATCCCACGTGGCGGTCAGCTTTGAGTCGCCGGAATACACTGCCGATGTGGACGCCATCGGAACCCTGCGCCTGTTGGAAGCGATCCGCTTTCTGGGGCTGGAGGAGAAAACCCGGTTCTATCAGGCCTCGACTTCGGAGCTTTACGGTCTGGTTCAGGAAATTCCGCAGCGTGAGACAACGCCGTTCCATCCGCGCTCACCCTATGCGGTGGCCAAGCTTTATTCTTATTGGATTACGGTGAACTACCGCGAAGCCTATGGCATGTATGCCTGCAACGGAATCCTCTTCAATCACGAAAGCCCACGCCGGGGCGAGACGTTTGTCACCCGCAAGATCACGCGGGGGTTGGCCAATATCGCGCAGGGTCTGGAAGAGTGTCTGTATATGGGCAATATCGACAGCCTGCGGGATTGGGGTCACGCCAAGGACTATGTGCGTATGCAGTGGCTGATGTTGCAGCAGGACACGCCAGAGGATTTCGTGATCGCAACCGGGGTGCAGTATTCGGTGCGTCAGTTCATCGAATGGTCAGCGGCCGAACTGGGCGTGACGCTGGCGTTTTCGGGCGACGGCGTGGATGAGATTGCCACTGTGGTCTCGGTCGAAGGCGCGGATGCGCCTGCATTGAAGGCCGGGGAAGTTGTGATGCGGATCGACCCGCAATATTTCCGCCCGGCTGAAGTGGAAACTCTGTTGGGCGATCCGTCAAATGCCAAAAACAAACTGGGGTGGGAACCCGAGTTGACCGTTCAGGAAATGTGCGCCGAAATGGTGCGTGAGGATTTGAAGACCGCCAAACGCCATGCCTTGTTGAAAGAGCACGGGTATGACTTGCCGGTCAGTCTGGAAAATGGCTGAGGAGCGGGGCATGCGAAAGATCTATGTTGCCGGACATCGCGGCATGGTCGGTGGCGCGATCCTGCGTCGGTTGCAAGGCCGTAAAAAAGCAGGTGAAGCGCTTGAGCTCATCACCCGCACCCATGCCGAGCTTGATCTGACCGATCAGGCGGCAGTTCGCGACTTCATGCAATCCGAACGCCCCGATGTGGTGGTGCTGGCCGCCGCCAAGGTTGGGGGCATTCATGCCAACAACACCTATCCAGCGGATTTCATTTACGAAAACCTGATGATCGAGTGCAATGTGATCCATCAGGCTTTTGCTGCAGGGGTTCAGACCCTATTGCAACTGGGCAGTTCCTGCATCTACCCGCGCGCGGTTCCGCAACCCATGCGCGAAGATGCCCTGCTGACTGGCGTGCTAGAGCCGACAAATGAACCCTATGCGGTCGCCAAGATCGCCGGGATCAAACTGTGCGAAAGCTACAACCGGCAGCATGGGGTCGATTACCGCTCGGTCATGCCGACGAACCTTTATGGGCCGGGTGACAATTTCCACCCTGAAAACAGCCACGTACTGCCCGCCCTGATCCGCCGCTTTCACGAAGCCAAGCGCGACGGGCTGGACGAGGTGGTGATCTGGGGCACTGGCAAGCCCCGGCGCGAATTCCTGCATGTTGACGATATGGCCGAGGCCTCGTTGTTTGTGCTCGACCTGCCGCGCGAAATTTACGAGGCCAATACCCAGCCGATGCTGAGCCATATCAATGTGGGCTGTGGTGAAGATATCTCGATCGCGGAACTTGCCGCACTGGTGGCGCGGACCGTGGGGTATGACGGGCGGATTTCACAGGATAGCAGCAAGCCGGACGGGACGATGCGCAAGTTGATGGATGTCTCGCGACTGGCCGACATGGGATGGCGCGCGCGGGTCGGGCTGGATGACGGTATTCGCGAAACCTATGCGTGGTTTCTGGATCAGTCTCAGACGCAAATCCGCGCAAAGTAACCGCCCGACAGATTGCCGGGCGGCCTTAGGATCAAAACCAGCGACCGATGGCGACAGCGCCGGGGGCGACCATGGCTGCGCCTGAGGTGAACGATTGCACCTTATAGCTGACCTGCGTCGTGCTTGGGGTGCCCCACGCAGCAAAGCGGTTTGTGTCGCCGCCATCACCTGACAACGCGGGAACAGAACCCGCCGCAAAGGGCATCGGGAAGGTCCAGGTGGCTTCGGCGCTGGTGAACCCCCCGCCTGTCGCCGTGGTGCAATCCGTCGGGTTTAGCCGGGCTGTGCAAATTTGGGTGCCATCTGCAAAACGGACATAGTCGCCATTCACGTTTGAACCCCGTTCGATCACTGCGCCAGTTGGAGTGCCTGCGTTTTCTTGCACCGAGCCCAAAAGGTTGCCGGGACCATAACCATAATCTGCCCGCATCAACCGGCCGGTTGTGGTGTCACTGGCGTTTTGCTGGATCGCGGTACCGGATGCAGTGCCGGTTGCGGGGTCCAAAGCCAACGCGTCGCTCCAGTTGCTGCCATCCGGGGATACTTTGATCGTAAACCCAGTGGTTCCGGTCAAACCCATCTCGGCATGACCTGTCCATTCCGACTGGAACAGCAGCGACGCGGTCTCGCCCGCCGCTGCCTTGTTGATCTTCAACTGATGACCCGCGCCATCATGGCTTAGCAACGTAGCATTTGCCCGCACCGCCAGCTTGTTGGTGTCATCATACGATGTTCCAATGCCCACACCTTCTAGATTCTGCGTGCCCGCCGGGGGCGCGATCCAATTCGACCCGTCCCACAACTTGAGGACACTCGCACCCTGATCCCAGGCGCGCCATCCCAAGCTCGGGTCAAAAAACACCCAGCCATTGTCCAGCCATGCAGCCAGCTTCCCGCCTTGTCCCGCCCAATCGCCGGTGGGCGCGGCACCCAAAGCGTGGATGTCACCTTGCGCGGGCGTCGCGGGCGGGGTAACAGCATCGGTTGCGATAAGGCTGAGTTGCACGACCAGATCCAGATGGCGCAGAGCTTCGTTGTGGGTGACATGCTTTTGCGCCTGCGATGGCTGGATAAATGGCAGGTTCAAACGGGGTGAGTTCTGTGACATTGGGCGCGCCCTCCTGTGGTTGTCGGTCCGGCATTCACTGCGCGCCACAATGAGATTAAGCGCATGAATCCCGTGTGACCGGCACGCACGGCGGCGAAACCAGCTGGTAACTTCCAGTTTGCAAGCAGATGTTGGTTAGTCGCGGGCGTAGATGTCTTCGTATCGGATGATGTCGTCCTCACCCAGATACGAGCCTGTCTGCACCTCGATCAGAACCATCGGAACCTTGCCCGGGTTCTCCATCCGATGGACCGCGCCCAGCGGGATGTAGACCGATTGGTTTTCCGAGACCAGACGCACCTCGTCATCAATCGTGACTTTCGCCGTTCCTTCCACAACGATCCAGTGCTCGGACCGATGGTGATGCGATTGCAAGCTTAGCGCGGCGCCGGGATGCACGTGGATGCGTTTGACCTGAAAGCGGTCGCCGATCACCAGGCTTTCGAACCAGCCCCAGGGGCGATGATCCACCGGCAGGGATTCTGCCTGCTTCGCGCCCTTTTCCTTCAGGGCGGCCACAGCTTTCTTCACGTCCTGCGCCCGATCCATACTGGCCACAAGAACGGCGTCTGGCATTGCAATGGCGATCATGTCTTGTACCCCCAACGCGACTACTTCCTGCGCCGAGGATTCCGAGCGGATCAGCACGTTCTGACAGTCGATAGCGGTCGCCTCGCCTGCAGTTGCGACCCCTTGCGCGTCTGGTTCTCCCAACTCGTGAACAGCGGACCAACTGCCGACATCGGACCAGCCTGCGGCATAGGGCACGACGCTCAGGTTCGGGGCTTTTTCCATGACGGCGTAGTCGATCGAGATATCTTCGACCTGCGACCAAGCCTCGGGGTCAAGGCGCAAGAAACCAAGGTCCGTTTTGGCGTTCGAGACTGCTGCGCGCACAGGGTCCATCAATTGGGCCGCATGGCCTTCAAAGGCTGCGATGATATCGCGGACCGCAAACAAGAAGATGCCCGAATTCCACAGATAACTGCCATCCTCCAACATCGATTGTGCGCGGGCCAGGTCGGGCTTTTCAACAAACCGTTCCAGTGGAACAGCTTGGCCCTCACCGGTCGGTGCATGGCTGAGTTTCAAATAGCCATAGCCGGTTTCGGGGCGGTCGGGCTGAATACCGAATGTGACCAAATCACTGCGAGTGGTGATGGCGTCCACACCGGCTGCAACGGCCGTATGAAATGCCAGTTTGTCCGGAACCACATGATCGGACGGGGCGACCAGCATCACCGCATCAGGGTCGCTGGCGTGCAGATAGAGCGCGGCGGCCAGAACCGCCGGGGCGGTGTTGCGCCCTTCGGGTTCGATCAGAATGGGGCCGGGATCAATGCCGATTTCCGCCAGTTGTTCGGGCACCACAAAGCGAAAAGCATCATTGGTCAGAATCAATGGCTTGGCATAAGGGGCATCCGCAGGGCCACGCATCCGCTCGGCACAATCCTGCAACAGGCTTGTCGCGCCGATCAGGGGCACGAATTGCTTGGGATAGCTCTTGCGCGACAAGGGCCACAGTCGAGTCCCCGCCCCACCGCAAAGAATCACGGGATAAATCGTAGTCATCAATATCTGCCTATTAGCGCGTCGCGCCTATATTGCGCGTCTTGCGATCAAAGGAAAGAGTGGCCGATTACTGGGCCGCCTGATCCGTCGCAACAATGTCATGCAGGTATTCGCGCAGATCGTCGCGCAGATCCGGGCGGGCCAGAGCAAAGGCCACGGTGGCTTGCAGGAACCCGGACTTGGAACCGCAGTCGAACCGCTGGCCTTCAAATTTGTAGCCAAAGACGGGAACTCCGTTGCCGATATCTTCTGCAATGGCGTCAGTCAGCTGGATCTCACCGCCGCTGCCTTTCTTCTTTTGGTTGAGGTTGTAGAGAACCGACGGCCCAAGAATATAGCGCCCGATCACAGCCAGATTCGACGGGGCTTCTTCGGGTTTTGGTTTCTCTACCATGCCGCGCGCGCGCACAACCGATCCGATGTTTTCACCGACATCCAAAACACCGTAAGATTTTGTTTTCTCTTGCGGAACTTCCATCGCGGCAACCATGTTGCCGCCGGTTTCCTCATAGGCCTCGACCATCTGTTGCAGGCAAGGCTTGTCCCCGGCAATCACATCGTCGGGCAGCATCACGGCAAAGGGCTCATCCCCGATCAGGCGGCGGGCGCACCAGACTGCGTGCCCAAGACCAAGTGCTTTGTGCTGACGAATATAGGCAATTGCGCCGCTTTCCATATTGGTGGCATTCAGCGCTTCCAGCAGGTCATCCTTTCCCTTGGCTTTCAATTCCTGTTCGAGGATGTGGTTGTGATCAAAGTAATCTTCGAGCGCGGATTTCCCGCGTGACGTGACAAAGATGAATTCCGTAATTCCGGCTGCCCGGGCTTCGTCGATCGCGTATTGAACCAGCGGGCGATCCACCAGAGTCATGATCTCTTTTGGGACGGATTTCGTCGCAGGCAAAAAGCGGGTACCAAGTCCCGCGACCGGGAAAATTGCTTTGGTGACCTTGCGTGCCATAGTACCTCTCAAGTTCAATCTATAGTGCCGGAAATTCCGTCAGGTGCCCACGGCGTGTTCATAGGCGGTGCGGCCGGAATGTACAACGTCAACACTCGTATCAAATAACCAATCGCCGACAAGCGTGCCACTCAGACGGCAGGAAGTCAAAACGATCCGATGTCAAAGGTGCGCGCCGGGCGAATGAGTTCCAACGGTTTGGAAACAATCTTACTTATTTGAGTTAAACTAGTGCTGAATTATTAGTTAATCTTGCCTGCAAATTAAGCAGGGTTTGAATACGCCCGAAGTCAGCTTTCTGACTTCGGGCCGGGTATCACCCATTGGCCATGATGGCGTCAAGCGGGTCGTGTTCGGCGACAAAGTGGTCAGGACGAACTTCGCTGAGGCTGGGAACATAGTCGGTCTCACCGGCAGACAAACGGCTGGGCAAAAAGCGCAGCGCGGCTTTGGGGTCCATGGGTGAGGGCAGCTCTCCTGGCAGTTTCAGCCGCTGACGGGTGCGTTCCACATCCGGGTCAGGGATCGGAACGGCCGAGATCAGCGACTTGGTGTAAGGATGGATCGGGTCCGAGCAGATCACCTCGCCATCGCCTAGCTCCACGATCCGACCCAGATACAGCACCATGATCCGGTTCGACACGGCGCGTACCACCGACAGATCGTGGCTGATGAAGATCATCGACAGACCGAACTCCTGCTGTAACTCGCGCAGCAATTCGACGATCTGCGCCTGAATGGACACGTCCAAGGCCGAGACTGCCTCATCGCAGATGATCAGCTTGGGTTTGTTGATCATCGCGCGCGCGATGCCGACCCGCTGGTTCTGACCGCCCGACAACTCGTGCGGATAACGGTTGATCATGTTGGCATTCAGGCCCACACGTTCCATCATTTCGCTGACCATCTGCTTGCGCTCGCGGTCCGTCAGATCGGGGCGATAGGTCTTGAGCGGTTCGGCGATCGATGCCGAGATTGTCATGCGCGGGTCAAGGCTGGCCAGAGGGTCTTGAAAGACGATCTGCAAGTCCTTGCGGTACTTGTTCAACTCGGCGCGCTTCAGACCCACAATGGGGTGGCCCAACCAACTGACATTTCCACCGCTGGGTTCGATCAGTTGTAATACGGCGCGCGCCAGCGTGGACTTGCCGCAGCCGGATTCGCCCACAACGCCCAGAGTTTCACCCTTGCGGATGTCAAAGCTGACGCCATCGACAGCCTTGAGCGGCACTTTGCGGCCGAACAACCCGCCTTTGACGTTGATCGGGAAATGCACCTTGACGTCATCGACCTTAAGCAGCGGTTCTTCGATCTTCTCCAACGCCTTGGGCGCATCGCCCGCATCAATGCGCGGCATCGCCTCGAGCAGGGTGCGGGTATAGTCGTGCTGCGGGTCACGGAAGATTTCGCGGGTATCTCCGGCCTCGACAAATTCGCCCATGCGCATGACCTGAATGCGGTCGCACATACGGGCGACTACGCCCATATCATGGGTGATCAGGGCAATCGCGGTGCCTTCGTCCTTTTGCAGGCGCACCATCAGGTCCAGAATGTCGGCCTGAACGGTCACGTCCAGCGCCGTGGTGGGCTCATCCGCGATCAGCAGCTTGGGATTGCACAGCATCGACATGGCGATCATCACGCGTTGGCGCATCCCCCCGGACAATTCGTGGGGGAACTGGTCCAGTCGCCGCGCGGCCTCAGGGATACGGACGCGGTTCAGCCAATCCAGACAGCGGGCCCGCGCCTTCGCGCCTTGCAACCCTTCATGCACCTGCAGAACCTCGCGCATTTGCTGGCCGATCCGAAGATGCGGGGTTAGCGCGGTCAAAGGGTCCTGAAAGATCATACCCACGTCCGAGCCACGGATCTTGTTCAGGCGGTTGATCGGCAGGTTCAGGATTTCGGTGCCGTTCAGAGTGGCCGACCCCATCGCCCGTCCCGCGGGCGGCAGCAAGCCCATCGCGGCCATGAAAGTCTGGCTTTTGCCCGACCCGCTTTCGCCCACGATGCCAAGGCATTCGCCAGGGTTGATGTCGAAACTGATGCCTTTGACGGCCTCGACCACGCCATCGGGGGTGTCGAACTGGACCTTCAGGTCTTTTACGGAAAACAGGCTCATATCAGCGATCCTTCGGGTCCAGAGCGTCACGCAGACCATCCCCGATGAAGAACATCGTGATGATGATGGCGACGTAGAAAGTCAGCGGGAACATCAATTGCCACAGGGTGCCATACCCCATGGTTCCGGCCCCTTCCGCGATCAGACGACCCAGCGAGGTGTAAGGTTCTGAAATCCCCAGCCCAAGGAACGAGATAAAGCTCTCGGTCAGGATCATTTCAGGCACCAGAAGCGAGGCATAGACGATCACAACGCCCAGCAAGTTGGGCAGGATATGGCGGTACATGATGGTAAATTCGCTGACACCTGCGGCGCGGGCGGCCTCGATAAACTCGCGGTTTTTCAGGGTCAGGGTCTGACCCCGTACAATCCGCGCCATGGTCAGCCAACCAACCGCACCAAGTGCGATGAACAGCATGAAGAAGGATCGACCCGCCACGACTAGCAGCAGAATAATCACCAAAGTTGCCGGGATCGCCAGCAAGATGTCGACAAAGCGCATCATGACGCTGTCGGTCCGGCCACCGATATAGCCGGCGGCGATGCCATAGCAGGTGCCAACGATCAGCGCTGTCGCTGCACCGATCAGACCGACCAGCAGCGATGTGGTGGTGGCCTGAATGACGCGGCTGTACAGATCGCGCCCCAAATCATCGACGCCAAAGAAATGGCCGGTTTCGACTGAGGGCATACCCATGCCCTGCACGTCACCCATAACGTTCCAGTCGATCTCTTCATTGTTCCAGACCGCAAAGTAGGGCCCGATAAGGGTGAACAGAACGATCAGCGCCAGAATGATTAAGCTGGCCATCGCGGCCTTGTTGCGCACAAAACGCATCCGTGCGTCTTGCCACAGTGAACGCCCCTGAATGACCGTGTAATCGGTGATATCTTCGGCCAGATGGGCGGCTTTTTGAGATTTTCCAAGCATGTTTCGCCCCTTAGTACCGGATTTTCGGATCGAACCAGGCATAGGCCAGGTCGGTCAAAAGGTTCACGATGACGGTCAGCGCGCCATAGAGAATCGTGACCCCCAAGAGCACCGCATAGTCACGCGACAGGGCCGAGCCGACATAGGCTTGCCCCAGACCTCCGGTCGAGAAATAGATGTCAACGAAGACCGAACCCGTCAGAACATAGACGAAGACCGGTCCCAGATAGGACACCACCGGCAAAAGCGTCGGTTTCAGCGCATGGCGCCAGATTACGGTTCTGGTGGGCAGGCCCTTGGCCCGCGCGGTACGGATGAAGTTCGAGTTCAGAACCTCAAGCATTGACGACCGTGTGATCCGCGCGATCGAGCCGATATATGAGGTCGCAAGGGCGATGACGGGCATGATCAGGTATGGCCATTGCCCTCCGTTCCAGCCACCGCCCGGCAGCCAACCCAGCCAAAGGGTGAAGGTCAGGATCAGGATCGGGCCCATGATGAAGTTCGGCAGCGCCTGTGCCGCAATGCCCAGGCCGACGGCGAAATAGTCGATCCAGCTATTGTGCTTGATGGCTGCCGCAATCCCCAGCCCCACACCAATCGTGGTGGCAAACAGGAACGACAGGGACCCATAGGTCAGTGAGATCGGGAAACCTTGGGCGATGATATCATTCACATCGCGATCCTTGAACTTGAAGGATGGCCCGAAATCGAAATGCACCACGATGTTATACAGATAGTCCCAAAGCTGCTTCCACAGCGGCTGGTCCAGCCCATAGCGTGCCTCGATATTGGCCAGAACCGCGGGCGGCAGGGGCCGTTCCGAGGTAAAGGGCCCACCGGGCGCGAAGTGCATCAGAAAGAAACTGGCGACGATCAGCAATAGGATCGTCGGAACGGCGACCAATAGCCGCCGGATAATATAGGCAAGCATTTCATGCCCCCAATTATTGGCTGTGCCCCAAAGCGGTCCTTGGGGCACAGCGGGATCTAAAGGTGATTACTCGGCTGTTTTGTAGAGGTTTTTGGAGTACCAGTTCTGCTCTACGTTATTGACCGGCCAGTTCCCCACATCGCTGTCCATCATATAGACGCCAGCATAGTGATAGATCGGGATGACGGGGGTCTCTTGCGCGATGATACGCTCGACCTCGGTATAAAGCGGCGCGGCATCGTCTGCGGTTTTGGCAGAGGCCAGCAGTTCATCAACTTTGGCGTTGTTGTACTTGCCGTCGTTATAGCCCGAATCGGACTGCAACAGGTCCAGGAAGGTCGAGGCTTCGTTATAGTCGCCACACCATGCGCCACGGGCCAGATCGAAGTTCTGGTTGCCGCGCTCTTCCAGGAACACTTTCCATTCCATGTTGGCCAGCTCGGCGTTCACGCCCAGTTTCTGTTTCCACATCTGGCTCAGCGCCACGGCAACTTTCTTGTGCGCTTCTGACGTGTTGTAGACCATCTCGAAGCTCAGCGGATTGTCTGCGCCATAACCAGCCTCGGCCAGCAGTTCTTTGGCCAGTTCGTCCCGTTCAGCTTGCGACATCGACGCCATTTCGACGTCCGGAACGGTGAAGCCTGCGGTTGCTTCGGGTGCGAAAGTATATGCCTGCGGCTGACCGCCTGCCATGATGTTCTCGGTGATGATCTTACGATCTACAGCAAGCGACAGGGCCTGACGGACATTCGGGTCTTTGAACGCTTCCGGTCCACCTTCGGACAGGTTGAACGTGTAATAGTAGTTGCACAGACGCGGGAAGCTGATCGCCTCTTCCGGGTGCTCTTTTTGCAGGCGCGGGAACTGGCCTGCGGGCACTTCGGTGCGGTCCAGTTCACCGGCCAGATAGCGGGTCAGGGCCACGTTTTCGTCGTTGATGACCAAGGCCACGACTTTTTCGATAATCGTGTTGTCGTTGTCCCAGTACATCTCGTTGCGCTCGCGAACCGAGCGTTCCTGCGGCAGATGCTCGGTCAGAACATAAGCACCGTTCGACACGATGTTGCCGGGCTTGGTCCAGGCGTCGCCGAATTCCTCAATCACTTTCTGCGGGGCAGGGAAGGTGGTCGCATGCGTGGTCATCTGCGGGAAATAGGACAGCGGCGCGCTCAGCTTTACTTCCAGCGTGTGGTCGTCGATGGCCTTGACGGCCAGATCGTCAACCGGCTTTTCGCCTGCGATAATTTCAGACGCGTTCTCGATCGACATCAGCTCCATGTACCACGCATAGGGCGAGGACAGCGCGGGATCGACGGCACGTTTCCAGGCGTAAACGAAATCGCCAGCTGTAACCGGATCTCCATTGGACCATTTGGCATTGTCGCGCAGGGTGAAGGTATAGACGTCCTTGGCATCATTGGTGGTGAAGCTGGTGGCAACACCTGGCACCAGATTACCGTCTTCGTCCTGGTTCATCAGACCTTCGAACAGATCGCGGACGATCTCGGCGCCCGAAACATCCTCAACTACCTGCGGATCAACCGAGCTGTGCTCGTCCAGAATGCGATAGGTGAACGTCTGGTCATCGGCTAGCGCTTCGCCCGTGGTTGGGTGGGTTCCGGCGGCAAAAGCCGCGCCGGTGATCATAGTCGAGGTCAGCAGACCTGCTAGAGATGTCCGAATATACTTGTTCATATTGTTAACTCCCGTTTTTTGATGGCAAGGCGCACGCAGCCGATCAGGGTGGCCCGTTGCCACCTTGATTGCCCGACCAGAAAGCGGCCCGGAACAGGTTCAGATTTTGCTTTGTCAGATCGCAATGAACACCGCGTCACTGGGTTTCGGTTTGCAGTCAGGAATGTTGTTGCGAAAGTCGCCTTTCACTGGGGCAGACGTTGGCATTATTTCAAAAAAGGTTAAAGCCTTTGCCTGCAAATTAGGCAACCTTAGGTGGATTGTGAATGAAACCGAGAGGTCGCAGGCAATAAAATGGCGAAACTTCACGTGTTCTTGACACTTTCGTGAAGCGCGAGGCTTGGACTTGACCTGAAGTCTTTGCATTTCCCTCACGTCACCTGATCCAAAAATGCGAATCGCTCCTGAATCCATCTGTCCGTCTTGTGATCCGGCAATCAGGCGCTCGGGCCTTGGCACCGCGCACGACAGAGTATAACAGGGCGCATCCCGGTCGCAGCCTACCCGGGTATCAAAACAAGGGTTCAAAATATGAAAACGATCGTAATCTGCTCGGGCGGGCTGGATTCGGTATCTTTGGCGCATATGGTTGCGCAGGATCACGAATTGGCGGGCCTGATCTCTTTCGACTATGGCCAGCGTCACCGCAAAGAGCTGGACTATGCTGCGCTTTGCGCGCTGCGCCTTGGTGTGCCCCATGACTTCATCGACCTGCGTTCGGTTGGAGCGGTTCTGACCGGCTCGGCCCTGACCGATGATGTGGATGTGCCCGATGGGCACTATGCCGAAGACAGCATGAAAGTGACCGTGGTGCCCAACCGCAACGCCATCATGCTGACAGTTGCATTCGGTGCCGCCGCCGCCCGTGGGGCAGATGCGGTGGCCACCGCCGTGCATGGTGGGGATCACTTCATCTATCCCGATTGCCGCCCTGCCTTCACCGAAGCCTTTGAGGCAATGCAGAAGCTGGCGCTGGACGGCTATGCCGACGTCTCGCTGTTCACGCCGTTCGTGCATCGCAGCAAAGCCGATATCGTGACCGAGGGCGCGCGTGTGAACACCCCCTTTGCCCAGACATGGTCCTGCTACAAAGGCGGAGACAACCATTGCGGGCGCTGCGGTACCTGTGTCGAGCGGCGAGAGGCCTTCCATCTGGCCGGTATCCCTGACCCTACAACCTATGACGACCCTGATTTCTGGGTGGCAGCCACGGCACAGAAGGAAAGCGCCTGATGTATCGGATCACCAAGGAATTCCACTTTTCTGCCTCGCACCAACTGACCCATCTGCCCGACGATCACCAATGCGCGCGGATGCACGGGCATAATTATGTGGTCGAGGTCGAACTGGCCGCCAAGGACCTGAACGCTGACGGGTTTGTCCGCGATTATGGCGAGCTGAAGCCGCTCAAGACCTATATCGACGAGACGTTTGATCATCGCCATCTGAACGATGTGATGAACATCCTGACCACGGCCGAGAATATGGCGCGTCATTTCTATGACTGGTGTGCTGCCCGTTGGCCGGAAACCGCTGCCGTGCGGGTCAGCGAAACTCCTAAAACATGGGCCGAATATCGCCCATGACCCGCCTGCGCATTGCCGAGATTTTCGGCCCCACGATTCAGGGCGAAGGCGCGCTGATCGGGGAACCTACTGTATTCGTGCGCACCGGCGGATGTGATTACCGGTGCAGCTGGTGCGACAGCCTGCACGCGGTTGATACTGCCTATCGTCATGACTGGGCGGCGATGACCACGGATGCGGTTTGGAGCCGAGTGCGCGACCTGTCAGGCGGGCGGCCTTTGACCGTGTCGCTGTCGGGTGGCAATCCTGCCATTCAGGACTTTGCGCCCCTGATCGCGTTGGGACGGACAGAGGGTTATCGGTTCGCCTGCGAAACGCAGGGCTCCATCGCAAAGCCGTGGTTCAACGATCTGGATACGCTGGTTCTGAGCCCCAAACCGCCCTCGAGCGGGGAGACGGTGGATTGGGTCGCGTTCGACGCCTGTCTGACGGCTGCTGGAAACGGCCCCAAAACGGTGATGAAAATCGTGATCTTTGATGAGCGTGACTACGCTTGGGCCCGTGCCGCGGCGGATCGCTATCCGGCGCTGCCACTGTATCTACAGCCGGGTAATGAGACGGTCGACCCCACGCAGCCCGTCGATCCGCAAACCCTGTCGGATCGACTGCTATGGCTGGTCGAGAAAGTCACCGCAGATGGCTGGTTCACCCCTCGGGTGTTGCCGCAACTGCATGTCCTTTTGTGGGGCAACAAACGCGGGGTCTAAAACCCCATCAGGAGAAGACAATGGAAACCATCTACAGCGACCTGACCCAATTGGGCGGGAAAACCGAACTGCCGACCTCGCCTGAGACTGCAGAACTAGAGCGCGTGCAGAACCCGCAGGCCGATATCGACTATTGCGTGCGGTTCACCGCGCCCGAGTTCACCTCGCTGTGCCCGATGACGGGGCAGCCGGATTTTGCACATCTGGTGATCGACTATGTGCCCGGCGAATGGTTGGTGGAATCGAAGTCGCTCAAGCTGTTTCTGGGCTCGTTCCGCAATCACGGCGCGTTTCACGAAGATTGCACCGTGTCCATCGCGCGCCGTCTGGTCGACTTTCTTGACCCGCGCTGGCTGCGGATCGGCGGGTACTGGTATCCGAGGGGCGGTATTCCGATTGATGTTTTCTGGCAGACGGGGGCCATACCCGAGCATGTCTGGATTCCCGATCAGGGCGTGCCGCCCTATCGTGGGCGCGGCTGACACCGCTCGCTTGGGTCGGGCGAAAATCCGACCCGAAAAAGCCTTGAGTAATCGTGTGACTCTGCCGATAGTTGACCCAGATATCGGTATAAGGGCTTTTGGGTGTGAGGTATTTCAATTGGTCGCGGGTGCTCGTGCTGGTTGTGCTTGCACTTGTGTCCGCGCAATCCGTTTTTGCCAGCGACAGTTTTCTGGACCCGCAGGGGCCGATTGCGGCCGTGCAGAAAACCCATCTGCTGCGCGCAACGGCCCTGATCCTGATTGCGGTGATCCCGGTGTTGGTGCTGGTACCCCTGATCGCCTATCGCTATCGCCGTCGCCCCGACACCTCTGCCGCTTACCGACCCAAATGGGATTTCTCGGGGCCTCTGGAATTTGCCATGTGGGGTGTGCCGGTACTGATCGTGGCCATCCTGTCGTTCTACTTGTGGAAAGCGACGCATCGGCTTGATCCCTATGCCGCGCAGTTTGGAGATCAGCCTGCCGTGAACGTTCAGGTTGTGGGGCTCGACTGGAAATGGCTGTTCATCTACCCCGATCATGGCATCGCCAGCGTGGGAGAGTTCGGCATACCCGTGAACCAGCAGGTGGCCCTGACCTTGACGACCGATACGGTCATGCAATCCTTCATGATCCCGGCGCTGGCAGGGCAGATTTACGCGATGCCCGGCATGACAACCAAATTGCTTCTGGTGGCCGACACCCCCCGGACCATGCAGGGCGAAAACACCCAATATAACGGCCGTGGGTTCACCAAGCAGAAATTCGTGACGCAAGCGATGCAACCGGGCGATTTTGAGGCCTGGGTCAACAGCGTCCGCACCCATGGCATTCCGCTGACCGATGAGACCTATCAAACATTGGCCATGCGCACCGACCGCGATGAGGTACAGGCCGCGTTGGGTACGCCGCTCATGCCGCTCAACGCGCTGTATTTCACGCTTGAGGAGGGGGATTTGTTCCACTCGATCCTGCACCGATATCACGGTGGGCAACCGCTACCGACAGATCAGCAACCCGGAACTGCAACCTATGGGCAGGAGGGTGCGCAATGACGTCGGAAGCAGGAGGGCTGATCGGGCGGTTAAGCTGGGATGCGTTCCCGATCGTAGGTCTGATCCAGACGCCAAACGCCAATGAGATCGTGGCCAATGCGGCCGCAGCCGTCGTGCTGGTCGGGGTGGTTGCCGTTGTAGGGCTGCTGACATGGTTCCGCCTGTGGGGGCCATTGTGGCGTGATTGGCTGACCAGTGCGGATCACAAGAAAATCGGTATCATGTACATCGTCTTTGCGATCGTCATGCTGGCGCGTGGGGTGCTGGAAGGCGTCGTTATGCGCGCCCAGCAGGCTGCGGGGCCGGGGGACGGCTTCCTTGAAGCCGAACATTTCGCCGAGCTTTTCAGCACCCATGGCACGATCATGGTGTTCTTTGTGGCGGTGCCCTTTGTGTTTGGGGTCGCGAACTTTCTGATCCCCCTGATGATCGGCGCGCGTGATGTTGCCTTTCCGGTCATGAACCAGATCGGCTTGGGCCTGACGGTTTCTGCCGGGATGATGTTGATGGTTTCGCTGGTGGTGGGCGCTTTCTCGACCGGAGGGTGGACGGCCTATCCGCCCTATACCGGCGCCGCGTTCAACCCAGGGGTCGGGCCGGATTACTGGATTTGGGCGATTGTCGTATCGGGGATCGGCACCACCCTGACAGGAATCAACTTTGCGGTGACGATCTACAAGCTGCGGGCGCCGGGTATGACCTTCATGCGGCTGCCGATGTATTGCTGGACGATCATTTGCAGCTCGATCCTGATCATCTTTGCAATGCCGCCTTTGGGTGTGGCCGCCTTGATGTTGGCGGCTGACCGGTATCTGGATTTCCACTTTTTCACCAATGACCTTGGCGGCAACATGATGAACTACGCCAATCTGTTCTGGCTGTTCGGCCACCCCGAGGTCTATTTGTTGGTTCTGCCCGCCTACGGGATCTATTCCGAGATTTTCGCCACCTTTTCGGCCAAACGGCTTTACGGTTACAACTCGCTGGTTATTGCGACTATGTCGATTGCGATCCTGTCCTTTACCGTCTGGCTGCACCATTTTTTCACCATGGGGCAAAGCGCGCTGATCAATGCGGTTTTCGGGATCGCCACGATGCTGATTGCCATCCCGACCGGTGTGAAAGTCTATGACTGGATGGCGACGCTGTTTCGCGGGCGCATCCGGTTTTCGGTGCCGATGCTTTACGGTTTGGCCTTCCTGATGCTCTTTGTGATCGGAGGGCTGTCGGGTGTCATTCTTGCCAATCCGACCATCGACTATCAGGTGCACAATACTCTGTTCTTGGTGGCGCATTTCCACAATGTGCTACTGCCGGGGGTGCTGTTCGGGCTGTTGGCCGGGTATAACTATTGGTTCCCCAAGGCCTTCGGATTTCGCCTGAACGAAACATGGGGCCGGATTTCGGTGGCCCTGTGGACGGTCGGGTTCATGCTGACCTTCCTGCCGCTTTATTTCGTGGGGCTGATGGGGATGCCGCGCCGGTCGTTCAGTTGGGAAGACCCCAGCTTTCACCCTTATATGATCGTGGCTGCACTGGGCTCGCTGGTCATTCTGGCCGCACTTCTGTCGGTTGTCGCGCAGTTGTGGGTCAGTATCAAACAGCGTGAAACCACACGCGTTCCTGTCGGGGACCCATGGGACGCGCGCACGTTGGAATGGTCCATCCCGGCCCCGCCGCCGCCCTATAATTTCGCCGTTATCCCGCAGGTGACAGACCGTGACGACTTTGCCGAAGCGAAAGAGCGCGGCGCGGCCTATCCAACGCCGGATGCCTACGAGGATATCCTGCTGCCGCGCAACACAAGCATCGGTTTCATCCTCTGCGTGCTCAGCGGGGTGTGGATGTTCGCACTTGTCTGGTGGATCTGGTGGCTGGCGGCGCTGACTACCGGTCTGATGCTCGTGTCCTTCATCGCCTGGACGTTCAGAACCGATACCGAAGAAGTTATCTCAGCCGAACAGGTGCGCAAGGAACACGAGGCCTGGCTGGATCTGGTCCGCGCAGCGACCCCCGTTGACCGCGATCACGAATATGCGTCGGAAAACCGCGGTCTCGCTCGCCCCGATCTGGAGGTGGCGACATGAAACGCGCGCCCACTCACAGCTATCCGGGCCTGAATCTTGGTCGCCGCCACCCCGGCGCGGACAAGGCCAGTGAGGTCGTCTCGTTCGGGTTCTGGGTCTTTCTGATGAGCGATCTGGTTTATTTCGGCCTGATGTTCGCCATCTACATCACCATGATCGACGCTCAGGCCGGTGGCCCCGGTCCGCATGAGCTGTTCGATCTGACCAGTATTTTCGCCCAGACGCTGATCCTGCTGACCAGCAGCCTGACGGTCGGGCTGGCAATGCTGGCGCTGAAATACAACCTGCCCCGATCCCGCATCGTGATGTGGTTCGGGATAACGCTGGTCCTTGGCCTCAGCTTTCTGGTGCTGGAACTGCGCGACTTTATGGCCATGGCAGAGAAGGGCGGAGTACCCCAGCGCAGCGGCTTCCTGTCGGCATTCTACGGGTTAGTCCCGCTACACGGGCTGCATGTTGCGGCGGGGTGTCTGTGGTTGGTCGTGCTGGGCATACAGCTGCGCGTCTTTGGCCTGACTGATGTGCTGATGTCCCGCGTTGTGCGTCTGGCGCTGTTCTGGCACTTTCTCGACCTGATCTGGATCGGCATCATCACTATCGTCTACTTCGGAGGGCTGACCTATGGATAACCTCACCGAGATGCACCGGCGCGAACGCAGACGCTATGTTGTCGGTTACGGCGGTTCATTGGTGCTGACGCTGATCGTTTTCATCATTGCCTATGTGTTCGGCATTAAAACCACGGGCGTCTACCTGACGATTGGTCTGTTGGGCCTGGCCCAACTGATCGTGCAACTGGTGTATTTCCTGCATATTGATCGCCGCCGCAGCAGCCGCGAGGATTTGGACCTCGTGCTGTTTTCAACGCTTGTCCTGTTGATCATCATCGTGGGCACGGTCTGGATCATGGGCAATCTGTCGGTGCGGATGCATACCTATCCGATGTAGCCCGCCGGGGCCGCAATCAGTCACTGCGTCAGCCACATTCCCAGTACTACCGCCCCCCAGCACAGGGCAAGGCTGAACGCGATGTTGCCAGCGGCCAACACAAGGGTGCGTTCTCGTTTCAGGTCCAGCGTTTGATAGGCAAAGCTGGAAAACGTGGTGAAGCCGCCGCAGAATCCGAATACCAGTCGCCGCGCCTCCTCCCCCATCTCGACTGGCCCGCCGAGAACCCCTATCCAAAGCCCCAGCAACAGGCTGCCCAGCACGTTCACAAACAGCGTTGCAATCGGCAGATCGTGCCGCAGCCGCAAGGCGATCCAATGGCGCAAAACCGCTCCCAACCCTCCGCCGAGGCCAAAGATGGCGTGCAGATAGGCTTCGGTCATCTGGCCCCCTTCACGCCGTGAACGCGCCGCCCGACTGCCTCACCCAACAGGGCTGCGGCAAGGCCAAAGACAATCTCGGACGTGGCAGCATAGACCGCGCCCCATGGGCTAGTTGAGGCGATCGCGGCCAGATCGGCCACGAAAGAGGAAAAGGTGGACAGCCCGCCGCAAAACCCCACAGCTCCCAGATGCAATACATGCGCATGAACCCGGTGCCGGATGGAATAGAGCCAGCCTAGAACGAAACAGGCAAGAACATTGATCCCGAAGGTCGTCGTTACGGCCAAGATACTGGGCAGCGGGACCGACAACCCTTCACGCAGCAGCGAACCTGCCGCGCCGCCGACAAAAACGGCAAGGAACATGCGCCCAATGTTGGGTTGAAGTTTGCTTTCAGTCACAGACCCTGCCCAGTTCTTTGTGCCTTTCGGCATACCCACTGGCTGGGGACGGATCAACCATCGACCGCCACTATCACGTATCCGCTGGAACAGGTGACAAATGGCATAAACGCTTGCAACAAAAGATCGAATTGCCCAACTTCCGATGTAACGCAGGCCAGTTCAGGAGAGCCCCAATGATAGTCCGCCGACTCTATTACTTTCTAAGCTGTGTTTGCCTGCCGCTGACCCTGATCCTTGGGTTTGTCTGGTCTCCGATCCATTGGCTGTTGATCTTGCTGATCCCCTACGCAGTGATCGGTCTGTACGACATACTGACGACGAAGCACAATGTTCTGAACAATTACCCGGTGCTTGGGCATTTTCGCTATATGCTGGAGTTTGTCAGCCCCGAAATCCGCCAGTATTTCGTAGAAACGAACGAAAGTGGCCGCCCCTATAACCGAATTGTTCGCGGGTTGGTCTATTCCCGCGCGAAAGGTCAGGTGGACACGCAGGCTTTTGGGACGCAGTACGATATCAATTCCGTGGGTTATCACCGCACCAATCACTCACTCGCCCCCAAACATGTGGACGAAAGCGAAGAGCGCGTTTTGCTTGGCGGTCCGCAATGCTCCCAGCCTTACAATGCTTCGCGCCTGAACGTGTCGGCGATGAGCTTTGGCGCGCTTAGTGCAAATGCGATCAGGGCTCTGAACGGCGGTGCCAAGGATGGAGGATTTGCTCATAACACTGGCGAGGGCGGTTTGTCTCCGCATCATCTGGCCGAGGGTGGGGATATCATCTGGCAGATCGGAACCGGCTATTTTGGATGCCGCTCAGCGGATGGCGGGTTCGACAAGGACAAATTCGCCGAAAAGGCCAAAAAGGACGTTGTAAAGGCAATTGAGATCAAACTGTCGCAGGGGGCCAAGCCCTCGCATGGGGGGGTGTTGCCTGCCGCCAAGGTTGATGAGGAGATTGCTGAAATTCGTGGCGTTCCGGTGCACCAGGACGTCATTTCGCCCCCCACGCACTCCGCCTTTGAGGGTCCGACCGGATTGATGCAGTTCGTTCAGCATCTGCGTGAGATGTCGGGTGGTAAGCCGGTTGGCTTCAAGCTATGCATCGGTCGCCCGTCGGAATTCATGGCAATCTGCAAAGCGATGCTTGAGACAGGCATTCTGCCGGATTTCATCACTATTGACGGGTCCGAAGGGGGCACTGGCGCGGCTCCGGTCGAGTTCACCAACCGTCTGGGCATGCCTCTGAACGAGGCATTGATCTTTGTGAACAATTGCCTGCGTGGCGCAGGGTTGCGCGACAAGATCCGGGTGATTTGTTCGGGCAAAGTGGCCACCGGTTATGACATGATCGAGAAATTCGCGCTTGGTGCGGATATGTGTAACGCGGCAAGGGCGATGATGTTTGCCATTGGTTGTATTCAGGCGCTGCATTGCAACACCAACCGCTGCCCATCCGGCGTCGCCACGCAGGACCCGGTTCGTGGTCGCGCCGTGAACGTGCCGCAGAAACGACAGCGGGTTCATCGCTATCACGACGCCACGCTGGAAAGTTTCCGCGAAATTCTGGGGGCCATGGGCAAAGAGAAAGTGTCCGAACTTAACCCCTCGGATATCCGGCGTCGTACAGCGGATGAGCGAGAGCACTCTTACGCAGAACTGTACGATATCGTGGAAGAGGGCGCGTTCCTGGGCGATGCCGTCCCGGATGAGTTCGCAGCCGATTGGAAAATCGCCTCGGCCCAGCATTTCTGATTTTTTTTCACGCGCGCGCCAAGGATTGACCTTTTCCATCCGTCTTACTCATCGTGATGCGTATGGAAACATCGGATGAGGATCTGGCCCGGGCGGCGGCAAAAGGCGACGCGGACGCGTTCGCTTCTCTTTTGCGGCGCCACTATGACCGGATTTTCCGGCTGTGTTTCCGGCTGACCGGGCGGGCGGATCAGGCTGAGGACCTGACGCAGGATATCTGCGCGGCGCTTCCTTTGAAAGTCCAGGCCTTTCAGGCGCGGGCCAAGTTCACCACATGGCTTTATCGTGTGGTGGTCAATGCAGCCGAGGATGCGCGTCGCCGCGCCACTTCTCACAGTCGCGCCGCAGCAGGGTGGGGCGACGTCGAACAGATGCGCCGGGCCGAAGCGACCGAGGCCGCCGAGGCCGTGGATTGGTTGCAAAGGGCTATGCGCAGCCTGCCGCAGGATTTGCAGGAGACGCTTGCCCTGACCCTTGAGGAAGAGATGACCCACGCGCAGGCGGCTGAGGTTCTGGGCGTGTCTGAAGGGACGGTCTCGTGGCGTATGTCGGACATCCGAAAGCGCTTGCGGGCCATGCGGCAAGAGGAATTGGACCAATGACCGACGATCTTGACCATCTCAAATCGCTGATGGATGCGGCAACACCCGCCCCCGACAGCGCACGCCGGGCGAATAATCTGGACCGGGCACGAAAATCTTTTGCGCGTGCCCAAGGATCTCGCGTCGGCGCACGTCCCACTGTCAAGCGTGGCCCAGTAGCCCGCCTGACAGAAGGAGCGATTTTCATGCTGAATTCCCTGACTTCCCGTGGTGTTTTGACCGCTACAACAGCCCTTGGGGCTATCGCATTGGTGCTTATTGTCCCGCAGATGCAAACTGGCCCGCTGCGCGTGACGGAGCAGATCGAAAGCCGGGTTGTTGAACCGGCACCCATCCCTCAGCCGTTGCCACAAGCCGAGGAAAAATTTGCCGACGCTATCGCCGCTGCCCCGCAGGCGCTGAGCAAGCGCGCGGAAGGTGCAAACAGCGAGCCGACGGTTCGCCTCGGTCGAGATAATGTCGCCGAGGTTGCCCGGATCGCCCCGGCGGCACCCGACGTCGTAGTTGCATCAACTCCGAACGCAGAAGCCTTCGCAAACGCCGATAGCAATCCACTGAAAGTCACGGCCGAGGACCCAGTTTCCACCTTCTCGATCGACGTCGACACGGCATCCTATGCGATTGTCCGGTCCTCATTGTTGAATGGACAGATGCCACCAAAAGACGCAGTGCGGGTGGAAGAGATGGTGAATTACTTCCCCTACGCCTATCCGGCGCCCGATGGTGAGGCTCCGTTTCGTCCGACGATCACGGTCAGCCCGACGCCTTGGAACGCGGGAACGCAGCTTGTGCATATCGGTATTCAGGGCGCGCTGCCCCAGATTGCCGAACGTCCGCCGCTGAACCTTGTGTTTTTGATCGACAGTTCAGGCTCGATGCAGGATGCAAACAAGCTGCCGCTGCTTAAACAGTCTTTCCGGCTGTTGCTGTCGGAACTTGGGCCTGAAGATCAGGTCTCAATCGTGACCTATGCGGGCAATACAGGGCAGGTGCTGGAACCGACCCGGGCCACCGAGCGGAGTAAGATTTTGGCGGCGCTAGATAAGCTCGAGGCTGGAGGCGGAACCGCCGGACAAGCCGGGTTGCAACAGGCCTATCAGGTGGCCGAGGAGATTGCGTCGGATGGCGAGGTGACGCGGGTCATTCTGGCAACAGACGGTGATTTCAATGTGGGGCTGTCGGATCCGGAGGCTTTGAAGGACTTCATCGCTCGAAAACGCGACAGCGGAACTTATCTGAGCGTTTTGGGCTTTGGACGCGGCAATCTGGATGATGCCACGATGCAGGCTTTAGCGCAGAACGGGAACGGGCAGGCGGCCTATATCGACACGTTGGGCGAGGCGCGTAAAGTGCTGGTCGATCAATTGACCGGCATGCTGTTTCCGATTGCCAACGACGTCAAAATTCAGGTCGAGTTCAACCCCGCGCAAATCGCCGAATATCGCCTGATTGGCTATGAGACGCGGGCACTTCGGCGTCAGGACTTTGACAATGATGCAATCGATGCAGGCGATATCGGGGCAGGGCACAGTGTGACTGCGATTTACGAAGTCACACCTGTCGGCTCCGACGCGATCCGCAATGGTCCCTTGCGCTATGGCGCGTCTCAGGTGGTCGCGGATACGGACGAGGAGATCGGATATTTCAAATTGCGCTACAAGCAACCCGGATCGGATCGCAGCCAGTTGATCGAAAACCCTATTCGTTTCGACCAGGGCGTTTTGACGGACGATGTCGCGTTTTCCCACGCGATTGCGGGATACGCCCAGGCGCTGCGGGGCGGTGAATATCTGGGCAATTGGTCTTATCCGCAAGCCATCGATATGGCCACGGCGGCACGGGGGGACGATCCGTTTGGATACAGGGCCGAGGCAATCATGTTGATGCGCCTGGCCCAGTCCTTGGCCGATTAGAACGACCTTGGGTTATTGGTCGAGTGTGTGTGTATTCTTCGAACGCTCCACTCGACCGCGTCGCGCATGGTTTTGCCCAGGGCGATATCGAAAGCGTTGACCAGATCCGGGGTTTGTTCACTTTCGGCAATCACGGCTTCCTGAAACGAACCCGACGCTATGATCTTGTCTTCGAACTCGTCGATTATCTTGATGTTCATGCGCACTTCTATGCGAACGGTCGACTCGCCATCGGTGCCGCTGACGACTATGCCCTGAAACTCGCGCAGATCGGGGACGATGACATAATCTGCTCGAAGGCCAACAGTGGACCGTCCAACCGCGGCCACTTTGCCGCTGTTTTCATAGCTTTCAACCATTAGCGCCTGCACGATCAGGGGGGCTCGGTCGACCCACCGCGCGCGGGACAGGTACTGTACTTGCAGATGAGAAGGCTGGATCGCAATCTGATCCGTATTGACCGCCGCCGTTGCGGTCGGCTCTTCCACAACGATCTGTTTCTGCACGCGCGGCAGCGACGATGAAAACGTGCTTTTAGGCGTCAGCAGATACAGGTCGTTGGGCTTTGACGCCTGTTGCAACGTACCCAGCCCGGTGCATCCAGCCAGAACCACTGCCGCCAGAACGAAAGGAAGAAACCTGATCATTGGCGAAACTCCGATGCTTGAGTGCCCAGCAGGAACCGCGCTGGGTCACGTTCAACCTTATCGACCAGCCGATCCAGAGTGACCACCAAACGTTGGGATTGCTCGATGAACCGGGTGAATTGGGGCAGGCCAACGCGCATGAAATCCGAAATCTGACGGCGATTTTCCTGGACGATTCCGTCAATCGTTCCCAGCAGGTTCGAGGCCGATTCCGATGCGCTGAGGATATCCTCGGAAATCTCGTCCAGCCTGTCGGTGACGCTGGTGACAGTGGTTGCCACCTGATTGGCGGCGTTGCGGATGTCGGCCATGACAGCGCCCACGTCTTCGTTGATCACGCGATTGGCTGAATCAAAGGCGCTCTCGGCAGATGTCAGCGTGCCTTTTGCGGTGTCCATTGCACCGGTGATAGAGCCCAGTGTTTCGTTGGCATTCAGGAAGGTTTCCGTGGCAGTCGCAAGCGCCACGCTGCCTTCATCTGACAGGCCGGACAGATTTTCTGCCAGAGATGAGGCGCGGTCAATAAACGGCCTCAGATCCTGCTGGATAACCTGGTCTGCGGTCTCAAAAGTCGTCTTGGCGCTATCCAGCGCGGCGGCAGCGGATTCAGAGGCCGTCTTGACGCTATTCAGTGTATCGGTTCCGGTGGTCAGAGTGGTCTCGGCCGTATCGGCGAGCTGATCCAGGCGTTTGGAGAAGTCCGAAATCTCTCGGGCAGCGCCGCCCAGATCGGCCGAGAGGGATTCGAAATCTGACAGAGTCTTGTCCAGCCGCCCGGTGGCCGAGGCGACGTTGGCCAGAATATCGGACACGGCCTGCCGGTTTTTATCGTCTACAACCTCGTTGATGTCTTCAAGCAGGGTGATGGCTTTCTCCATCAACAAAGGCGCGCCTTCGAAGAGTGACTGAATGGCGCTGCGTTTGCTTTGGATCAGGCTGTTCTGCGGTAGGCGTTCTGCGGTTGACGATCCACCGGTCAGTTCCACGAAACTAACGCCGGTCACCCCAAGTGATTGCAATTGCGCAATAGTTTCGGATGTCACCGGGATTTCCGCGTCCACCTCAAGACGGACTCGTACTTTCGAAGGATCGTCCTCATCCAGCTCCAGCGAAATGACCTGTCCGACGGGCAACCCGTTATAGCTGACGCCACCGGCGGCGGAGAGGCCCGAGACATTGTCGAACAGCACCTCATAGTACGCGTATTGGCGCGAGATTTCGAATTTGGCGAGCCAAAGGAAGAACCCGAACGCACCAAGAATGCCCGCAAGCGTGAAGGCACCGATCAGGATATAATTTGCTCGGGTCTCCATTGCCTTTACCTGCCTAGCCCTTTTTCTTGTGCCGCGCGTGCCCTTGGGCCGGTGAAATATTCTTGCACCCAAGGATGATCG
The DNA here is from genome assembly GCF_056533885.1 of Ruegeria sp. F12. Classification (NCBI taxonomy): domain Bacteria; kingdom Pseudomonadati; phylum Pseudomonadota; class Alphaproteobacteria; order Rhodobacterales; family Roseobacteraceae; genus Ruegeria; species Ruegeria sp. F12. The sequence goes on along the minus strand of NZ_JBQFOV010000004.1, from coordinate 166,511 downwards.
ACTTTGGTCATTTCTTCAATCGGACCTTCAACCAGGACGCGTTTTTCTGCAAGTACGGCAATCCGGTCACAGATGGCATAAAGGCTGTCCAGATCATGAGTTACCATGAAAACGGTCAGCCCAAGCGCGTGTTGCAACTCGCCGATCAGATCGTCATAGGCGGCGGCCCCGATCGGGTCCAAACCGGCGGTGGGTTCGTCCAGAAAGACAATCTCGGGGTCCAGCGCCAGCGCACGTGCAAGGGCGGCGCGTTTACGCATCCCTCCGGACAATTCGGACGGAAACTTGCCGCAGCTAAATTGTGGCAGGCCGACAAGGCTGATCTTGAGGTTTCCTAATGCGCACATCAGACTTTCACTAAGGCCCGTGTGTTCGCGAAGCGGCGCCATGATGTTTTGCAACACGGTCAGAGAGGAAAACAGCGCGCCATCCTGAAACGCAACGCCCCAGCGCTGTTCAATCCGGCGGCGTTCCTGTTCGGGGCCGTTCACAACATCGACGCCCAAAACCTCGATACTGCCAGCGGCCGGTTTGTTTAGCCCGACGATCGTGCGCAGCAGAACGGATTTCCCGGTGCCTGATCCGCCAACGATGCCCAGAACTTCACCGCGCCAGACATCTAAATCCAGATTTTGATGCACGATCTGAGGGCCGAATTGGTTGGTCAGGTTGCGCACGCGGATAACAGCTTCGCGCTGTGTGTCCGTCTTTTGGCTGTGCTGCGGCAAAGTCCCGTCCATGTCAGACACCCATCACCGAAAAGAAGATGGAAAACAAGGCGTCCAACGCGATCACCATAAAAATGGATTGAACCACAGACGCCGTTGTACGCTGCCCAACGCTTTGGGCCGAGCCCTTGACCTGTAACGCCTGCCAGCAGGCAATCACCCCGATCACAAGCGCAAAGAAAGGGGCCTTGATCATGCCGATGGCAAATTGCCAGATGCCGGTGTTTTCTTTCAGACGCGTAGCGAACATGCCGGGGCTGACGCCCAGATCAATCCAGCTCATCAATCCGCCGCCGATCAGGGCCGCCATATTGGCAATGAAACCCAGAATGGGCAGCATGACCAGCAATGCCATGACGCGGGGTATGACCAGAACTTCGATCGGATCCAGGCCGAGGGTCCTCATCGCGTCAATCTCTTCTTGCACTTTCATCGACCCGATCGAGGCCGTAAAGGCCGAGCCAGAGCGGCCCGCCACGATGATGGCCGTGAGCAAAATGCCCAGTTCCCGAAGGACCGAGATCGAGATCAACTCGACCACGAAGATCTCGGCTCCAAATTGCTTCAGCTGGGTTGCGCCCTGAAACGCCAGAACCACCCCGATCAGAAAGCCCATCAGCGCGACTATTGGAATGGCGCGAAAGCCGGTTTCCTCCATTTGCGACACAAGCGCGGCACCGCGCAGTCGTCGAGGCATCATTAGGGTGCGCATCAACCGGTGCAGGGTCATCCCAAGGAATTCCAGCATCGACAGCGTGTCTTTCCACCCTCCTGCAGTCCGCTTGCCCAGACTTTCGATCCAATCTGCGAAACTGCGACTAGTGTCTTCTGATTCCGGATCCTCGGGGATGTTGCGTGTGACCGTCTCGATCAGGTCGGAATACGCGGGCAACGCCCCTTGAAACCGCACCTCGGCTCCGGCCAGTTTCGCCCTATGCGCAAGGTCGGCAACCACCCAAGCCCCACTGGTGTCCAGCGCCTGGATTCCAGACAGATCAATGATCAAATTGCTATCGTCAGGCTTATACGCAGCAAAGCTCTGTTCGACGCTACTGAGTGTCTGAGTCAGCAAGTCTCCGGACACCCGAAGGTAAACGCCGTCGGCGCTTGTTTCCGAATTCAGGCTAGGTCGCGTCATGGCTGTATGTGATGTAAAACAGTGTGGGGCTGCAATGTAATTTTTTGGGAAGAAGCAATTTTGTCCCTGCATCATGTCGTGAATGCGACAAGCCCCAAAGCCTGATTGCGCATGGTCTATACCTATTGCTCAATTCACCTGTTCAGGACAGTGTGGCCGCAGGTTAAATTCGGGTTTGAGAGAATTGACATGCCGCAGTCGGGGAATGTCCTTTTCATTGTTATTGATCAGCTTCGGGCAGATTGTCTGAGCGGCGTTCTGGCGGATTGTATCGAGCTGCCGAATCTCAGGGCGTTGATAGCTGATGCCGTCCGCTTTGACCGCCATTTTTCAGTCACCAATCCCTGCGGGCCGTCACGGGCATCTATCCTGACTGGGCAATATGCGATGAACCACCGGTCTGTGCGCAACGGAACGCCCCTGCGGCATGACACGCCCAGCATCGCATCGGAAATGCGAAAGGCGGGGTATCGCCCGATGTTGTTCGGCTATACCGATACTTCGGCGGACCCAAGGGCCTATGATGCGTCAGACCCGATCCTCAAATCTTATGAGCATCCGATGCCTGGTTTTGATGAAGTGCTGGAGATGCGGTTGGAGGAGTCCTATCCTTGGCGCGCCCATCTGATGCAAAAGGGCTATGCGTTTCAGGACTATTGGGATCTTCACAAGCCAACCGCACCCGACGGTGGCGCGCCAAGGCTGAACGATCCCGCACTTTATCGGGCCGAGGACAGCGACACAGCCTTTCTGACGGACAGCTTCCTGAACCATATGGCGCCGATGGCCGGTCAGGGCTGGTTTGCGCATTTGACCTATATCCGGCCGCATCCGCCGCTGGTGGCCCCGTCGCCCTATAACGACATGTATGATCCCGCCGCGTTGCCTTTGCCGATCCGGCACGCAGACGAGGCGCAAGATAGCGCCATGCACCCGTTCTTTGAGCCGACCATAGACCGCCATAGCGCAGGAGACGTTGTGTTGGGGTTCGATGAAGTCGAACCGAGTGATCAGAATATTCAGACATTGCGGTCCGTCTATCTGGGCCTGACCACAGAGGTCGATCACCATATTGGGCGAGTTATCCAGTTTTTGAAAGACAGTGGCCAGTATGAGCAGACGCTTATCGTAGTGACCGCAGACCATGGCGAGATGCTGGGCGATCATCATAGCTGGGGCAAAATGACGGTGTTTGACGCCGCCTATCGTACGCCACTGATCATTCGGGTGCCGGGCAATCAGGCACAGGCCGGTCAGGTTGTGACCGTTCCGACCGAGTCCATTGATATCGCGCCCACCATCCTCGACTGGGTTGGCCGGACGCCGCCCAATGCGATGGACGGACGATCATTGCTGCCCTTGCTGACGGGGGACGCGCCCGAAGATTGGCGCAGTTATACCTACAGCGAACTGGATTTCGGAGATCCGCAAGCAAAAACTCTATGGCAACAGCGGCTTGGAACCGGCCATAGCGACTCGAACCTGTCCATCTTGCGCGACGCGCGGTTTACTTTGGTCGAATTTGCCGCCGACCTGCCGCCCATTCTATTCGATCACCAACAGTCCGGTGAAATGCAAAACGTAGCCAACGACCCCGCATTTGCGATCGATCTGGCCCGTTTGGGGCGGCAGATGCTACGTCACCGGATGCGCAATACGGATCATACGCTGTCCTTGCATTCCATCACCTCGGATGGACCGAAGGTGCAAAAACGCTATTGAAACGCACTGGCGCGAATGTCGCGCCTGTGCCCTCTACACCTGTGAAAGATCCGGTGCTACGCATATGTCGGGGAGGACGGGTTTGGACTTAACTGACAAGAACATAAAGGCCATGACGACCGCAGGCCTAAACCTGATTGGTCAGGGGCTGTCGATCTATGACAGCCAGTTGCGGATGGTCGTCAGTAATCGTCCGTTTCAGGAAATGTTCGATTTGCCGGATCGCTTGGTCCAGCCCGGCGCGTTCTTTCATGACACGATCCGATATCTTGCCGAACTTGGCGAATATGGCGACGTAGCCGATGTCGATACAATCGTTGAACAGCGTGTCCAACAGGCACTTGCTTTCGAACCCCATTATATGGAACGCGTGCGGGCCAATGGGCAGGTGATCTCGGTCGAGGGGGCACCGCTTCCTAAAGGTGGCTGGGTCGCCGTTTATACCGACATAACCAACACCAAACAGGCTGAGGCCCTGTTGCGTGCCCGATCCGAGGAATTGTCCGAACAACTTCTGGACCGGGCCGAAGAATTGACAGCAACAAACCGGAAACTGGCTGCGACGATCTCGGCGCTAGAGGAAGCCAAGCGACAGTTGACCGAGATCGAAGCCCGTACCCGGATGACGACAGAAATGATGCCAGCCCATATCGCGCATCTGGATTCTGAGGGACGCTATGACTACTCGAACCGCCGTCTGAGCACCGTACTGCCCGGCCGGCCGTCCGATATACTTGGGATGCATATTTCGCAAGCGTTGGGATCGGCCACATATCTCCGGGTCGAAGCGCATTTGCAAAATGCCTATGGCGGAGAACCTTCGGTTTTTGAGTTTAACGAGGATCAGGATTCTCGTCGCATTCGGGTCTCGTTCACGCCAGATGGCGAAGGAGGCGTCTATGTCATGTCGGTGGACATAACCGAAGAAACGCAGGCCAGAGTCGCGCTGCAACAAACACGTCGTCGGGCGATGGCCGCGCAGATGACCAGCGGGCTGGCGCATGATTTCTCGAACCTGTTGACGATCATTCTGGGCATACAGTCGCGGTTGCAAAAGATGGATCTGCCCGAAAGCGCCCGAGAACTTGTGGCTGCTACGCAACAGACGGCGCGCCGGGGCGGCCAGCTTCTAAACCGGATCGCTGACATGACCGGCAGCAGAACTCCGCAGCCCAAGGCAACCGATATGCGAGGTTTATTAGAGGATTTGCGTATCCTTGCCTCACCCTCCCTGCCACGCGGCGTGGGTCTTTCGGTGGTGAATACTTTGCCCGATGAGGCGCTGATGCTGGATCCGGGCATGGTGCAGGACGCATTGTTGAACCTGGTTCTGAATGCGCGCGATGCCTGTGGCGGCTCGGGGCAGGTGACGATCAGCGCACATACGATCGGGACGATCTGGATCGAAATTGCGGTGTCCGATACAGGCCCCGGTTTCTCGCCCGAGGCGCTGGACAAGGCGCTGAACCCGTTCTTTACCACCAAGGGCGACAAAGGATCGGGCCTGGGGCTGCCAATGGTCTATGACACGGTGAAACTGGCAGGCGGCGATCTGAGCCTGCGCAACACGCCGTCCGGTGCATCCGTCGTTCTGCGGCTGCCCTATCGTCCCGCGCCGCCGGTGCAGGAAGGGTTGGTCTTGTTGGTCGAAGATAGCGATGCCTTGCGCCAGAACTTTCGCGATATGCTGATTGATCTGGGGTTCACTGTAATCGAAGCCACCTCTGCCGATGAAGCGCTGGCTTTGACCAGTGACCTGAACGACATCGCGTTGGTTTTGTCAGATATTCGGCTTGAAGGGGATGCAACCGGTTTGGACTTGCTGACACGGATGCGGTCACGTTTACCAACAATCCTGATGACATCCCTGCCATATTCCGACCCGTTGCACCGCGAAGCTCTGACGCGCGCCCCTGTTCTGCGCAAACCCTTTACGCGGGCACAACTTTCCGCCCTTCTCCGATCCGAGGTTGCTTGATGACACAGCCATTGGTCACCATCGTCGATGACGAACCTGAAATCCGCCGCATCCTGACCGATGCCCTGGAAGATGCCGGGTTCCGGACTCAAAGCTTCGCCCGAGCCCGCGAATTCGAGGCGTCGCTAAAACGCGCCACACCCGATGTCTGCCTTGTGGATCTGTCTCTGCCCGACACGGACGGCTTGGCGCTGGTGCACCGGTTGGCGTTGGAGCAAGGCGCGGCAGTCATCATCATTTCCGGCCGAGCGCAAGTTCAGGACCGCGTCACAGGGCTTGAATTGGGGGCCGATGACTATATCACCAAACCCTTTGATCCTGCCGAAGTTGTTGCGCGTATCCGCGCCCGATTGCGATCGCCGCGGGTACAGGCCGTGCAGTCGGATACGGCCCGCTTTAACGGCTGGTCGGCTTATTTCGATCGCTACATCCTTGAGAACGAGGATGGTGCGGAAACTTCGTTCAGCCATGCGGAAGGCGAAGTTCTACGACTATTTCTTGAAAGTCCTAAACGCTTGATCAGCCGCGCTCAGATGCAAGAGGCGCTGGGTGGGGGAGCCGGTGACAGTTTTGACAGGGCCATGGATGTACGCATATCTCGGCTGCGGACGAAGCTGGGTGAAGACCCTAAAAACCCTCGTCTGATCAAGACGATTTATGGCGCAGGATATATTTTTCTGGGGGATGTCGAGTGGGCCTGATCGGACGGTCTCATAGTCGTCGAGACCCCGCTGCCCAGTTTGTACATGAGATGCAGAGGCTTTCAGACGGGACTATTCGCGAAACGCTTGGTCTTTGACTTTGACGACGGGACGCAAAACGTAGTCCAGCACGGTTTTCTTGCCCGACAAAATATCCACTTCTGCGATCATGCCTGGGATGATTTCCACTTCTACACCGTTGGCATCCAAAATCGAGTGTTTGGTCTGAATTTCGACGACAAAAACCTCTTCGTCATTTCGCTCGGACCGGGTGATGGTGTTGGCTCCAATCCGCGTGATCTGGCCATCCAATGCACCATAACGGGCAAAGTCGTAGGCCGTAATCTTTACTTTGACCGGCTGCCCTGCGCGCAGAAAGGCGATATCTTCCGGTTTTACATAGGCTTCGACCAGCAAGCGATCGTCGAGAGGGATAATCTCGATCAACTCTTCTCCGCTTCTGGCCAGCCCTCCGATCGTAGTACGGTAGATCCGATTAACCACGCCGCGCATTGGGGATTTGACTTGGGCACGTTCGGCACGATCCTTAAGGGCCGGTAAAAGAGGTTGTAGGGTCGCAAGTTCTGCCGTGGTGATCGCCAAATCGGTCAATGCTGCGCTTCGAAACCGGCTTTGCGCTGCTAAAATCCGATCGTCAATTTCATCCAGCCCGGTTTTCAAGCGATGCGTGATCGCAACAGCCCGTGTAAGCCGCCCCTCCCATTCGGCCTCATTTCGTCGCAACGTCAGCAGTGTCGTCGCGGGTTCCATGCGCTGTTCGACCAATGGTGTCATGATGGCGCGTTCCTCTGCCAGGATTTGCAAGGTTTCGTCGGCAGTTACCTGATCAACCAAGCTTTCCTCGTATTCCCGGTGACGTTGTTGTCGTTGTCGCTCCAGGATCGCGATCTCAGATCTCAACTCGGATTGCCGGGCGTCAAATAGGGCCGCTTCCGATCTGACGACTTCCGGCGCGCCTTCGACCAGCCTTGGCGCAAATCGCAATTCGGTTTCGTTTATTTCCGCCTGCAACCGGTGGACTCTGGCCATCAAGCCAAAAGCCCTTTGTTGTTCCTGGTTGAGTTGGCTGTCTATTTGCGTGGTGTCGAACTCCATCAACAATGTGCCCTCATCCACGATTTGGCCTTCTTTGACGTGCAGCGATCGCAATACGCCGGATTCTGTGGCGTCGATGAGTTGAACATTGGCTGATGGAACGATGCGCCCGTCCACGCGTGTGACGTCGTCCAACTCAGTAAAATACGCCCAGAACCCTACTGTCAGCAGGCAAGCCAGAATTGCAAACAACAACACAGAACCGCGCCAAGGAGATTGCCCCCTTATTTCATTGGCCAATGATGCAAAGTCAGGATGCTGCGACATTCAGATGCCTCCCATTGGGGCGTGGCTGCCGTGTCAAAATCGATTTTGGCCCATCTGCGGCAACCTGTCCGTTTTCGATCACGATAATCCGGTCAACAAGCGCCAGAAGGCTGGTGCGATGGGTCACGATAATCATCGTGTCGCGTTTGGTAGCGCTATGCAGGCGCTTTATGACCTCAGCCTCGGTTTTCACATCCATCGCGCTCGTGGGTTCGTCCAGTAAAAGTACCGGAGGACGGCCAATCAAAGCCCGTGCCAAGGCAATGGCTTGGCGTTGCCCGCCGGACAATCCCTCGCCACGTTCGGCAAGAGGCTGGTCATAACCGCCAGGATGGTCGGCGATGAAATCTTCCACTCCGGCAACTTGCCCTGCGTCAATTAGGTCCTGATCTTGCGGCCTGATCGTGCCACTGGCAATGTTCTCACGGATCGTTCCCGAAAACAGCCATATGTCCTGAAGCACTGAACCAATGTTGCGCCGCAGGTCGCCTGGATCAATTTGTCGGATGTCTACACCATCTAGCATCACTGACCCTGCGCGGGGCTGGTAGAGACCCAGCAATAGCCGCGAGATAGTGCTTTTGCCCGACCCGATGGGGCCTAGAATTGCGACTTTTTCGCCAGCTTCAATTTCGAAGGACACATCGCTGAGGGTGTCACGGGTTTGACCAGGGTAAGAAAACGAGACGTTCTTAAATGCGATACGTCCTTCAATAGTGCCACGGGTGATCCATGTCCTCCCTTGGGGACGCTCGCTTTCTGCTTCCATCAGCGCGTTCAGATTGCGGTACGCGCTGCGCGCCTGATTTGCGCGTGTCAACGTTTGCGCGAGCTGCCCCAAAGGGGCGAGAGCCCGACCGGTCAACATGACCGAGGCGACAAGGGCACCCATACTGGTCGCCCCTTCGGTGATCAGAAAGACACCATAGAACACGATCAAGACCTGGGCTGCTTGCTGAGTGAACCCTGTCAGGTTCAGAGCCAATTGAGTAATAGCTCGACTTTTTACACTGTGTGATGCCTGCCGTTCGACCGCACCTTCCCAACGGCAACGCATCTGATTGGCAGCGGCCGTCGTTTTGATGGTTTCAAGTCCCGAAACCGTTTCGACCAAAACGGATTGTTTGGATTGCCCTCCGGAAAAGCTTTGTTCGGCCAACCGGGACAAAAACGGTTGCACGGCCAGCCCCGAAAGCAACACGATTGGCACTGCCATGGCTGGTATTATGGCAAGAGGGCCACCAACAAGGTGGATGGCGAATACGAACAAAGCGACAAAAGGCAGATCAACGACAGCAACCAAGGTTGCCGAGGTGAAAAACTCGCGCAGCGTTTCAAACTCGCGAACTGTGCTGGCCATAGCGCCCGTCGGTCCGGTTCTGGATTTCATCTGAATGTTGAGAAGGTGGTCGAAAATGCGTCGTCCCATCATCCTGTCCGATTTTTGACCTGCTCGGTCGATAAACCCGGCGCGCAACAGTTTCAGGAAGAAGTCGAATACCAGTGCTAGACCGACACCAAGGGTCAATGCGATCAACGATTCAGTTGCTTCATTGGGTAGCACTCGATCATAGACCACCATGATAAAGACAGATGTGGAAAGCCCGAGCAAATTTGCCACCGCAGCCGCAAGCGCAACTTGCGCGTAGGACCAGCGGTTTGAACCAATGGCCGACCAAAACCAATGACCGGTCTCGGGTCTGAATGTCCTGTTGTGATCTTCGTTGTGCACGCGCCGAAACAATATCGCGTAGCCAGTGTAGATCGTTGCCAACTTAGCCCCTTCGATCTCGGTTATTTCGTTTCCCATCTTTGGGTCAAAAATCAGGAGATCGCCGTTTTCCGAAAAACCGTGAAAGACGACGGCGTGTTGATCTGTCAGAAGTAAAATTGCGGGCGTAAAACTACTGTCCAAATCCCCGAGCGCCCAACGCCCATAACCGGCTTGCAACCCAGCATTCTGAGCCACCTCGAGCAGGTCGTGAATGGTCAGCCCACCGCCGTCTCCGGTTAGTGCGGCATTCAATGCAGCGCTTGTAAGTGGACGATCGAGATGAGCTGCAACATGCAAAAAACACGTTTCAAGCCCAGACGTTTTGGACGGCCCAATCAGAATTTGTTGTTGTGTCATTGTCTTGCCCCCTGGGTCACGACCTCAAGGCCGAGCAGGTCCAAAATGTCACCTGTCAAACTGAGCGCAGCATAGTTCGTCAAAAAGAAATTCTGATCTGCCAGGATCAGCCTTTCCTGAGCGTTTACATAGTCACGTTGGGCGTCGAGAATTTCGATGAGACTACGCCGACCTATGGTGAATTGCGCCCGCGCTGCCTCCACGCTGTCTTCGTTTGCCTTCGCGGCGATCTTGGCAGCTTGCAGTCGCTTGGCGCCGGCTTGCTGGTCAGAGCGAATAAAGTCAAGCTCGCGCCGGATATCTCGTATCAGCGTCTCGCGCGCGAATTCGGCTTCGCTTACTCTGGCTTCAGCGGCAGAAATCGAAGCGCGGCGCTGGCCGGTGCTATCCAGCTCATAGTTCACGGACAGGTCAATTCCGAAATCTGTATCATCGTCATCGTCGCGGTCTGCAAAGGCAGCCAATTCAACGCCCGGACGACGGCGTGCCAAAGCCGCTGTCAAATCTGCCTTAGCGGCCAATAAGGCCGCGTCTGCTCGTCTGACCTGAGGGCTGTTCACTACAATTTCCGTGTCTGTTCGCGTCAGCTTCGGCGCCTTTGCCGGCTTCGATAGATCCCCGGCCTGTTGACCGAAGATGTCGTGGAATTGCGCTTCGGCACGGTCGATTCTGGCGCGTGCATCTGCGAGGCGTGTCTGCGCATCCGCCATTCGAGATCGCGCCGCCATGACATCCGCCGTAGATCCGGCACCAAGTGAGGACCTTTCAGTGATCTGGTGCAGGATATCTTCGTGAACTTGGACGTTTCGAACTGAAATGTCGAAAATCTCACGACGGCTGAGAACCGAAACGTACGCTTCGATTGCTGCAATAGCTATTGCGGATCCTGTTTGCAGTTGGTCTCCCCTGCTTTCAAGGACGCGTGCTTTTGCTGCGATTAGCTCACTGGAGGCGACCCCGCCATCATAGACGAGTTGGGAAATACGAACGTACGGCGTGAAATTCGCAAGGTCGGAATCGGACCGTTGCGATCGAGCGCTGAGACCGAGATTTACGTGGGGAAGAAAAGCTCCACGTGCCGCTTCTTCGGTTGCGGTAGCTCTTTTATAGCGGCTTTCACTTTCCGCAAGGCTCGGGTTGTTCTCGACCGCCTGCTTAACGCGTTGCCCAAAAGACGTTCGAAGCAGGGTCAGTGAAGGAGCAGTGGCCCCGCGACCGACTGCACCAGCGGAAAGAGACGAGTCGACATACGATAAATTCGGTCCGAAAGCGCAAGCGGTAAGCCAGCCTGAGAGGATGAAGTAAAGGACCAGTCTTCTAGGGGATAGCCGCATTTAATAACTACCGTTTTGTTGAATTTCGTTCCATTGGGCGAGGGCCATTGCGCCGAGGAAACCCGATAGATCTGAATTTTCGGTGTACGAGGTTTGGACTTGACAAGTTGTCAGATTTCGCTCGGCGCTTGCCAGCCAAGCGCAATGAGACAACGACACTTGATGGGCGTGAACCAGCCGCAGCGTTCCATCATTGATCAGCGCCAGTTTGTCTTTGTCGGTCAGGGCTGCCAGCTTTCCAGAATCTACGATAAGAATACCTTCGGGAAATTCGACTCCTTCGTGCATTCCGGCGGATTGCAGCAAGTCAAACGTATCCAATTTTTTGCAAATCGCTGCGGTTTTCTGTTCGTTTTGAGCCCGCATTTTTAAGAAGCCAAAGACCTGGCGCAGTTCAGGCGTTAGATCACCGCTGGCATTGAAGAAGGGTTCTCCTTCCTGACCTACAAACCCCAGTGACTCGTCGACCAAAAGCCCCTCTGCGTTCAAGTCCTGCTTGGCTGGATCTTGACTGGTGCGCCAGCGAAAAGGAGGACAGCGCAAATCGGATGGAACATAGCCTGCCAACCATCGCCCATCATCTGAGACGAAAGGGGTGCGGGCGCCGCTTAGACTCAGCAAAGCAAAGGGGTGAATTTCAGTGCCCGCGCGCCGAAACACGATCGGAAAAGCCGCCGCAACCTGACGAATCTCTTTCTCGACGATCGGACATTCCGTGAGGTTTTGCGCAAAGCGAAAAGAGGTAAAACGTTTCCAGTATTTTCCTTGGTACCTCGAAAACGTCAGTGGAAACTGACCGTTCTGTGCCATATTCACCTCATGCGGATATAAGACACCGCCGATTTTCAAATTCGGCGGTGTCGTTGGATCAGGCGGATGCGCCAGTTGGGTCGGTGTGCAGGATATTGTCGGGGGACAAACCGCTTAGGTCGTCCAGCCCTGTGAATTCTGCAACTGTTTCAACCGATGCTGCATTTGGTGCGCTGTATTCGACATGGACCAACACGCTGTCATCGCCATCTGTCGCCATGACATAGATTTCGTCACCCGCTTGCAGATCGCTCAAACTCTCGACAGCGTTTTCAATTGTGCCTGCGCTCAAATCTACCAAAACGGTCGTAAGACCCACGAAACCAGTATTTGTGCCAACGGCGTCTCCCAGTTCCAGGGTTTCGAAATTAGTTCCGTCTCCCCGCAGTGTGGTACTGTCGAACCCATTGAACATAATCGCATCTGTGACCTCAGCCTTTGCGCCGAGCGTAAAGCCCGTAATGGTGTCCACGCCGTTGGCTGCTGGCGTAGCTTCGAAGACCACGACATCCCGCCCTGCGTTCGATACGTCTATGGTGTCGTTTCCTCCGAAACCTTGCAGGAAATTGTCGACGGCGTTTGCGGTGAGCGTATCGTCTCCTCCACTGCCCAATTGGTAGACCGAAGGACCACCGTCGGGCGTGTCTATGGTCAGAATGATTGGTTTGGAAGGATCAACGACAGCCGCGGTAAATGTCACAACGGGTTGTGACAGGTCCGAATAGGTCGTTGCGACACCCGCGATGTTGACAGCTGATGCTCCGACTGGATTGGTCAGGAAAAGCCCGAAATCACTGTTCTCGGAAATGGAGGTAGGGTTGATTGTGACAACGGCCGGATCAAATCCGATTTCTGCTGTGACGGCCAACCCGCCCGAGATATCGCGTTTCGGGTCGGCGTGAATTTGGAATATCACTGAAGAACCATCGTTGCTGACTTCCGAGATTGTGTATGCGGCGGGTAAATACGCGGTTGTTGTATCCGTTGTAGGTGCGGGATCCGGCCCACCCGTAACTGTTGCCTGAACTTGAAAAGTGAGGTCGTCACCAGCGTTTAGACCAGCAAAGTCGCTTGAAGAGACCGGCAAAGACCATGTCCCGTCTGCGCCAACCGAGGCTGTCCCCACAGGTGTTCCGTTCAGGGTTACACTAACAGTCTGTCCTGCTGTAAGACCTATCGAACTTCCAGAGACTGTGAGTCCCGTACTCTGCGCGTCTGCGAGCAAGACCGCTCCGTTGGTACCCGTGGAATTCAAGGATAGTATCGGGCGGAAATCCGTCGTTATCGCTGCCGTCGCCGGTGTCGCCGGATTGCCTGCCAAATCAGCGACATTTGCGCTTATGGTGAAGGCTGTTGTGTCTGCCAGGCTGCCGAGATCTCCAGAAGGGATGGTCGCGCTCCAACTTCCCGAAGCAACCGTGGCGACATAGTCCTGACCGTTCAGAGAGACCGTAACAGTTTGCCCATCCTCAGCGGTCGTGGTGCCGGATACCGTCAGGTCCGAGCCCCTTTCCGCGATGTCCAGCGTAGATCCGACAGCTAATGGGTCAATCGCTATGACAGGCGCTGAAAAATCGGTATCGAAAGTGCTGATGTCGGATGCGGTATTGCCTGCCGTGTCGGAAACAGAGGCGGATACGGTGTAGGATTCCGTGTCTTGTAATTCAGTCAGGTCAGAAGGTGGCGCGGTAAACGACCAGCTTCCCGAATTCACAGTGGCGGTCCCTGCGACGTCTACGGTGCCATCCCCCCGGACAATTTGGACGGAAACGACAGCTCCGTCGCCCGCATCGGAGGTGCCGGAAACCACGAGGTTGGTACTAAGTTCTGCGAAGTTCAGAACAGGCCCGTCCGAAAGTGAAGTCACGTTGATTGAGGGTGCGGAAAAGTCGGTGTCAAAGCTGCTTGTGGCTCGTACAGCTGGGTTTCCGGCCTCGTCGGAAACATCAGCGGTGACGGCGATGGTTGCGCCGTCCGCTAGGGCGGCTACGTCACTCGCAGAAGCAGTTGCTGTCCATGCGCCGCCAGATACCGTAGCGGTGTAGGATTGGCCTCCGAGATTGACGGTGACCGTTTGCCCGTCTTCGGCGTTGGTGGTGCCAGTGATTGTCAGATCCGTACCCCTCTCCGATGCATTCATGACAGCGCCAGCCGAAAAACTGTCGATGCTAAGGGTCGGCGCGGTGACGTCCTTGACGATGGCCGTGCTGGCTTGCGGTGCTATCAATCCATCCGTGTCAGACACATCTGCTGTGATGGAAAATGTTCCGCCATCGGTCAATGCGCCGAGATCGGATGCAGGGATAGTAACGTTCCATACTCCACTTGTGACCGTACCTGTATAGGTCTGGCCGTCCAGTGTGACGGTTACGGTTTGACCATCCTGAACATTTGCCGTCGTCCCGGAAATTGTCAGGTCTGATGTCACTTCCGCCGTGTTCAGTGCGTCGCCAACGGGGAGGGTTGCGATCGAGATCGATGGCCCGGTCAAGTCGACCGGAATAGATGCGTTGACCAAGGTAGAAATGTTGCCAGCCGCGTCTGCTACTGAAACGCCAATTGCGACAGGTGTGCCGGTCGACAGTCCGCTTAGGTCCGCGGCGGGGATTGTGACAGTCCAGTTTCCTCCGGATGCGGTGCCCGTGTAGACCTGCCCATTGAAGTCAAGCGAGACTATTTCGCCATCGGCAGCCGTGGTCGTCCCGGTAATATTAAGGTCACTCCCTACGTCAATCAGGTCGATGGATCCGCCAGCTACCGGATTGAGGGTCAACGTGGGCGCGGTGAAATCCGTTTCAAAGCTGCCTGTTGCCTGTGGCGCAGGGTTGCCCGCAGCGTCTGTCACATCTGCTGTTACCGAAATAGTTGTTCCATCTGGCAAAGCTAACAGGTCTGCCGCTGGTATTGTCGCTGTCCATTGGCCTGCGTTCACCGTGGCTGAATAGACTTGTCCGTTGACGGACACCGTGATGGTTTGCCCGTTTTCAGCGTCCGAAGTTCCGGATACGGTAAGGTCGTTTCCTTGCTCAATGGCGTTCACAACCGCGCCGTGCGAGAAATCGGTTATTGCCAGCGTCGGAGCAATTGTATCGACATTGAAGGTCACGTTTTCGACCGCCAGTTCGTTCCCGTCGCCGTCAAGATGACGGATCGTAACGGTGTTGACACCTTGGGGAAGGTTTGCCGCTTGGTCGGGTGTCAGTGCAACGTTCCAGCTTCCGTCTGGTTCGGGCACCACCGACACGGAAACGGATCCGATCGACACTTCGATATCTGTTGTCCCATCGGGCGTGACCGAATTTAGTGCGGTGCTGCTCAGCGCGTTGGATTGGGCTCCTGCCAAATTCAGGTGGGGATATGTTGGTGCCGGAGCGGGATCATCGCCCCCGCCTCCGCCCCCGCCGCCTGCAGCAGCGGCCGCCCCGGCCAAACCAAGTCCACCTAGTGCGGCAGCGCCAACCCCACTGATGCCACTTGCGGCAGCCGCGCCGCCCGCTTCTGCGGCCAGGCTGAACTGCGCAATCTCAGCCACGATATCTTCCGCGATCATGATTGCACCACTATCGAGAATCTGGATGTTCTCTGACGCCACGATCATCGATTTCCCGTTCGCCAATTTAACCAGGACATCGCCATCTTTCAGCAGTTTGACCGATCTGACACCTGGGATGGTTTCGGCGAATTGAAAGGCGTAAAGCTCTTCGATCGTGGCTTGCCCCAGAGCAGGCAGCGCCATCAGCGTTGAGCCCAACCCACCTGCAAGACCCCGACCTGCCCAGCGGCGCATTTTGTCATCAAGCCAACGACGAATCTGCGCTTTGTCCTCGACCCCGGTCACGGGGTTGTTCGCGTGGCGATTGGAATCGTGGTCTTTGGTCATCTTACCCTCACATGTGGTGTCCGCGTCCGCCCAAGGGGTACAGCTCTTGTTCATCTGTCTTGCCCTCCAGTGACTCATGGGATCGGACCAGAAAAAATTGAGTTAAACTGATGCCGAACTTCGCGTTTTCACCACATTTGTGCTTTGGTTTTGGACCGGGCATCAGATCATCCTGTCATTGAAGCCAAGTGTGGCACGGGGTGATTTGACATGATGCTTCAGTTCGAAGGTGTGGTTGCAACGGGAAGCGTAGCGCTCGATTCAGGTATCAGCGATACGGCTTTAAAAACGTTTAACGGGGACACGTTTCTATACAGCGTGACGGGCCCTGGAGGCGGCATCACGGTTTGGAAGCTGCCAGAAGGCATTGTTCCGCAACAGCAAGACATTCAATATTACAGCGGGACGATTTCCCAACAAATAGGCAATAGTGCCGAGCTCGTGACGCTTGCCGGTAGTGACCAACTGATTCTGGATGTCGATTTGGCCACGGGATTGGTAGGATACACACTTAATCCAGATGGAACTGTCGGAACGTTACAGACCACCGACAGTCTGATCGGGGGCGGAGATGTTTCCGCGCTTGTGCAATACTCGGTTGAGACGGGTGGAGTGCTGGCCTTGGCCCATGAAGATACGGGTCAAATCTCGACCTATTTAGTGAATCCGGACGGAAGTCTGACGGTGTCGGGATCCATCGCCGGTCGCGCCGACTCGATGGAGGTCATTCAATTTGGCAGTGAGAATGTCGTGGTGGCCTGTGATGCAGAGACGGATTCCATCGCGATTTACACAGTGGATTCCGCCACGGGGGGACTGTCAGAAGTTGATAACAGCGATGCGCTGAACCAACTGGGCATTGCAGTGCCTACTGCGGTTGACGTGGTGCAAGCGTACGGTCAGTCATGGGTCGTCGTCGCCGGGGCGCAGAGCAATTCCATCAGCTTGATGAAGCTGGACGCCTCTGGTTCGCTTGTACCCACGGACCACGTGTTGGATTCGTTGCACACGCGGTTCGAAACCCTTCAGGACATGTCCGTCATCGAGGTGGACGGCCATGTGTTCTTAGTGGCTGGGGGAGGCGATGACGGGGTCACACTTTTCACGATGACACCGGGCGGGCAACTGGTTTACCTGGACAGTTTTGCCGACACGTTGGACACCGGACTACAGAATGTTGAGACGGTGATCACGGCTCATGTCGGGGATGAGCTGCAAATATTTGCCTCCTCACAACAGGATGGTGGTCTGACGCAATTGACAGTCGACCTCTCTGATCTGGGGATCGTGCAGGAAGGGTTTGGCACGATCACTGGCACAAATCAAAACGACATGCTTAACGGAGGTATTCTCGACACGAATTTGTCGGGTGGGGCGGGAGATGACATCCTGATCGCCGGTGCCGGAGCCACGGAGATGACCGGTGGGGCCGGAGCGGATATTTTCGTCATGCAGCATGGCAGCGCCCCTGTGATCATTACTGATTTTGAGGCGGGTACAGACCGTCTGGACATGTTCGATTTCCCACTGCTGCGCACGCCGGATCAACTTACATTCACGGCTACAGGTCAGGGGGCCTGGATAGAGTTTCTGGACACTACGGTCGAACTCATATCCGCTGCGGGAGGTCCATTGTCCGAGCAACAGGTATTCGGCGCGGGCTTTGGTGGCCCCGATCATATACCCGTGGACCTGGGGACTTTGGGGGGCCTGGACCCCGGTAGCTCGGATGGTGTTCTGGGCGATATCTCGATCGATTCCCAAACGCAGAATCCGGCTTTGGCGAATGCAGAAATCCAGTTAGCGCTCGAAGGCGGGGGCATTTTGACCGTGCGCGCGGACGAGAATGGTGTGTTCGACTTTGACCTCCCTCCTGGGACGTTCTCGGGAGAGTTTGACGTGATCAAGGGCTATTCAACGGCAAGTGCCGATATCAATGCTCTAGACGCGCTTCAGGTTTTGCGTATTTCCGTCGGGCTTGAACCAACATGGGGACCGGCCTCGGCCGAGAATCTGATTGCGGCCGACATCACGCAAGACGGCACTGTAAATGCGTTGGACGCGCTGGCGATTTTGCAAGTTTCTGTTGGGCAATCTACCCCACATTCGCCGGAATGGGTGTTCTTGGACGATGATGCGGATCTCAGCGGCATCACGCCGAACAATGTGTCCTACGAAACAGGGGTCGATATCGTTGCCGTAGACAACGTGATCACCGCAGATATGACCACTATCCTGCTTGGCAATATTGAACAGGCCTAGCCGCTCTATTCCCGGAACGCCCTGTTGAAATAGTCCGACAATGGTTTGACCAGATAGGACAGAGGCGTACGCTCATCTGTTTTAATCATGGTTTCGACGGGCATTCCGGGGAGCAGTTCCTGACCGTTCAGACGGCCAAGCTGTCCTTCATTTGGTACAACTTCGGCGCGATAAAAGGTCAGCCCGGTGTTGTCATCGGTAAAAGCATCAGCCGAAACGTTGATGACTTGCCCTTCGATTTCTGGTGTTTCACGCTGATTGAACGCGGTGAATCGCAGCAGGACAGGCTGTCCCACGTGCAGCTGATCGACATGAATAGCGTCCACGCGCGAGGCTACCAGCAAAGGTGTGTCCAAGGGCACCACATACATCATAGGCTCGGCGGGTTGGACCACGGATTGCAACGCGAAAACCTGACTGCCATAGACGACCCCTGTCACCGGTGCGCGAATATCCAGCCTGGACAGACGCACGGTCAGGGACAGGCGTCGCTCGGCCAGTTCAGCGATCTGTGCCTGAACATCGCGCAAGGTCGATATTGCCTCTTCTCGGCGGGCTGCTTTCAGCTCGACAATCTGGATCTCGGTTGCCGCGATCTGCCCGCGCAAACGGGCGATATTGGCCTCTAACCGGCCGATATCCCCGGTCAGGCTGGCCTCTTCCCGCAAGAGTGCCGAGACCCTGCTGGCCTGTGTCAGGCCCCGATCGAACAAGCTCTGCTGATCTTCCAGCTCCTCCCGGATCAACTCGACTTGACGGCGCAGAGAGATAAGCTGAGCCTCCGTGCCTTCAATCTCGCTTTCCGTCTGAATGCGTTGCTTCCCGAGCTGCTCGGCTTGTTGACTTAATGTGTCCAACCGGGCCTCGAACAAACGTTGCTGGCCGCTGACTAGTTCGGGTTCGATGGCCTCTTGCCGTTCCAATTCGTCTAGACGTGCGCGCAACTCCTGTGCCGGGATGCCGTCACGTTCCGCTTCCAGTCGGGCTTTGCGGGCCAAAAGCTCGAACAGTTGAGTTTCTACGATGATTTTCTCAGATTTCAGAAAAGTACCGTCCAACCGGATTAACAGATCGCCCTGCTGAACCTCGTCACCGTCGCGCACGAAAATCTCTCCGACCACGCCGCCGTCGGGGTGCTGAACGACCTGCCGGTTGCTTTGAACTTCGATCGTCCCCTGCGAAATAATGGCCCCTGCAAGTCGGGTCTGTACGGCCCAGATTCCCAAACCGCCAACCAGAATGGCCAAGGCGACAAACCCCACCATCGCCGGAAATGTGATGCGCCAAACAGGACGCGTATCAGAGCTGCTTTTTTGCATCAATTCCCCGCCTGACTGAGGCCGCGTTTGATCGCACCAGCGTTTTGGACCATGGCTCCCAGCACCTCGTCGCGGGCACCGGACTTGATGATCTGTCCACGTTCGACAACGATCAGGTTTTCACATTCCGAAATTGCCTGCGGACGATGCGTCATGATTATCACGGATTTCCCAGCTGCCTTGAAGCCGCGCACTGCGGTGTTCAGCGCCTCTGTCCCATCGGCGTCCAAGGCCGAGTTCGGTTCGTCCAAAATCAAAAGTACCGGGTCTCCGTAGAGGGCGCGCGCCAGAGCGATCCGCTGTTTTTGACCACCTGAAAGCTGGCTATCGTTGCCTTCAAGAAACGTGTCATAGCCTTTTGGCAGCGTCAGGATCAGCTCATGCGCGTTCGCTTTTCGGGCAGCTTCAACCACGGCCTCGGCGTCCGGCTTTTCCGACATTCGTGCGATGTTTTCCGCAACAGTGCCATTGAACAGGGTCACGGTCTGCGGCAGATAGCCGATATGCTGGCCCAGATCGGTCGGGTCGTATTGATCCAACGTCGCACCGCCCAAGCGGATTTCGCCGACCGCCGGATGCCACAATCCCAGCAAGGCTTTGGCTAGTGTCGATTTGCCCGAACCGCTGCGCCCGATCACGCCCAGAGCGCTGCCCGGTGCCAGGTTTAGGGAAATGTTGCGCAAAGTTGGTTTTTCCGCACCCGGTGGAATGACGGTTAGTCCCTTGGCCGTCAACCGGGCCTCGGGAACAGGCAGCTTGGTACGAGGCGTTTCAGGTGGAGTTGAATCCAGAAACTCGTTCAGAGACCCCCAGGCTGTTCGGGCACGTTCGATCATCGCCCATTGGCCAATTGTCTGCTCGATCGGAGCAAGCGCGCGACCCAGCAGAATAGAGCCAGCAATCATCGCGCCCGGTGTCAACTCGTTGCGCAGAACCAGCCAGGCTCCCAAGGCCAGCATAGCGGATTGCAGGAACAGTCGCAGTGATTTGGTCAGTGAGGTAAAACTGCCAGTCCAGTCGCTGGCTGCGATTGTCTGGTGCAATGCATTGGTGCGTTGTTTTTGCCAACGCTGAATGATGTCCTTCTGCATCCCTTGAGAGCGTACAATTTCCGCCGCTTGCCGCGCGTGTTCGGAAAAGGAATTCGCCTGTGCCGAAGCCGATTGCGCCGTGGCCACCTTGCGCCGTGTCAGCGCTTGGTTCAGCAATGCTATAGTCACCAGAAATGCTCCGCCGCCTACGGCAAGCCATCCCAGCATCGGGTGGAACAGGAAGATGGCAGCCATGAAAACCGGTGTCCACGGAATGTCCATCACAGCCAACAATACCGGCGATGAGCAGAGGTTTTGAATGGCTTCCAAATCCCGCAAACCTGTTGAAGGCGCAGCCCGGACCTGAGGATTCAAAGATCGTTGTAACGTCGCCTCGAACACACGTTCGTCCAGGGTTGACTGGAACCGGGCACCAAAACGGGCCACGATACGGCCCCTGGCATAGTCTAGCATTGCCATCAACCCGTACAAAAGCGCCACTAACAGGAAAAGAGCAGTCAATGTTTCGACCGCGCGCGACCCCAGAACGCGGTCGTAAACCTGCAGCATGAACAACGGTCCGGTCAGCATCAGCAGATTCACGAAGATGCTGAACAGGAAGGCGAGCGTCAGAAAGGCTGATCCCTGATTGCGAACTTTGCGCAGCTCGTGTTGTGGAGGTTGAGAGAAACGGCTTGCTGGCTTCACGAATAGGACTTTCGACGACAATGCTGTTTTGACTCTAACGCACCACAAAGACAGTTAAAATGCATGGGTTGCGAGATAGAGCGGAACACTGCCGCAAAAGCTACATCAAACACACAGTGATGGGAATGATCGGACCGCCGCGGATCAGACGCCGTTGCTCCCCTGACAATTCCGGAATTGCGGCGATAATGTCTCACGACGCCCTGGGGCCGTTTCGGTCAGTTGAATAGCGGTGCAATCGGCGTCTACGATGAATCGGAACAAATTGATTAGTCTTTAAGTTCCGGTATACGGAGATGAGAGAACTCGACTACACGTATCACTATGCGGGCCGGTCATCTCTGACCGGAATGTCATCTCAGCAGAAGCTGAGTCTGGTGGCTGATCAGTCCGATCCAGATGCTTCTCAGGATTTCCTGATCGCACACGCCAAACACCCTCTGATCACGGCTAGGTCTTTGCGCGCGGTTTCCGATATCGTCGGCAGCCGCTTTTACGTCCCACCCGCGATGCTGGCCCGGATTCTGCGCGAAGCGGACCCAGTGGTCACAGTAGGGCACGAAACCGTGCGGTTTGAGGGGTTTTCAGCTTGTTGCAGCACCTATGCCCGTCTGGACATAGATGAGGCCGCGCTAGACGCCGAACAGCGTCGCACAGGGACAACCAATGTGGATTTTGGCCCCAACTTGAGGGCTATGCTGGCCCAGGTTTCGCCCGACAGCCAGTTGCAGATCTCGATTGGGCCCAAAGCCGTGGCCCTGACACATGATGAAAACCGGCTCGTCGAACGAAAAGTACCGCTTCCCTTGCGCTGGTTGAAGGGATTTGCCGAGGTGCAGAGCCATATGGCTGGTATGGTACCCGCTCTTTCATTGGCCCCGACACCAGCACAGAAATTTTTGCGCAGTTTGCCGCGATCGAAATCGGATCATCTGGTTTGGGTATCGGCTCAGGGGCAACGGGTCAGAGCAACAACCCGAGCTTCGCTGGGTAGCGTGCCGTTGCGCGGTGGTCATCGGTTAAACGTGTTGCTGTCTCTGGCTCCCAAGGCGAAGATACTGCGTGTTTTTGTCAACGAAGGTCTGAAAAGTTCGGCCTGGGTTTTGGATTTTGCTGGGCAGCGTTTGTGTCTGGTCTTGAATGCAGATCCTTGGCGCGGGTTTTCAGGCGACGGGCAGTTGCTCTCTGAACTCACGACCGCGGCCGAGAAAACGGCTGCAGTAACCGCGCAATTGAACTGGCAGGACCGGCTTGATCCCAATATCCTGGCACCCCTCATCAACGCCTCACCGCACGAGGTGCACATCGCGCTGTGCCAATTGGCTGCGTTGGGTCGTGTAGGTTATGATCTTTGGTCGCAAACCTGGTTTCACCGAGAACTCCCCTATGGCTTCGAGCGCGTCAGATCTTTGAATCCAAGGCTGAAAGCCGCCGCAAACCTGGCGGACAACGGAGCGGTCGCTTTGTCCCAAAACTATGCGGATGTGAAAAGTGGCGATGTTACGCATCGGGTTCGCTTTGCCGAGGACCGGCACAGCTGCACATGCCCGTGGTTTGCTGCCAATGGCCATACGCGTGGTCCCTGCAAACACATTTTAGCCGTCGAACTGATGATGGAGCGCCAAGCGTGACTGAACAGGAGTTTCTGACCCTGATTACAACGCGCACTGCGCGCTATGTTCTAAAGGCCCTCGCAAAGATGTCGGAGGCGGATCGAAGGCCATTTGCCCGGCATGCGCTGAAGACGCAAAAAGCTTATGAAAAGGTCTGGTGGGAAGCGCAGATGAAAGGCCAAAAGCCGCTCAAAGCATTTGCCAAAGACGGCGAAGCATTGGGGATCGCCGTGATTGCCACCGCCAGACCCTCGGAATATGCCTGTGGGGATTGGCGTATCTTGCCGCAATCCCTTCCTTTGGACGAAGTGTTTGCGCAGCTTAAGCTCAGTTGGATCGACGCCTGGGCCGAGGCTGCGGTTGAAGACAATCCCCGCCTGATCGACGCGGTACATTTGTTGAACCGAAAAGGGTTGTGCTCAATCCCTCAGACGGACGCCTATATTCTTGGCTACTACGCCATTCAGGCGGGCGTTCCCGACAACGCGCGGGATCAGTTTTTGTCTCAGGATGTCTGGCGGTTCTTCGAGGTTGAAGGCGGTGGTGATCTCAGCCTTGCTGCGCATGACAAATATTCAGGACCCCGCGCAGGATGGGCGGATGTTTTGCGAGCTCTGAGCGAAAACGGTGACCTGGACCGACAGCGCTTGTTGGATAGCTCACTAGAGGCCCTGAAGCGGGATTTTGCGCAGTTTCGCGCGGGTTGGTACTCGCGGTTTCATACAGCGCTAGAACCGAGCGATGCTGAAATCGTTGAGCGCGTGGATCAGTACCTCGGCCTCCTCAATAGTGCGGTTCCCCCGACAGTGGCGATTGCGGTCAAGGCGCTGAAGCGCGCCGACAAATGTGGTGAACTTGACGCCAAAGCCCTGCTCGACGCGATTGAACCTGCTTTGCAAAGCCGCCAGAAATCGACGGCTTTGAATGCGTTAGGTCTATTGAAATCCTGCGCCAAACGCACTCCGGATAGGGTGGCCGAAATTGCCGAAACCGCCACCTCGTCTTTGATATCAGAGTTTGGGGATGTGCAAACGCGAGCGGTGGATCTGATAGAAAGCCTCGGTCAGATGCATAATGCCGGGGTTCAGACGGCGATGGCGGACTATCTGGATGTGGTGACGCCGACGGTCCGCGCGCGGCTTGCTGACACCGCACCTTTGGCCAAAGCTGAAATCACCGACTTTCCCGTTCCTAGACCTGAGCCGTTTGAGCCTGTTTCCTCCGTAGATGAGGCGGTTTCGGCATATCTGGCCCTCCTGGAGGATTGCCATGACCCCTTCCTGATCGAGCAGGCATTTGATGGAATAGCGCGGTTCGGAGCCGAGGCTGCCCCGCTACTTGGCCCTCTAAAAAAGCGGGCAAATCAGATCAGAACGCGCGATCTCGAGGGCGGTTTTAGTCCGGGTAAGTATTTTCAGCGACCTATTTCGGTTGCGGGATTGAGCTGGGCCAACGGGTCCGATTTCGATGCCGAACTGCAACCCTATCTAGAGCCACGATATTCCGGTCACCAACCCTTGGGTATTTCGCCCCATAGTTTCGAAGGGATATTCGCGGCGCGCGCCAAAGAGCTGTTGTCTTTCGTTCAGGCGGGCCATTCGGTTCCGATGCTCTCGGCCCCTTCCGACAATCGCGGATGTGTTGACCCATTGCGTTTGATTGACAGGCTGGAACATTACCGTGGCCTGAGTGTTCGGCCGGGGGCCATGGATTTCAGACTTGCGATCCTGCGGCTGGGATCGGAAGGACGCGAAAAGGCGTTGGCGGCTCTAAACCCGCAGACCGAAGCAGAGCGTGCGTTGGGATATGCCTTGGGCGGTGAGTTCAGGCCTGAAACAGATTGCCAACTCTGGGCTATGGCCTGGCAGGGGCGCCGACCGATTGAGGCCGACCCCAATATCCAGCGTTTGGTTGGGGGTATTATTCCCGGTCTGGGTACTCCTGCAGAGTATCGTTTTACGGCCAAAATCCGGCGTATCGACGAATATTTCTGGCCGCAGCCACGCGTCTCTATTTTACCGAAAATGCCAGGTGATGTTGATCCGAGTTTGGGTTTTGCCCTGCCTACGAAATTCGAACACAGCTATGGAAGCGATCCTGGTGCCAGCTGGCTGCTAGGACTGAACCCGTGGGCAGTATTGATGAACCCAACGCAGCCAGAGTTGTATTTCGTTGCCGGTATTTTCGATCTGGAACTGGATCAAAAGCTGACGCGGCACCATTGCCTGACCTATCTGGACCCGTTTTTTCGCCCCGGATTGCAGCCGGGTAAAATGGCCCATGCGATGTTGGCGTGGTATCTGGCAAGTGCGGATGAAGGTATCGGAATGACCACCGGTGACGCAATCGCAACCTTGATTGCGCAGGGCAGATTTCAATCCGAAGAGTTTGCCGACGCCGCGCGCGAGTTGGTCTTTTTCGGAGCGCTCCCCCTGCGGCGCTGGACCAAACGCATGGCGCAAGTCTCTGAGCTATCCAAAATGCACGCGCATGAGATTCAAAAAGCTTTGTCAGCGATGCTGTATGACTTGCCCGACACGCTTCCGCGCGATTTGGGCGGAATTCTGGAACTGCTCCATGAGCTTTGTGTGCTGTCAGGGTCTGGTTTGACAGCACCAAAGTCTACAGCAGCTTTGGCGGCGATCAAAGCTGGCGGAAAGACCGGTAAGTTTGCAAAGAAACTGTTGAAGCTTCATAGCCTATAGGGCCTTGAGCCCGTCAGGCCGCGGCGGAATTGACGAAGATCGAATAGACAGAGGTCGAGGCCGTGATGAACAGCATGTTCCCGCGCGTGCCCCCGAATGTTAGGTTCGCAACCGTTTCGGGCACTAGGATCTTACCCAGCAAATCTCCTGCCTTCGAAAAGACATGCACCCCGTCTGCTGCCGAGCACCAGATATTGTCGTAGCGATCCACCCGCAACCCATCCGGCAATCCGTTGTCGATGGTTGCAAACTCCTGACCGCCGCTCAGACTGCCATCCGTGTTCACGTCGAACGCTCGTAGCACTGAAGGAACTTCAGGGTCGTGGCTGCTGCCTGACTCCGCAATATAGAGCCGGTTTTCGTCCACCGAAAAGGCAAGTCCGTTGGGCTGAACGAAATCGGTGACAACCGCCGAAAGTGCCTGCCCATCCGGGCTGGCGCGATAGACAAAACTACCCTCTTGTTCCGGGGTGGCCTGATGCCCTTCCAGATCGGACAGAATGCCATAGGTCGGGTCCGTGAACCAGATGGACCCGTCCGAGCGAACCACCACGTCGTTAGGAGAATTCAGGCGCTTGCCCATGTAACTTTCGGCAATCACCTGCCGTGTGCCGTCATGTTCCGTGCGCACAACCGAGCGGCTTCCATGGTGGCAAGTAACAAGGCGACCGTTTGGATCGCGGGTGTTGCCATTAGAATATTCGGAGTGCTGACGATACACACTTGCCCCACCACCTTCGGTCCATTGGTAGATGCGGGCATGGGGTATATCCGAAAACAGCAACAGGTTATGTGCGGGAAACCAGACCGGCCCTTCTGTCCAGCGGTGCCCCGATGAGAGGCGCGCAAGGCCCATATTGCTATGGATCAGATCGCGGAACTCGGGCCGGATGATGTCGTAGGTCTGCGAAAAAATCATACGTCATATCCTTTACGGCTGGCCAATGCGACGACTCCGACGATGACAAGCCCGGTCAAAATAAGCCGGACGCCAGCCCCCAAACCGTAGGAGTTCAGCATTGAGACGATGAGAAACATAAACAAAGCGGCGCCCCAGATACCGGGCACGTTGGAATTGCCGCCACCAATGGAAGATCCGCCGATCACGACGACCGCAATGGACATCAACATGTATTCAGTCCCCATATTCAGGTTTGCACCCCCCGAAAAGCTGGCCAGAAGAAACCCCGCCAGCGCAGCACAGACAGCCGAGTTGACATAGACGCCAAAGCGAACGGCGTTGACGGGAACACCGCTCAGCCGTGCGGCGCGGAAGTTCTGACCGATCGCCGAGATCCACCGCCCCGCGATCGACCGTTCCAGCAAAACCCAGGCGCAAATCGCCAGCAGGATGCCAATCACGGCGACATTAGGAATTCCCAGCGCTCCCCCGGTTGCGAAATCAGCTAGCGGCTCGGGCGGTTTGATACGCAGTCCTCGGTTCGACCAGATGGCCAGTGACTGATAGAGGAAAGAGGCAGACAAGGTCGCGATGATTGGCGGGATACGCAGCAACAGGATTAAGGCGAAATTCACCAGGCCGCAGCCAATGCCGACGCTGATTGCAACCAATAGACCGGGTACGATCAGTGCGGTTTCCGAATCCATGAATTTCAACGCCAGCGTCGCCGACAATGTCATTGATGCGGGGATCGAAAGGTCAACATTGCCGGGACCCAAGGTGATCACCAGCATCTGCCCAATCCCGACGATGGCGGAAAAAGCGGCAAATGTCAGGGCGGCATAGAACAGCGACCCAGCGCCGGAACCGGCTACCAGACTGGTGGCCGCAAAAGTCAGGGCGGCGGCCACAAAGGCCCAGATCCAGGGTTTTGAGAACAAGATCCGCACAGGGTTCACGGGCCCTTCGGTGGATGAGGTATTGTCGGTCACGCCGCAGCCTCCTTCCGAACGAAGAGCAGCCGCACCGCCAGAACAAGGATCAGGATCGCCCCTTGCGCTCCGATCTGCCAGTCAGGCGACAGGCGCAAGAAGGACAGGAAACTGGCAGCAAGGGTCAAGGTCAGAGCGCCGATCACCGCCCCAAACGGAGAGATGCGTCCACCGACAAACTCGCCCCCGCCCAGAATGACACCGGCAATGGACAGCAGAGTGTATCGCAGCGCAATGTTGGCATCTGCCGCTGTTGTCAGACCGACAAGGCACATTCCGGCCAGAACGCCGAACAACCCGGCCAGCCCATAGGCGGACGCGCGCAGTTTGACCAGAGACCACCCTGCGCGCTCCATCGCGCGGTCATTGCCGCCGACCCCTTGCAGGATCACGCCGACCCAGGATCGTTTGATCAGCAGGTGTACCACCAATGCGATAACTAAAGGTGCGACCACAGCAATGGGGACCAGAGGTGTCTTGTAACTCATCAACGTCTTGAGCCATTCCGGCGATGCGCCACCGGGCGAAGGCAGGATCAAAACGGCCAGCCCGCCCCAGACAAAAGACATACCCAAAGTTACGACAATGGCAGGCAACCTTCGGAATTGGATCAGTGCGCCCAAACAAGCATAAGCCAGAATAGCCGTCGCCAGGATGGCATAGCCGATCAGTGGTGTGTCGTGAACGAACGTAGCAGTCACGCAGGCGCAGAAGCTGACAAATGTACCAATCGACAGGTCGATATCGTTGACCATGATGATCATCATCTGGGCGATGGTCGCTAAGGCGACCGGAATCGCCAGATTGAACAGCAGGTTCAGACCGAAATAACTCATCGCGCGCGGTTGCAGGTAGAAGACAGCCCCCAAAAGCACGGCCAGCGACAAAACGGGCAGGGCGAGACGCAGACGATCCCCGGTCATTCTGCGGCCTCCTGCATTTCGAATGAGGCGGCAAGAATGTTCTCTTCGGTGATCTCATCCCCGCTGAGTTCCGCTGCAATGTGTCCGGTGCGGAAGACAAACACTCGGTCGCATTCTAGAATCTCGTCCGTCTCGGTGGAGTACCACAAGAAACTGCGTCCCTTGGCGGCTTCGTCGCGGATCATTTGATAGACCTCCTTCTTGGTGCCCACATCGACACCGCGCATGGGGTCGTCCATCACCACAATCGGCGCGGATGAGGCCAAGGCCCGTGCGAACAAAACTTTTTGCTGGTTCCCCCCGGACAGAGACAGGATGGGGTTCGATACGTTGTCGGTGCGAATTCCAATCCTCTGTTTCCAGTTCTGAACCAGATCGGATTCCTTTCCGCGATCCACCAAAATTCGGCTGCTGAATTCGGACAGGGTGGTCAAAGACAAGTTTCTGAGGATCGACCAAAGCGGCATAACCCCGTCCCGGGTACGGTCACCCGCGACGAAGACCACCTCGGGATCTCCCGAGGATTTCCAGACCGATGAATGGTCGAAAAAGATCTGTGCGAGCGCCTCGGCCTGACCATGACCGGCCAGCCCGGCCAAGCCCACGATCTCGCCTTGACGGGCGTTCAGGCCATTCTCGGCGCGTACAACCTCGGCGCCCAGCGTTTTGGCGGAGCGGGTTGCACCGGTATCGGTGTCATCCGGTGCCACGTGGCCCATAGCGTCCACAATGCTTTCGCGGGTGAAATTTCGGGCAGGTTGGTCATCCACGATCTGACCATCCTTCATGATCACGATCCGGGTCGACACATCGAAAATCTCACCCATCATGTGCGAGATGAACAGAACCGCGCCACCCTCGGTGCAAAAACGTTTGATATGATCCAGCAACTGCTGCGCGATGGCCGCATCAAGTGATGAGGTCGGCTCATCCAAAATAACAAGGCTGGGTTCGCTGTCGCGGTCTGCGAAGGCGATGGCGATTTCGACCATCTGACGCTCGGCAATGGTCAAATTGCCGACAGTGGCACTTGGTTTGATGCCGTGGCCGGGAAAAACCAGATCCAGCGCGTCCTGCATTTTCTGCCGCGCCACGCGTCGCCAATTCTTGCGTGGCATGGTGCGAAATGGAATGCGTAGGTTTTCCAGCACGGTCAGGTTTGGGCAGAGCGACAGCTCCTGAAACACGCTGCGCACGCCGGATGCCTGCGCTTTTTGTCCATTGGTCAACGTGGCATCCCCGGCGCGGTAGGTCACAGCGCCCTGAGTGGGGGACAGCCGCCCGTTGATTACATTGGCCAGTGTCGACTTGCCCGCGCCATTGTGGCCGACCAATCCGATACACTCGCCCGCGGCAATTTCCAGCGTCGCTGCGCGCAACGCGTGAACGGGCCCAAAAGACATATGGGCCGTGTCCAGAGAGACAACCGGCGCAGAAACTGCGCCGGGTATCGTGTGTAAATCGCTCATTGACTACTGAGCCGACGAAATCACGTTTTTGGCCTGTTCCAACGTATATTCAACGTTGGCAACCGACCCTTTGGGCGTGGTTTTCAGCGACTCTTCCAATTCGTCCTGGGTGATGGTCAGGAAAGGCACGGTCAGGTCCTTGGGCACGTCGTTTCCGTCCAGAATCTGCTGCGCGACCCAGAAAGCAAGCGTGCTGACGCCCGGAGCAATCGACAGCGACGTGGTTTCATACCCGTTGGCGGCTTTTTCGTCGGCCCACCACTGCAATTCGTCCTGACGGTTGCCCATGACGATGGTTGGCATCGAGCGGTCGGTGGCTCCAATGGCCTGTGCGGCACCATAGCCGTCACCACCTTGGGTCACGACACCAACGATTTCCGGCAGGCTTGGCAGAATGCCCGCAACGGCCTTTTGCGCAACGTCCTGCGCCCAGTCGCCATGAACCGAACCTACGATCTCAAAGTTGGAGTTCTTTACCTCGTCATGAATACCCGCGCTGATTTCATCATCGACGAAGACACCGGCCAGCCCACGGATTTCCAAAAGGTTGCCGCCATCGGGATAGCGCTCGGCCAGGTATTTCACTTGTTCGCGGCCCATCTGTTGGAAGTCGACGGCGATGCGCCATGCGCAGGGCTCCTGCACGATCCCGTCAAATGAGACAACGGTGATGCCCGCGTCGCAAGCGGCTTTGACCGCGCCGTTGATTGCCGTGGGCG
This sequence comes from Ruegeria sp. F12, assembly GCF_056533885.1. NCBI lineage: Bacteria > Pseudomonadati > Pseudomonadota > Alphaproteobacteria > Rhodobacterales > Roseobacteraceae > Ruegeria > Ruegeria sp. F12. Next base: position 136,064 of record NZ_JBQFOV010000004.1, on the reverse strand, counting down.
AGGCCGCGTTGATGACGATGGCGTCATAGCCCTGCAGGATCATGTTCTGAATCTGGGCAGCCTGTTCGGTCGCCTGATTTTCAGAGGTGGTGAAGGCGTCCGCTGCGGCAACCAAGCCTTCGGCCACCGCTGCATCCCCATTTTTTTGCCAGCTTTCCAGCATGGCCTGACGCCATGAGTTTCCGGCATAGTTGTTGGACAGCGCGATGCGTTTGTCGGATGTGTCTGCGGTGGCACCGGTGGCCGCCAATACGGTAATGCCGGCGACAGCGCCGAGCATGATTGCCTTGAGTGTCATAGTTTCCTCCCTGGGCGGCCCCTCCGCCGCACGTTCATCGGGCCCGCTCAATCCGGCAGGCAGCGAGAGGATTCCGCGCAATGGGCAAAAGTGTAAGAGTAGGATGCGCGCAAAGATTGCGGGTTCCCGCAAAACTATTGCGGTGATCCGCATGACAGGGTGGGGTCGGACTTCTATACTGTGTTGTGCCGGTCGCCGCGGACCGGTTTTTCGAAAGTGCGTCCATGGCCGATCTTGCCTATTACCTGCGGATTTCCAATCACCTGGCAGGCAACCTCGACATCAAGTCCGCCTTGCGCTCGGTCAAGTCCGAGATCGACCGCATTTTGCAGGTTGATCATCTGGATGTGTGTCTGGTCGATGACAAGGGAAACTGGAACACCAGCTACGAGGTCGGCCTGCGCACCAGTTGGAGCCGCACGCGCGCGCCTGTCGAGGTTTCTCCGGTGCGCGATATCCTGCGGGGGGAATGCGACAGCATGTTGACCGGCAACGCGCTGGAAGACCCGCGATATGTGTTCGAAGGGGCCGATTGCGAGCCGATCATCAAACATCAGATGCGCAGTCGCGTTAACGTGGCGATGAAAGTGCTGGGTCGCACGATCGGTGCCTTGAACTGCTCGTCGCAGAAGCTGGATTTCTATGACGATCAGGCGGTCGAACAGGTTCGCAACATTGCCGATATTCTTGCCCCCTATTTCTATGCGTTACGGGCCAACGAACAATCGCGGCGCGAAGCGATCATGCGCGCGGAATTGCAGGCGCGCGAAGAAGGGTTACGTCTGGGCGCACTAAGCCTGACCGACGCGCTTGAGCTTGAGCGGCAGAGGATCGGCATGGATCTGCACGACCAGACGCTGGCCGATATGACCCGGATCAGCCGAGAGCTTGAGCGCTGCAAAACACAGAAAGATATCGAAGCTGTGCGCGGGTCGATGCAAACCTGCATCCAGGGATTGCGCGAGATTATCGACACCTCTATCCCGTCCCTTTTGGAACTTTTTGGATTTCAACACGCCGTGCGCACGCATCTTGAGCGCGCGGTCGGAACGGATCAGGAGATCGACATTGACGTGCGCGACCTGTCCGACGGGCTGATCGATGATCTGCCACAGACCAAACGGATTGCGCTCTTTCGTATCGCGCAGGAGGCAATCAATAATGCAGTACGCCACGCTCAGGCCTCGTCCATTTTGGTCGAGATCGAGTGCCGTGACGGGCTGCATCTATCGATACGTGACGATGGGGCCAGTTCGGCAGCCATTGAAACAGGTAAAGTTTCTGGCGGTTTGACCCATATGCGTACCCGTGCCCGGCTTATCGCGGCACAGTTTGATATCCGCTACGCCGAAGGAACTGAAATCAGCGTTAGGCTCCCGGTGTCGGAATGCCGCGGCAGAGAGGAGGTGGCATGAAGGTTCTTCTGGTCGAAGATGACGCAATGCACGCCAACTACCTCAAAGAGTTGGTTCTAGAGGCTTTGCCTGAAGCGTCCGAAATCAGTCTGGCGGCCAACGGACGCGAGGGCGAGGTCAAGGCCCGCGAAGATGGTGTCGAAGCCATCGTCATGGACCTGCGCATGAAAGAGCGCAACGGGATTGAGGCAGCCCGCACCATATGGTCCGAGCGACCGGAAACACGCATCTTGTTCTGGTCGAACTATTCGGACGAGGCGTATCTGCGCGGCATCGCCCGGATCGTCCCGAAAGAGGCCGCGTATGGCTATGTTCTGAAAACCGCCAGCCCATCGCGTATGCATTTGGCACTGAGGGCGGTCCTGCTGGAAGCCCAGATCATGGTCGACCGTGAGATTCACCAAATCCAGCGGGATCAAAGCCGGTCGGGCGAGGCGCTGACCGAGGTCGAACTAGCGATCCTGACCGATCTTGCACTGGGTCTTCCTGACAAGGCCATTGCCGCCCGCCGGAAACTGGCATTGCGCACTATCCAGAACCGTTTGCTGTCGATCTACGAAAAGCTGGACGTCAACGACCTGCTGATCGAAGCCGGAGATATTGCGATCAACAAACGCGCGCGCGCCGTGTCCAAGGCGATGACCTCGCAGATTTTGAACAACGAAGCCATCGTCGCTGCTGAAAAGGACCTAAGCGCGTGGCTGGCGCGCTCTGCCTTGTCGCTCTGAAATCTGCGCTCAGGTTGGCACGATATTGTGGTTGATCCGAAACAGGTTCTGCGGGTCGTATTGTCCTTTGATTTGACCCAGTTTTGCGCCATTGGAACCATAGGCACCAGCCATGTGATTGGCCTCATCTTCGGGCATGAAGTTCACATAGGCGCTGCCTGTGGCGTGAGGGGCCATCTGATCGTACAACGCCCGCGCCCAACTGATGCAGGTATCGTCTTTTGAGGGATCTTCCCATCGGGTGTGAACGTTCATGATGAAATGAGCGCTGCGCTCGGGATAGGCCGTTGCATCCGCGGGTACCCGCGCCATGGCACCGCCTACATGTGCGATGAACACCTCGCAAGCCGGATCAGGTAGCGTGGCGATTGCGGCAAGCAGGTCGGATGTCGCGTGGGATGTCAGCGTGCTGAAATCGTGGCTTTTCCAGTAATTGCGCGCGCCGGGCGTCAAAAGCCCATCAAAGGCCGCTTGCCAGTCCACGAATGCATGGGGCGAGATGACATCTGCAATCGGATCACCAAGGCCGCGCAAGCCGGCCATAGCTTTTTCGCCATCGGCCATTGGTCCGGCATAACACGCGGCAAAGATTAAAACCTCGCGCCCATGCCATTCTTCGGGCAAGAAGGGCAGAGGCGGGGCCTTGCGCATCACGGTCCAGACCGTCAGTTCATCCGGCGCGGAATCCGCGATTTTCACGTATTCCGGCAGTAGGTCGGGGGCCGCTTCGATCGGGTGAACGACCAAACCTGACAAGACATCGGGGCCCAGCGGATGCAGTTGGAATTCGAACGATGTGACGACGCCAAAGTTGCCACCTCCGCCCCGCAGGGCCCAGAACAGGTCAGGGTGGCTTTTGGCAGATGCGGTGACGATTTCGCCGTCGGCGGTTACAACCTGGGCAGAGATCAGGTTGTCGATGGTCATCCCGAATTTCCGGGTGATCCAGCCAAAGCCGCCACCCAGTGTCAAACCAGCCGTTCCGGTGGTCGAGTTGATGCCCAATGGCACCGCCAGCGCATGGGCTTGTGTCTCGCGGTCGACATCGCCCAATACGGCGCCGGGTTCTACGCGCGCAGTTCGGTTGACCGGGTCCACATGTACCGAACGCATCTGCGACAGGTCCAACATAACCGCATCGTCGGCGACAGCATGGCCCGCGATCTGGTGACCACCCGACCGAATGGACATGGTCAACCCGGCCTCGCGCACGAAATTCACCGCTTTTTGCACGTCACTGGACCCAAGCGCGCGGATCACGAAACTTGGGTGCCGCTCCACGATGCTATTCCAGGTTGTGCGGGCCTGATCATACTCGGGACTGCCGGGCAAATGGACGCCGCCGCGCAGCGTTGCGTCCAAAGTGTCCAAGGCAGCGCGCTCGATCCGAGCGGCGCTGCCGTCCAATGTCTTGACGTCAAACATCTTAAATTCCTTCCTGGTTCAAGGAAGGTTTCTTGCCCCTGTGCCCCGCCTGTTGTCCGGCGGGTACGCGCCTTTTATAGTTTGCGAGAACTCAGGCAAAAACGCCGGGGTCGATGCGATCCACCGGAGTGATCACATCAGCCGGAATATTCAGCCGTTTGGCGGCCTGTTTCAGGCTTTCTTCGTCAGGGGCCTCGTACAGGCAATAAGTCTTGCGCTTGTCCGCGCTGAGGAAAGAAAAGATCCATTCGATCCCTTCTTCGTCATTTATTTCTTTAATATGTGCTTTGTCGCCTTCGGTCAGGTTTACCTGTTCGGCGAATTGGCGTTCAATAATATACCTTGGCATATTTCCCCCCCAGGAAATGAAAACAGGGTTCAGCTTGCAGTTCCTTCCAGCCTTTCCCTAAGGGAAACCATACTCAATTTCTGAGCTGTTGCCAACGCCTCGGCCTCGAGATGGATGGCCTGTTCAAGGTTGTCCTTGCCGCCAAGCCTGCGCAGAGCCGCCGCATAGGCGGCTTTGCTGTGTGCCGCCCAGGGCGGGCAATCCATGTCCGTGTCAATCTGGATTGCCTTGGTAAACATCCGTTCTGCAGTTGGCCAATCTTCAAGCAATGCAGCCAGATTTCCCAACCGCCGCGCACCCGCGCCAGTACATACCGTCGTTGCTCCAGCGGTAATGGTGAGGTCTTCGTAAGGGGCCAACATCTCGAACAGCGTTTGCGCGTGCGTGGTATGACCGACTGCGACGCAAATATCGGACAGATAGGACAATGTGGTCGAATACATGGCGTCTGACGGCAGATAAAATCCGCTCTCGGCGACCTCGTTCAGGATGCGTTCAGCGGGGTCATGAAACCCCAGTTCAGCTGCGATGACGCCAAAACCGGGCTTCCAGGTCATGTCGTCAGCGTTTTCATCCATCAGTTTTTTAATGACCGGAGCCACTTCGTGCAAACGGCTTTGTTCTCGGCGCAGGGTGAACATCTGAACGCCAAACACGCCCTCGATATGTTTCCCGTGGGTTTTGCGGCCGATTTTCACCGCCTCGGTAGCTAGCTTTTCGGCCTTGCCAAAGTCGCCCTCCATGATCGCTATCATTGCCCGGGCATGGGTCTGAACCCAATAGAGCTGCAAGTGATTGTCTTTCTGGGAGACCTCGGTCAGCAGTTTCAATGACCGGTCCAGCAGAGCCCGGTCAGCCATTTCGGCCCCAACAAACAGGCTGAGTGTGCGGTCCCGACCCTGATCAATCGAGCCAAGATGCTGCGCTACTTCGTGCATCTTGTCCAGATGTTCCCGCCATTTGTGCCTTTCGTCGGCGGGTCTTGCGATAAATGGCGCGCCGTATTGCATCATCATGACAGAGAACTGGGATTTGTTGTCTCCCAGCTTGGCGGCAAGCTCCATCGATTCCTGGGCGTATCGGGCACCCTCTGAGGCTTGACCAAGGAACAGACAGGCGCGGGCAAGCTGACTTTTTAGCTGGCACTGGCGTCTTTCGTCTTGCGCGGGCAGGTTTTTCAAAGCGGCCTCGCACAGGGAAATCACTTCGCCATGTCGTTGCCCAGCCATCATGCAGGAATCCGAAAAATGCAGGGCTACATCGGCGGCCAATTCGACATCCCCAAGGGCATTTGCCGCGTCCGAGGCGCTTTTGAGTTCCGCAATGCCTTCGGGTAGCTGTCCCAAACTATCAAAGCTGCGCCCGACAAGAACAGTTGCCCGGATTGTTTCGGACTGATTGTCGCCCTCAAGGTTCCGTGCTGCATTCAGCGCCTCGTGCGCGTTAGTCATTGCCTCGTGACTGGCGGAACGAGCCAGCGCCATTTCGGTTGCCGCCTGCCATTTTTTGAACGCCGCACTCCAGTCTTCGGCCTCGGTCAGGTGTCGGGCGACAAGTTCAGGTCGACGTTCAATCTCGGCGGACCGCAACGCTGCCAACGCCTTGGCAACATGGGCATGCTGCGCCCGCCGAGTTGTGCTGAGCATGGATTGATAGGCAGTGTCGCGGATCAGTGCGTGACGGAAAACGAAGTGGCCTCTGGAGTTGCCGCTTTCGAAAACCAGTCCGGTTTTGCACAGTTCGTCCAGGCCCTTTGCGGTGTCGACCGTGGCATCCGTCAGTGCTGCACGCAGCAGGCCAGGTTCAAACTCGCGCCCGATCACCGAGCCTGTCAGTGCCACCTGTTTCGCGTCTGATGAAACCGCATCCAACCGCGCCATCAACGCGCCTTTTAGTGACGAAGGAACAGCCACTGCACCCTGCCCACCTGTGGTTAGATAGGCGCGGGTCAGTTCTTCGACGAATAGTGGGACGCCGTCCGTCTTTTCTATGATCAGCTGAACCAGATCGGTGTCAGGGGTTTTACCCGAGACATTGCGGATCAAGTTCGCCACATGGTCTGGATCAAAGCGGCGCAGGTGTAGGGTTTGAGTGTGTGCTTCCCCTTCGTCCCGCGCAAGATCCCAGCCGGGGCGGTGGGTGATCAACATCATCAATGGCAGGTCCGAACAGATGGACTTGAACCTTTCCAGCAAGGCGTTTGTCGAGGGGTCGATCCAATGCGCGTCCTCAACACACAAAACAACCGGTCGCACGGTTGAGCGGGCCTTGACCGTGTCGATCAACGTCTGGATGGTCAAATCCCGCTGTTCCTGTGGTGACAGGTCAAGAATCTTTTCGGCCACATCACTGTGCGGGGCGACCAGCGCCGCAAAAACCGGCAGGACGTGATCCAGTTCGATCCCCTCGCGTTTCTCAAGCATGGCGCGGACCAGCTCTACCACCCGATCGTCATCCAGATCCGGTCCGACACCTGCATCCTGCGAGATGCGCTCGGTCACCGGGTGAAAGGGGCTGCTGGTCAGATAGGGCGAGCAATTCAGTCGTATGACGTCTGCCGTCGCAGCGATGTCGTCGCCGCTCAGAAACTCTTCCGTCAGGCGGGATTTGCCGATCCCGGCTTCGCCAGACAGCAAAACGACCTCACCATGCCCGGCAGAGGCCCGTTGCCAAGTTTGATGCAGGATACCTTTTTCGAAGTCCCGCCCGATCATTTCCGTGCTTTCACTTTCACGATGCAACGCCTGAAAACGGCTGTCGGCGCTGCGCTCGGCCGTGACCTGCAGCAAGGTACGCGGGGTTTCAAAGCCCTTTAGCGAAACAGGGCCAAGTGAGGAAATCGAAAAGACCCGTCGCAGGCTGGCATCAGAATCCTCGCTTGTAGTCACGACCGAGTTTGGCTGCGCGTTTTCCTGCAACCGCGCCGCCAGGTTCAGAACCGGACCGGTCATTGCGCCCTCTTCGAAGGTATTTTCACCAACGGCGTCGCCTACGACCACGTCACCGCTTGCGATACCGATCCGAACGGACAAAGGCTCGCCGTCAGGGGTTTTCAGGATTTTCACGTGCGCAACTGAATCCAATCCCGCCTTCACCGCACGGATGGCGTGGTCTTCATAGGCCTGTGGCCAACCAAAAAAGACCAGCAACCCATCACCCAGATACTTGGCGACATAGCCACCAAAACGCGTCACTGCCCCAGCGACACTGTCTTGATAACTTTGCAACAAGGCGCGCATATCTTCGGGATCGAACTTGTTTGTCAATTCGGTCGATCCGACAAGATCGGCAAAAAACACGGTCAGATGGCGTCGCTCGGCAGCAGGTGCTCGGGTTTCGGTTTCACCGGGATTGTTTCCATCTGGTGGGGCGTTCGTGATGGGCAATCCGGGGGTGCCATCCAACTTTGCTATGGCGGCAAGGACGATCTTCCTGTGGCCAAGGGACAAGCCAAGTTCTTTGAGGTCCTCATTGGAGAGCAGCGGTAAGGCACGTGCATCGACGTCATTTTGCAGGAACGTGTCAGCATATTGCTCCATTCCAAGGTCTTTCAGCCATGACGTGACTTCAAAACTCATTTCGTGATCATGCGGGCTATTGGCCCACGGATCAAGCCGAGCGACGTTTCGGTCTGGCGGCCCTGCCATGTGCCCGAACGCACCGATCGAAAAGACTCGGGTATTTGAAACCCTTCTTTTGACTTTGGCGTTCAAAACACTGGACGAAGCCGGTTCCTTGATCAATGATAGCGCTGACATTCACTTTGGCCGGGACTTCGGTAAGAATGAACTTAAGTGTTTGGGAGGATTTCGCCGAGAAAGCGCAATAAACGTTTCGGGTGAATGTGCGGTTGGAGGATGGCCGCAAGACGGAAGAAAGGGACCCCGAAAAGGGGCCGTGCAAAAAAGATCGCATATTGGGAGGAAAGAAAATGCGTAACTTACTGAAAACAAAATCTCTGATTGTGGCAGGGCTGTTGTGCACCACCAGCCTGGCGCAGGCGGAAGAGGTTGAGGTTCTGCACTGGTGGACGTCCGGTGGTGAAGCCGCCGCACTGAATGTTCTGAAAGACGACCTGTCCGGGCAGGGTATCGGCTGGACCGACATGCCTGTCGCCGGTGGTGGTGGTGAGCAGGCGATGACCGTTCTGCGTGCTCGTGTCACAGCCGGGAATGCCCCGACTGCCGTTCAGGCACTGGGTTTCGACATTCTGGACTGGGCCGATCAGGGCGCATTGGCGGACCTGAACGAAGTTGCAGCCAAAGAAGGTTGGGACGATGTGGTGCCAGACGCATTGAAGGCTTTTGCCAAGCATGACGGCAAGTGGGTTTCGGCTCCGGTCAATGTGCATTCGACCAACTGGGTGTGGGCAAACAAGGCGGTCCTGGATGCAAACGGTATCGCCCAGCCCACCAACTGGGACGAGTTCGTCGCGGCTGTCGAAGCGCTGAAAGCCGCCGGGATCACCCCGATCGCCCATGGCGGTCAGGCCTGGCAAGACGCAACCGTGTTTGACGCAATCGCGATGTCAACCCTGGGGGCGGACGGTTACAAGGCGGCGTTCATTGATTTGGACGAAGAAACGCTGGGCAGTGATGCTATGAAAGAAGCGTTCGATCGCATGTCCTTCATCGCCGCCAATGTGGACGAGAACTTCTCGGGCCGCGACTGGAACCTTGCCACCGCGATGGTGATCAATGGCGAGGCCGGTTTCCAGATGATGGGTGACTGGGCCAAGGGTGAATTCCTGAACGCGGGCAAAGTTCCGGGTCAGGATTTCCTGTGCTTCCGCTTCCCCGGCACGCAGGACCAGGTCACCTTCAACGCCGACCAGTTCATGATGTTCGACCAAGGCGGTTCGGTTTCAGCCGAGCAGGCCGCGTTGGCCAGCGCCATTCTGTCGCCAAGCTTCCAGATTGCATTCAACAAGGTGAAGGGTTCCGTTCCGGCCCGGACCGACGTGGATGGCAGCGACCTAGACGCTTGTGGTCAGCAAGGCATGAAGGATCTGGCCGCCGCTGCATCGTCGGGCAACTTGTTCGGTTCTATGGCGCACGGCCACGCGGCGCCGGCTTCGGTGAAAAACGCGGTCTATGACGTCGTGACAGCGCATTTCAACGGCGAGTATGACAGTGAAACAGCTGTGACAGAACTGGTCGACGCGGTTTCCATCGCCAAGTAATCCCGACTTGAACCTTCTGACGGGGCGGCTGCCTGGCCGCCCTGTCTTGAAAGGGGCAGGATAAGCCCCAAAACACCAACTCTGGAACGAGGAGGGCGCGCCATGGCTGTTTCAGCCGACGCGGATTTCAAGACACGCCTTCAGAACTGGATTCCCAAACTGGTCCTGTCGCCTTCACTGGCGATGGTTCTGGTCTTTGTCTATGGGTTCATCCTGTTCTCGGTCTACCTGTCCTTCACCGACAGTCGTATTCTGCCCAGCTTCGGCTGGGTCGGCTGGGAGAATTACGACAAGCTCTGGCGATTGAGCCATTGGGAAACCTCGCTCATCAATATGGGGATTTTCGCGGGGCTTTATATCGTGATCTGCACCTGTATCGGCTTGGGATTGGCGATCTTCCTCGATCAGAAAATTCGCGGTGAAGGCCTGCTGCGTCCAATTTACCTGTATCCGATGGCGCTCAGCTTCATCGTGACCGGAACGGCGTGGAAATGGTTCCTCGATCCCGGCATCGGGCTGGAAAACGTGATGCATACTTGGGGTTGGACCAGTTTTGAGTTCGATTGGATCAAGAACCGCGACTTTGCGATTTACACCGTCGTGTTGGCGGCGGTCTGGCAGACCTCGGGCTTTGTCATGGCGATGTTTCTGGCCGGTCTGCGGGGTATCGACAATGAAATCCTGCGCGCGGCGCAAATGGACGGGGCGTCGAACTGGAACCTCTATCGTCGGATCATCATCCCGCAGCTGAGGCCCGCTTTCCTGTCGGCTTTCGTGATCCTCAGCCACCTCGCGATCAAGACCTTTGACCTTGTAATCGCGTTGACCGGCGGCGGTCCGGGCCGCGCGACCGAGCTGCCCGCAACCTTCATGTATTCCTACACATTCACGCGGAATCAGATGGGGATTGGCGCAGCCTCGGCCACGATCATGCTGATGACCATCGCTGCGATCATGATCCCTTATCTCTACGCTGAATTGCGGGAAAAACGCTGATGTCTCAGGCTTCGCAAGACACCGCAATCCGCACAGGCCGCGTCACGCGCACGCTGATCTATCTGGTTTTGCTGCTGTTTGCACTGTTTTACCTCTTGCCGCTTTACGTAATGCTGGTGAATTCGGTCAAACCCTTGGAGGAAATCACTGGCGGCGGCATGATGAACCTGCCAGAGGTCTTCACGCTCGAGCCGTGGCTGCAAGCCTGGTCCTCGGCCCAGATCGGGGTCGAACCGACGGGCTTGCGCCCGTATTTCTGGAATTCGATCAAGATGGTTGTGCCCGCCGTTATCGTCTCGACCATTTTGGGCGCGCTAAATGGATACGTACTGACCAAGTGGCGCTTCAAGTATGACACCATCCTGTTCGGGCTGATGCTGTTTGCCTGTTTCATCCCATTCCAGATCGTTCTGATCCCGATGGCGCGGATGCTGGGCCTGATGGGCCTAGCGGGCACCACATGGGGTCTGGCACTGGTGCATGTGGTTTACGGCATTGGCTTCACCACGCTTTACTTCCGAAATTACTATGCCGTTTTCCCTACCGAACTGATCCGGGCGGCACAGATCGACGGGGCGGGGTTCTTCCAGATATTCTGGCGCATCCTGCTGCCCAGTTCAGGCCCTATCGCGGTGGTGTCGATCATCTGGCAGTTCACCAATATCTGGAATGACTTCCTGTTTGGAGCGTCATTTGCCGATGCCAACAGCCAGCCAATGACGGTCGCGCTCAACAATCTTGTGCAGTCGTCGACGGGGGTAAAGGAATACAACGTACATTTTGCAGGCGCCATTCTGGCCGCGCTGCCAACGCTGCTCGTTTATATCGTGGCCGGTCGTTACTTCGTCCGCGGCCTGATGGCGGGTTCAGTGAAAGGATAACGGACCATGGGATTTCTTGATATCGACAACGCAACCAAGTCCTACGGTGCGGTCGAGGTGTTGCACAAAGTGGACATCTCGGTGCAGGAGGGCGAGTTTCTGGTGCTCGTCGGGCCCTCGGGCTGCGGCAAGTCCACCCTTCTGAACATGATCGCGGGGCTGGAAGAGATCACCAGCGGTGAGATCCGCATCAAGGATCAGGTGATGAACGGGGTTCATCCCTCAAACCGCAACATCGCCATGGTGTTCCAGAGCTACGCATTGTACCCCAACATGACCGTGGGGCAGAACATCACCTTCGGACTTGAAATGCACGGCGTGCCGAAACCCGAACGTGAAAAGGCCATGGCCGAGGTTGCCAAGCTGTTGCAGATTGAGCAGTTATTGGATCGTAAGCCGGGCCAATTGTCGGGCGGTCAGCGTCAGCGCGTGGCCATGGGGCGGGCTTTGGTGCGCAACCCTGATGTGTTCCTGTTCGACGAGCCTCTGTCCAATCTGGACGCCAAGCTGCGCGTCGACATGCGGACCGAGATCAAGAAACTGCACCAGAACCTTGGCACGACCATTGTCTACGTGACCCATGACCAGATCGAGGCGATGACCCTGTCCAGCCGGATTGCCGTCATGAACGGTGGCTACGTGCAACAACTGGGCACTCCTCAAGAGATCTATGACACCCCCGCCAATATCTTCGTCGCCACCTTCATGGGGTCGCCCGCGATGAATGTGGTGCCTGCCAAGGTGGTGATGGCGGATGGGTGCCCCCATGCCGAGGTTGCCTTGCATGACGGCGCGATGGCGCAACTGCCGTTCAGCCAGGACAACCTATCCCATTGGGACGGGCGCGACATCCTGCTTGGTATCCGACCCGAGACGATCACGGATGTAGACGGGGCAGATCGGAAATCGTCGAATATCGCGCAGATGACCAATCGGATCGTCGTGACAGAACCGGCGGGGTCCGACACATTTGTGTCCATGACGCTGGGTGGTCGGGATGTGATTGCACGCATGCGGTCGGATGCCGAGGTTTCGCCTGGGCAGGACTTCACCTTTGCGGTCAATATGGAAAAAGCGGTGGCCTTCGATCCTGAAACCGAAAACCGCATTCAGGGCTAATTCACTGTGATGAAGGGGCTAAACGCATGACAACCGGCTACGACTTTGTCGTCGTGGGCGGGGGGTCTGCCGGGTCCGTCATCGCCGCACGCCTTTCGGAAAACCCTGATCTGAGGGTTCTGCTGCTTGAGGCCGGAGGCGGCGACCGTCACCCCTTGTTCCATCTGCCCGCAGGCTTCGCCAAGATGACTAAAGGCATTGGGTCATGGGGGTGGAGCACCGTGCCGCAGCAGCACATGCAGGGCAAGGTGTTCACCTATACACAGGCCAAGGTGATCGGTGGTGGTTCGGCCATCAATGCCCAAATCTATACCCGCGGAGCGGCACAGGACTATGATGACTGGCGTCAGATGGGCTGCGAGGGATGGGGTTACGCGGACGTTCTGCCTTATTTCAAGAAATCCGAAGACAATGACACATATGGGGGAGAGTTCCACGGCCAAGGCGGCCCGTTGGGGGTTTCCATGCCCGCAGCCCCTCTGCCGATCTGCGATGCGTTTATCGAGGCCGCCGGTCAGTTGGGTATACCAAAGACAACGGATGTGAATGGGGCCAAGCAAGACGGGGCAGGGTATTATCAACTGACCCAGCGCAGTGCACGTCGGTCCTCTGCCGCGATGGCCTTCCTTGCGCCTGCGCAATCGCGGCCCAACCTGACCATTCAGACACACGCGCAGGTGCGCCGGATCACGGTTGAAAACAGGCGGGCAACGGGCGTCGAATTACTGGACGGCCGCAAAATCGTCGCTGAGGCTGAGGTGATCCTGTCCTCGGGAGCCATCGGCTCGCCCCGGTTGTTGCAGCTTTCGGGTATTGGTCCGGCAGACACGCTGAGAGCTTTGGGAATTGATGTCGTCTATGACCAACCCAATGTAGGGGCGAATTTGCAGGATCATCTGGACCTCTATGCGATATGCGAGGTTACGGGCCCACATACCTATGACCGCTATGCCAAGCCGCATCTGTCAGCGCTGGCGGCTTTGCAATACCTGCTCACGCGCAAGGGCCCGGTTGCCTCCAGCCTGTTTGAGACGGGTGGGTTCTGGTATGCAGATGAAAACGCCCGCTCACCCGATATCCAGATGCATCTGGGCCTTGGCACCGGGATCGAAGCCGGTGTCGCGGCAATGCCAAATGGCGGTGTGACGCTGAACGCCTGTCATTTGCGGCCACGGTCACGGGGATCGGTTCGGTTGCGCAGTGATGATCCCGCCGACATACCTCTGATCGATCCGAATTACCTGTCAGATCCTTATGATCGTGAGATGTCCGTTCGCGGGCTGAAATTGGTGCAGCAAATTCTGGCACAGGAGGCGCTGAAACCCTACATTCTGGCCGAACGCCTTCCGGGGCCGGATGTGCGCACGGACGAAGACTATTTCAATTTCATCTGCGAACATTCCAAAACCTCACACCATTGCGCCGGCACTTGCCGGATGGGCAGCGATACCGGAGCTGTTCTGAACCCGCGTTTGCGCTTCAACGGGATCGAGGGGCTGCGGGTCGCAGATGCGTCGATCATGCCAGCTGTCAACTCATCAAACACAAACGCGCCGTCGATCATGATCGGTGAAAAGGCTGCAGATATGATCAAACAGGACCACAACGTCTTCTAAAAAATGGCCATGCTGACGGGTCTGGATTTCTCGTGGTCCAGGGCCCATGGTCGATGGGTTTGAAAGGGCGCGCTACAAGAAACCGTTGTCGATTGCGATACATTGACGATACAAGGTTGTTATCGCCATCAATCCGTTGGAATTTTGAATGATGAACCCACTTGTGAGTGGCGGAATCGCTGAGTATTTTTTGGCCCGTTCTCGCATCGCGAAGGCGTTTCTTTTGCCAGATAAAATCTGCTGCGCGCGGCCGCCCGGCGGAAAGCCCGAATTGGAGGTTGCCCAGTGTTAGCGTTTGGATCCCGAAAGGCGCTCGCTATCGGCGAAGCGATGATCGAAATGGCGGATATAGGCAACGAAACCTATCGCCGGGGCTTTGCCGGCGATACGTTCAACACCGCTTGGCACATGGCACAACAACTTGGGGATGCGGCCGAGGTCGGGTTTGTTACCAAAGTTGGCATGGATTCCGTTTCAGATGCTTTTGTCGAGCAGTCGCAGCAGGACGGGCTGGATGTCTCGGGTATTGGTCGATCAGAGGCTCGTACGATGGGTCTTTACATGATTGAGCTTGATGGGGTTGAGCGCAGTTTCCAGTATTGGCGGGATACGTCAGCGGCGCGGTTATTCGCTGACGATCTAGAATGGCTGGAACAGGCCGTGACCGGTGCGGGGCTGATCCATCTGTCGGGTATTACACTGGCCATTTTGTCTGAGCCCGCCCGTGAAACTCTGTTTGAAGCTTTAACCAAGGCGCGGGCGCAGGGAGCGATCGTGTCATTCGACCCTAACGTGCGCCCGCGACTATGGAGGTCTGCTGACGAAACGCGGGATGTTCTGGCCAGGTTCAATACGCTCACCGATATCGCGCTGCCCAGCTTTGACGATGAAAGCGCCCTGTGGGGCGACGAGTCGCCGGTTCAGACAGTTGACCGTTTGCGTCGTGCAGGCGTGGTTGAAATTGCCGTCAAAAATGGCGCGGCGGCACTGACGGCGTTTTGCGATGATCATCTGAGCGAAATTCCGACTCAATCCGTGGATGGTGTTCGCGACACATCGGGTGCCGGAGACGCATTCAACGCTGGATATCTTTCCGCTCGGTTCAAAGGCTGTGATCAGGAAAAGGCAGTTCATTGGGGGCAGAGGACGGCGGGCGAAGTTATCCGGCACTTCGGCGCGCGCATTCCCAAGGACAGAATGAAGGAAATAGACTGATCATACAGTCTTGAGGCAGAACCTGTTCCCAAGACGGTTCTTTGGCATAGATGGCAGATCGAACGATCGAAGATTAAATTCGAAGGGCAGAGTATGAAAACCAGAATTACCGAGCTGTTCGGCATCCAACACCCCATCATGCAGGGGGGAATGCACTACGTGGGTTTTGCAGAAATGGCGGCTGCGGTCTCAAACGCGGGCGGGTTGGGGACGATCACTGCACTGACACAGAAGACACCCAAAGATTTGGCCAATGAGATCGCGCGCTGCAAGGACATGACCGACAAGCCTATCGCGGTCAATGTCACCTTTCTGCCAACGGTAAATGCGCCCGACTACCCGGCCATCATCAAAACAATCATCGATGGCGGGGTGCAGATTGTCGAAACGGCCGGACGCAATCCTGTGCAGGTGATGCCCTACCTCAAAGAGGCCGGGATCAAGGTCATCCACAAATGCACGTCGGTTCGCCATTCGCTGAAAGCGCAAGAGATCGGCTGCGATGCGGTGTCGGTCGACGGGTTTGAATGCGGCGGTCATCCGGGCGAGGATGATATCCCGAACATGATCCTGTTGCCGCGCGCAGCGGATGAACTGGAGATCCCCTTTGTCGCATCGGGCGGGCAGGCGGATGGGCGCAGTCTTGTGGCTTCGCTTTCGATGGGGGCGGACGGGATCAATCTGGGTACGCGGTTCATCGCCACGAAAGAAGCTCCGGTGCATCAGAACGTCAAGGATGCCATCGTCGCGGCCTCGGAACTGGACACACGCCTTGTCATGCGCCCCTTGCGCAACACTGAGCGCGTTCTGAGCAACACAGCCGTCGAACGTGTTTTGGAAACGGAGCGTGCCAAGGGTACGGAGCTACAATTCGAGGACATCATGAATGAAGTCGCAGGTGTCTATCCGCGCGTCATGCAAGATGGTGAGATGGATGCAGGCGCGTGGTCCTGCGGGATGGTTGCGGGGTTAATCCATGACATCCCTACCTGTCAGGAATTGATTGATCGGATCATGTCAGATGCCAACGAGATCATCACAGATCGTTTGGCCGCTTTTAGCCGGGATTGATCCGGGCGGAGTGTCATTCTTGCTACAAAGCGAGGGTGTCGCCAAACACTAAAGCAAAAGGAGAACCTACCAGATGAAACAAGCCGTTCTGGTTTCAACCGCCCGCACGGGTTTGGCCAAGTCCTTCCGCGGTGGGTTCAACAACACGTTTGGGGCCTCTTTGATGGGGCATTCGATCCAACACGCGGTTGACCGCGCCGGCGTTGATCCTGCCTTGATCGAAGACGCCTTCATCGGTTGCGGGTTCCCCGAAGGCACGACCGGCGCAAATATAGCCCGCCAATCCGTGCTGCGCGCAGGCTTGCCCGTGACCGTGGGCGCGACGACCATCAACCGGTTCTGTTCCTCGGGCTTGCAGGCGATTGCCATGGCAGCGCATGCAGTGGTGCAGGACGGGGTGCCTGCCGCGATTGCGGGTGGGGTGGAATCCATCACGCTAAGGGATCAGACACCGGGGCCTTTTGACCGCGACCCGTGGCTGTTGGAACATAAGCCCGACGTTTATCTAACCATGATCGAAACCGCTGATATCGTGGCCGCGCGCTATGGTGTCACCCGTGAAGCGCAGGACGAACTGGCGTTGGAAAGCCAGAAGCGCACCGCCGCTGCCCAGGCCGCCGGTAAGTTCGACGACGAGATCGTGCCGATGCAGGCGGTGCAACGGGTCAAAGACAAGGAAACGGGCGAAATCTCTGAAAAAGCCGTGACTATTGATCGGGACGATTGCAATCGGCCGAACACGACGCTCGAAGGTCTGGCCGGGCTAGAGCCGGTGCGCGGTGCGGACCAATTCGTGACGGCGGGGAACGCGTCGCAACTGTCCGATGGGTCGTCAGCCTGTGTGGTGGTGGACTCGGATTTCGCGGCGCGAGAAGGGCTGGAGCCGTTGGGTGCGTTCATGGGGTTTGCCGTTGCCGGTTGTGAGCCAGATGAGATGGGCATTGGCCCGGTTTTTGCCGTGCCGCGCCTGCTGAAACGTCATGGATTGACGGTGGATGATATCGACTTGTGGGAGTTGAACGAGGCTTTCGCCTCGCAAGCGCTGTATTGCCGTCAGACGCTGGGGATTGATCCAGAGATTTGTAATGTGAATGGCGGCTCGATCTCGATCGGGCATCCGTTTGGGATGACCGGCGCGCGGATGGCGGGCCACCTGCTGATCGAGGGCCGACGCCGCGGGGCGAAATATGCCGTTGCAACCATGTGTATCGGTGGCGGAATGGGCGCGGCGGGCCTTTTTGAGGTATTCTGACGAGTTTGTGTTCTGCATTGCGGAACGCAGTGCCGATTATTGACGCCTTTCTGACGGATTGCTAGAACAGTCGCACCGCATCTGAGGAGAATGCGTTGCACCGAATTCACCACTTGATCGACGGCAAGGACCCGGCAACGCTGGCGATCATCGACCATGATGAAACGCGGCTCAGCTATGAGGAGTTGCGGGGTGCGGTAAGGGAGGCCGCCCGGATGCTGCGGGCACATGGCGTGCGTCCGGGCGACCGGGTTGTTGTACTGGCCGAGAACTGCGCCACTTATGCGGCAGTTGTTCTCGCGCTCAGTGACTTGGACGCGTGGATCGTCCCGCTGAATGCGCGCGCGACCGAACAAGAGGTCGACACGGTCATCGCCCATTCCGGCGCGCGTTGCGTGATTTGCACATCGGATGTGTCCAATGCTGCGCGCGCCCATGCGCAACGGTTGGGGGCCGTTTCATCGGGGCAGTTGAGCTGCGGGTCTCTTGTGGTCTCACCTTTGCGGGATGAAACGCCCGAACCGGTCGAAGCCGGTGCGGGGCAGGTGGCGGCGATCCTCTACACCTCTGGCACCAGCGGCGCACCCAAAGGGGTGATGCTGACCCATGATAATTTGCTGTTCACGGCCAACGCCTCGAAACAACGTCGGCAGGCAACGGCGGCCGATCAGTCGCTGGTGGTTCTGCCGGGGACACATATTTTCGGGTTTTCCTCGATCATCCTGACCACGTTTCTGGCGGGCGGCTGCCTGCGGTTTCAACCCCGGTTCGATCCGGTGCAGGTGATCGCTGGGCTGCACAGCGGTGCAACGATGCTGTCGGGCGTGCCGCAGATGTTTGCGTTGATCCTCAAACATTGCAAAGACAACGGCATAGACCGCGTGGACAGTGGATTGCGCTATCTGTCTTCGGGGGGCTCGCCTCTGGACCCAAGCTGGAAGCGCCGGGTCGAGCGGATATTCGGTTGTCCGATCCATAACGGCTATGGTCTGACTGAGGGGTCTCCGGGCATTGCCACCACACAGCCCGAGAACCCGCCGCAGGACGACTCGGTAGGTCCTGCTTTGCCGGGGATCGACGTGCGGTTGGACAATCCCGGCGCGGACGGAGTCGGCGAGTTGCTGGCGCGCGGACGTAACATCATGAAGGGATATTACCGTAATCCGGAAGCAACCGCGCAGGCCTTTGCCCCGGACGGCTTCCTGCGCACTGGTGATCTGGCGCGAATAGAGGAAGACGGGCGCATCTACATCGTAGGGCGCTGCAAAGAGGTCATCATCCATTCCGGCTTCAACGTTTACCCGCCCGAGATCGAAGCCGCGCTGAACGCCCATCCATCCGTCACGCAAGCCGCCGTTGTGGGCCGCGCGCGGGATGGGAATGAAGACGTGCTGGCCTTTGTGACCCTACGCGTTCCAGCGACCGTGGCCGAGTTGAAGGCTCATCTGGGGGAAACTCTGGTCCGCTACAAAATCCCCCATCACATTGTTGTCACCGACGCGTTGCCAGAAGCCGCGACGGGGAAAATTCTGAAACACAAGTTGGTTCGGGCCTTTGCGCCCGAACTGGCACAACTGGATCTAGAGGCCAAGAATGCTTGACGCTTACATATATGACGGGCTGCGCAGCCCTTTTGGCCGCCATGGCGGTGCGCTGGCCTCGGTTCGGCCCGACGATCTGGCCGCACAGGTGCTGGAGGCGCTAGTTCAGCGCAGTGCTTTTGATGCTGCTGAGATTGAGGATGTCATTCTGGGCAATGTCTGCCAGTCGGGCGAAGACAGCCGCAATGTCGCCCGCTACAGCGCTCTGCTGGCCGGTCTGCCGGTCGAGGTCGGGGGGCAAACCGTCAACCGCCTGTGTGGTTCGGGCATGTCGGCGGCGCTGGACGCGGCGCGGTCGGTCACGGTGGGCGAGGCGCCTTTGTATGTGGCGGGCGGTGTCGAAAGCATGACCCGCGCACCCTTCACAATAGCCAAATCTGAAACTCCCTATGCCCGTCAGGCCCAAATCTACGACAGTGCCATTGGTGCGCGGTTTCCCAATCCGCGCATTGCCCAGATGCATGGCGAATATCCAATGCCCCAGACCGCCGACAATCTGGCGCAGGATTACCAGATCACCCGCGAAGCCTCGGATCAGTTTGGATACGCCTCTCAGGTCCGGTTCGAAACCGCCCGCGCGCGGGGGTTCTTTGATGCCGAGATCACTCCGATCACGATCAAAGGCCGTAAAGGCGCGACCCATGAGGTGACGCAGGACGAACATCCTCGCCCGGATGTACAGCTTGAGAAAATGGCATCGCTGCGCACGATCTTTCCCGAAGGTGTGACGACGGCGGCCAACGCCTCGGGCGTCAATGACGGCGCGGCGATGCTGATGATCGGCGCCAAGACCGACCGTGCCAAGCCACGCGCCCGTATCGTGGCCGGTGCTATCGCAGGCGTGCCGCCCCGGATCATGGGGATCGGGCCGGCGCTGGCCATCCCAAAGGCCTTGGACCGCGCGGGACTGACCATGAACGACATGGACCTGATCGAGATTAACGAGGCATTCGCCGCGCAGGTTCTGGCCTGCTGCAAACATCTGGACCTGGACCCCGCTGACAGCCGCCTGAACCCGAACGGAGGCGCGATTGCGGTTGGGCATCCGCTGGGCGCGTCGGGCGCGCGGATCATCCTAACCGCTATGCGCTATCTTGAGAAAACCGGCGGGCGCTATGCTTGTCTGTCCATGTGCATTGGCGTAGGGCAGGGGATCGCGCTGATCCTCGAGCGCGTCTAAGCCGGATGCCGGACGCGGAACGAGACCGCCGCTTCGCCGCGACCCTGGCCAAGGGATTGCGCATTATGCAGGCGTTCAAGCCCGACGATGCGTCGCTGGGCAACCGCGAACTGGCCCGGCGTACAGGCATGCCGCCCTCGACCGTGGCGCGGATGACGTTCACGCTGGCCTCGATGGGGTTTTTGGAACAGTTGCACCCGTCCGAGGCGTACCGGCTTGGGCCCTCGGTCATGGCGCTGGGGTACACGGCGCGAGCGGGATTGTCCTTTTTGCCGATGGCCGAAAACATCATGCAGCAGTTGGCCGATAACACCGGCGTTCTGGTCGCGCTGACCATGCGCAATGGTGATGCGGTGATGCTGACGCGCTGCTGGCGACCGCGAAACGCGTCGTCACTGTGGTTGAGTGAAGGGCATCGCATTCCGATGGAACAAAGCGCGGCGGGCCGGGCCATTCTGGCCGTGGAACCCGCGCAAGCGCAGGAAACAGATCAGGTGCGCACGGATCGCGAACAGTTGGAAAGCATGGGCTATGTGTCGTCTCTGGGAGGGTGGAACCGGGCCGTCAACGCCTGTGCGGTTCCCTTCAGCCCCGCCCCCGGTGCGCCGCCCTTTGCGTTTCTTTGCGGGGCCAACACGTCTGAGTTGGATCGCGAGAAACTGGAACAGATCGTGGGGCCGAAACTGCGCGACACGGTACAAACGCTTGGGCGCAGCCTAGGCATATGTTGTTGAGGACAGGAGGTTTTTATGGCAGCGGTTGAAACAAAACTCGAAGGTCAGGTTGCGCTGGTGAAAATCGACAACCCGCCAGTCAATGCGGCGGGGATTGATGTGCGCATCGGGTTGGTGAATGCGGTGCGCGAACTGGAGGGGGAAGATCGCGCCAAGGTCATCGCGCTTTATGCGGCGGGCCGCACCTTTGTGGCGGGCGCCGACATTCGGGAATTCGGTCAACCTCCGAAACAGCCTATGCTGCCTGAAGTTTGCGAAATCCTTGAGGCCAGCGCCAAGCCCATTGTCTGCGTATTGCACGGCACGACTTTGGGCGGCGGTCTTGAAATCGCGCTGAGCTGTCAGACACGGGTCGGGATCAAGGGTCTTAAGTTGGGTCTGCCCGAGGTCAATCTGGGTCTTCTGCCCGGTGCTGGCGGCACGCAACGCCTGCCACGGCTGGTCGAGGGGATGACCGCGCTGACCATGATCACCTCGGGAAAACCGATTTCCGCCGAAGCCGCGTTAGAGGCCGGGCTGTTGGATGATCTGCAGGATGGCGACCCGGCCGAGGTCGCTCTGGCCGCCGGCCGGCAGGTTTTGGACGGCGCGCTTACGCCCCGAGTAACGGCACATCTTGAAAACCGCGTAACCACTAACGATCTGGATGCCTTCCGCGCAAAGACAAGGGGCGAGGTCGCGGAACGCGCCTTAAAAGCGGCCGAGGCCAGCAACTTACCTCTGTCTGATGGACTAATAGAAGAGCGGCGTCTATTCACCGAGGCTATGGCGAGCAATGCCCATAAGGGCCTGAAACACGCCTTTTTTGCCGAACGGGCCGTTTCTCATATCCCCGAATCCAATGCCGAGGCGCGCGATTTGCAAACCGGTGGGGTAATCGGCGGCGGTACCATGGGGTCGGGTATTGCCACTGCGCTGCTTCTGGCCGGGATGCCGGTCACCCTCATCGAGATGGAAGAGGACCGCGTGGCCTTCGCGCGCGATACGATCACCAAGAACCTCGAGGGTGCTGTGAAACGCGGCAAGCTGAACGCGGAACAGCGCGATGCGACGCTGGCGAAACTGACTTGCACCACCGATATGTCCGCGCTTGCCGATGTGGATGTGGTGATCGAAGCGGTATTTGAATCCATGGATGTCAAGCGCGAGGTCTTTGGCAAGCTGGATCATATTTGCAAACAAGGTGCTATTCTGGCGACCAACACCTCGTATCTGGATGTGAATGAAATTGCGGCCTCGACCAACCGACCGCAGGACGTGATCGGGTTGCATTTCTTCTCGCCCGCGCATGTGATGCGATTGCTGGAGGTTGTCGTCGGCAAAGACACGGCCCCCGAGATCGTGGCGACCAGCTTCAGGCTGGCGAAGAAATTGCGCAAGGTCGCGGTCCGATCTGCGGTGTGTGATGGCTTCATAGGAAACCGCATTCTGGCACATTATCGCAAGTCCTCGGCCTATATGCAGCTGGACGGAGCACCGTTCGAACAGATCGACGCGGCACTCGAAGATTTTGGTTTTGCCATGGGGCCGTTCGCTGTGTCCGATCTGGCGGGTCAAGATATCGGATGGGCCACGCGCAAACGTCAGGCCGAGTTCCGTCCGGACGAAGAGCGCTATGTCGAGATTGCCGACCGAGTGTGTGAACAGTGTTGGTTCGGGCGCAAAAGCGGCAAGGGTTTCTATATCTACGACGGCAAAAATCGCAGCGTGAACCCGGCCGTGGCGGAATTCGCACAGGCCGAGCGGGAGGCTAAGGGTATCACTGCCCGCAGTTTTACCGATGCCGAAATTGTGGATCGTTATATGGCCGCGATGGTGTCCGAGGCCGCGCGGGTGGTCGAAGACAAGATCGCACTGCGCCCGATCGACGTGGATGCGGTCTTTCTGTTTGGCTACGGTTTCCCGCGCCACTGGGGCGGTCCGCTGCAATATGCTGACATCACCGGGTTGGCTGTCATCGTGCAGCGGATCGAACAATATGCGCAGGAAGACCCCTATTATTGGCAGGTTCCGACCCTGCTGCGCGAACTGGCCGAGGCGGGCAAAACCTTCAACGACCTCAACAAAGAGGGCTGAGCATGGACCTGAGTTTCACCCCCGAAGAAGAGGCTTTTCGCGCTGAAGTCCGCGCCTTTCTGTCGGAAAACCTGAGCCCGGAGCTGGTCCGAAAAGGCCGTAACTCGGAAAGTCTGACCAAAGAGGAAATGGAAGGTTGGCATGCCCGGCTGAATGCGCGGGGCTGGCTTGCTGTGACCTGGCCCACCGAATATGGCGGCCCCGGCTGGGGCGCGGTTGAGCGGCATATTTTTGACGAAGAATGCGCCCTCGCCAACGCCCCGCGCATCGTGCCCTTTGGCCTCAACATGCTGGGGCCGGTGCTGATCAAATTCGGCACCAATAAGCAAAGGGCTGAGATTCTGCCACGTATTCTGGATGGCTCAGACTGGTGGTGTCAGGGCTATTCAGAGCCGGGCGCTGGCTCGGATCTGGCCAGCCTGAAAACTCGCGCGGTGCGGGACGGGGGTGACTACGTCATCAATGGTCAGAAAACCTGGACCACGTTGGGCCAACACGCCAACAAGATCTTCTGCCTTGTGAGAACGTCGACCGAAGGGAAGCCGCAGGAAGGCATCAGTTTTGTTCTGGTCGATATGGATGCCCCCGGCGTTGAACTGCGCCCGATCAAACTGTTGGAAGGCGGGCATGAGGTGAACGAGGTCTTTTTCACCGACGTTCGGGTGCCGGTGGAAAATCTGGTCGGTGAAGAGAACAAAGGTTGGACCATCGCCAAATATCTGCTGACGCATGAGCGGACCAATATCGCGGGTGTCGGGTTCTCGACACGCGATCTGGAAAAGCTCAAGGCCTTGTCGCAGACGCTGGTGCGCGCGGGCAGACCCTTGGCGCAAGATCCGTTATTCGCCGCTGAAATGGCCGAGGTCGAGATTGATCTGGAGGCGTTGCGCGTGACGAACCTGCGGATGTTGTCGGCGGCCAAGGAAGGCGCGGCCTCGGGTACGCAAAGTTCGATGCTGAAGATCAAAGGCACGGTGATCCGGCAGCGGGTACTCAGCTTGACGCGCACTGCCCTGGGGGCAGCCGCCGCGCCGTTCCCCGTTGAAGATCTGCCCGAAAACGCGGTGACGGTGCCCGAAGACGCCCGGCGTGCGGCGGCGAGCTATTTCAACAATCGAAAACTCTCGATCTTCGGTGGATCGAACGAAATTCAGCGCAACATCATTGCCAAAGACCTGTTTGGAGGCTGACCTATGGATTTCAACTTAACCGAAGACAGGCAGATGTTGTCGGACACGGTGAGGCGCTATCTGGCGGATCAGTATGATTTCGACACCCGCTACGGCGTGCTGGACGCTGCGCCGTTCCATTCCCCGGTCAAATGGGCTGAACTCTCCGAATTGGGCCTGATCGGTGCCTTTGTCCCTGAACAGCAAGGCGGCTTTGGCGGCACCGGTTTCGACATCACAACCGTATTTGAGGAGCTGGGCCGTGGCCTGTGCCCCGAGCCGATGCTGGCCGCGTTGATGTCGGCTCGCGCCGCCGCCGATTGTGGTGCCACGGGTTTGGTTGAAGAGATGATCGCAGGTGGAAAGCGGATTGCTTTGGCTGTGTTTGAACCGGATGCGGACAGTCTGGCGTTGATCCGCACCAGCGCAGACAAATCCGGCGATCACTGGGTGCTGAATGGTCGTAAATCGGTGGTCTATGGATTGCCTGGGGCAGATGGCGTGCTGGTCGCAGCACGCCTTGATGAGGGGCTTGGCCTGTTTCTGGTCGAAAATCCTGAAACCGTCGACTATGCGATTATTGACGGCGGTGGAGCAGGGGAGTTGATCCTCGACAGCGCAACCGCCATTTGCCTGAGTGAGAATGCTGGTGACATCATTGAATCCGCCCTGAACGCGGGTCGGTTGGCGCTGTGTGCCGAGGCTGTGGGGGTGATGGAGGTGTTGGTCAACATGACGGTCGATTACCTCAAGCAGCGCACGCAGTTCGGGCGACCGATCGCCAGTTTTCAGGCGTTGCAGCATCGTACGGTCGATATGGCCATCGAGATGGAGCAATGCCGCTCGATCACTATTCTGGCAGCAAGTAAACTGGGCTCCGATGCCGAGGCGAAGTATATCGCAATGGCCAAGAACCTGATCGGACGCGCAGGTACGATGATTGCAGAAGAATGCATTCAGCTTCACGGAGGGATCGGAATGACCTGGGAATATCCCGGCTCGCACTACGCCAAACGATTGACGATGATCGACCACCAATTGGGCGATCACTATGCGCAATTGCACCGTGTCATGGAGAGCTGATCCATGAGCGAGGCTGTTTTGTTCGAAACTCGCGATGCGGTGCTGATCATCACCATCAATGAACCGGCACGGCGCAATGTTTTGTCGCGTCTGGTCTATGAACCGATTGAGGCAGCGCTGCGCGACGCTACCGCAGCTGAATCCGGCGTCCGCGCCGTGGTGATTACGGGTGCGGGTGGGTTTTTTTCTGCCGGGGGCGACTTGCGGATGCTCAAGTCCCGTCGCGAAATGACCCTGCCGGAGCGTGAGGCACAGATTGAATACCTGCACCACATGATCCGGGCCATCCGTGCGTGCCCTGTCCCGGTGATTGCGGCTGTGGAAGGGGGGGCCGCGGGGGCGGGTGCCTCGCTGGCATTTGCCTGCGACATGATCGTGGCCGCCGAAGATGCAAAGTTCACGCTGGCCTATGTCAAAGCGGGGCTCGTGCCTGATGGGGGTGGTTCGGGTTTCCTGACCATGAACTTGCCACGTCAACTTGCAGCCGAGATGTGCCTGACCGGCAGACCAGTTCTTGCCCCGCGCATGTATGACGTAGGCGTCGTGAACCGGGTGGTTGTGCCCGGCTCGGCGTTGGACCAGGCGTTGGAGCTAGCACAAGATCTAGTCGCTGGCCCGCCAGAGGCGCAGGCGGCGATCAAGGCGCTGCTCTCTGCCCCCGATACGGCCGAGTTTGAGGCACATCTGCTACGCGAACGCCGAGAGATGGGCCTTGCTCTGGGTCGGGACGAAGCGCTGGAAGGCATCCGCGCGTTTGAGGAAAAGCGTAAGCCGGACTTCACGAACTGAACGAATAGAAAATGACGGCAGGGACCGATAGAACGGTCAAACGAAAACGGGCGGGAGAATTCTCCGCCCGTTTCGTATGTCTAACCGTAGACGATATTAGGTAACCACGTCACCACCCACGGGAACATCATACAGATGACCAATCCGACAATCTGGAGGAACAGGAACGGCAATGCCGCCTTGAAGATATCCGTCATCGGAATCGACGGTGGGGCCACGCCGCGCAGATAGAACAGCGCATACCCGAAGGGCGGCGACAGGAAGCTCATCTGCATGTTTACCAGATAGAGCACGCCAAACCACAGCACGAGATCGTTAGGGTCATCAAAGCCAAAGGCCGCAGCCCCCAGCGCCTTGATGATCGGCACAAAGATCGGAACGCACAGCAACAGGATGCCGACCCAGTCCAGGAACATCCCCAGCACCACCAGCAGGATTTGCATGACGATCAGGATACCCCAGGGCCCCAGACCTGCGCCTTGCATGGTTTCCTGCACGAATTGCTGTCCACCCTCCAACACGTAGAGACCCACAAAGATCGTGGCACCGAACATGATCCAGATCACCATGGCCGAGGCTTTCAGAGTGGTCAGACATGCCTCGCGCACGGTGGGCCAGTCCAGCTTGTTGTGGATCGCCGCTACGATGAAGGCACCAAAGGTGCCGATACCCGCCGCCTCAACCGGGGTTGCAACGCCCGAGAAGATCACGCCCAGAACAATCACGATCAGCGCAATCGGAGCGGACATTTTGCCCAGCAGGCGCATTTTTTCTCGGTTCGAGATGCGCTCGTCAACCGGGATTGGCGGGCCAAGGACCGGATTGATATAGGACCGAACCACCACGTAGATGATGTACATGCCCGACAACATCAGGCCGGGAATGACCGCGCCGATGAAAAGCTCCCCAACCGATTGTTCGGCAACAACCGCGTAGATGATGGCCAGAATGGAAGGTGGGATCAGGATGCCCAATGTCCCCCCGGCCATGATCGAACCCATAGCGATCTTGGTGTCATAGCCGCGTTTCAACATGGCGGGCAGGGCAATGATCCCCATTGTCACCACAGCTGCGCCGATCACACCGACCATAGCCGCCAGAACGGTCGACGCAATAATCGTCGCCGCAGCAAGGCCGCCTTTCAGACCGCCAAGCACCTTGTAGATCACATCGAACATATCGTTGATGATCCCGGCCCGTTCCAGCATCGACGCCATGAAGATGAACAAGGGAATGGCGGATAGCTGATAGTTTGTCATCAGCGGGAAAATCCGGCTGGGTACGATATTCAGCGCACGCGCATCCCCCAGAACGAACAGAAACACACAGGCCAGGCCTCCGGTCACAAAGGCCAGCGGGAGGCCTGCCATTAGCAGAACCAGCAGCGAGCCGAACATTACGAGCGTCAACAGCTCGATGGACATATCAAGACCCATCGGTCAGTACCCCCGTGCAATCGTTCGGATGTCTTTGGATAGTTTCGACACCCCTTGCAAAATCAACAGAACCGCGCCCACGACCATCATCCATTTCATTGGCCAAAGCGGGATTTCCCATTCGTTAAAGCTGATTTCGCCCCAGCGGATGTTCGGATCGGTCCAGTCGCCGAAGGTCAGTGCGCCGAACATCTGGAAGAAGCTCATCTCGCCCCGCGCCCAGTCTGAGACGACGGAGTTACCGGTCGGAACGGCAATCGCGTCCATCGCGAAGATGTAGGATGTCACCAGGAGGGTTCCGGCGAAGATGAAGAAGAAAATCGAAGTGAACAGGTCCGCCCACGCGCGCTTCGGTTTGGTCAGCGGTGCATAGAAGATGTCCACACGCACATGGCTTTCGGTCAGCATCGCATAGGACCCGGCGATCAGGTACTGCATCCCGAACATCAGATACATGGATTCATGCGCCCAGTTGGTAGGGGCGTTGAACACGTAGCGGACGATCACCTCGTAGTAATAGACGAATACGGCAATCACGGCCCAATAGCTGACGAACTCACCTGCATAGAGAGACAGGCGGTCAATCCAGTTCTCGGCATAATCCTGATCAGCCTTACGGGCACCGGGGTCCATTTCCGCCGCGCGGGCTGCGGTTTCTTCGTCGATCTCCATCTCGGGCTCATGCGGGTCCGCAGCCGCTTTGACGCGCGCGCTGGCCACAAGGCGCGGCAGCATCAGCGCATCAATCGCCAAGAAGGCGAGGATCGTGAAGAACGCATAGCGCGCTACCGAGCTCCAGAAGGCACGATCAGCACCGGCAATTTCGGCCAGCGGTTGCGCCTCAGCCAGCGCTGCCTCGGATTCCGCAAGCCGTTCGCGCCCGGTCTCAATAGCTTTTTCCGCCCGATCCAAAGCGCGTTCTGCCCGGCGTTTTTGCAGCGCAGTGCCATTTTGCGCGGCCTCAGCGGCGGCGCGCAGATCTTCCAGCCCTTCTTCGGCAGTGGCGACCCGTTCGGTTTCGCGCGTGATCGTGCGTTCGGCCTGACGGACGATATTGACCGCGTTCGAGAATTCGTTGCGGGCCGTACGCTCTTCGCCATTGGCGAACAGGATCAGCAGGAAGACCGGTAGATAGACCAACCCCAGCAGGCTGCGCAGGTAGAAGCGGTGCAGACCCAGCATTCCCCCAGTGACAAGGATCAGATAGCCCAGCGGCAACCCATAGGTGCGCTGTTCAGGTTGGGCTTTGCGCGCCAGCACCATGGCCAGGGCCGGGAAAGCGATTAGCCCGACCCAGTATAGCCAGTGCGGCAGCGTGAAATCGACGCTCGGCATAGTACGTTCCGAATTCCAAAGAAAAGGCACGTCCGCGCGAAATTCGCGCGGACTTTTGATTAGGCTTCAGCGGACTACAGGTCCAGTGTATAGCCTTCGATCATTTCAGGCGTCACATAGCCCAAGGAACCCGACATCATGTAGTCAAGTTGGATCTTGAAGACACGCGCCGCGTCTTTGTCGCGGTTGGCATATTTGAACCAGATTGGCACGGCGACTTCGGTCATCAGCTCGACATCGTCCTGAGACAAGCGTGTGATTTCGGTGCCTTCTGCTTCGAACTTTTTCCAGGCTTCCTGGTCGGCGGCCTGAATGGCGGCGTGATGCAGATCGGAATAGACGTGAGTTTCCATTTCCACGAATTCCTGCATCTGCGGGCTCAGTTTGTCCCATGCGGCCTTGCCCACGGTGATGTCCATGATGTCGACCGGCTGATAGACCGACATGAAGCCCGGAGGACCCATCACAATATAGTCCGTCACCTGACTGAAGCCCAAGGCGTGGTTCACGGCCGGACCCACAAAGTCTGCCACGTCGATAGTGCCTTTTTCCAGCGCCGGGAAGATTTCCGAGCCCGGCAGAACGGTTGTTTCAGCGCCCAGCTCCGAGAATACCTCGGCCACCATACCGCCCGGCAGGCGCATTTTACGGCCCGCGAAGTCGTCAACCGACCGGATTGGAACTTTCGAGTGGATGATGTTCGGCCCGTGATGCACCGGTCCGACAAAGTGCAGACCCTGACGGCCTAGCAGCTCGCGCGCGATATCGATCCCGCCCAGGCCATAGTAGAACGTGTCGTATTCATGCGGTTGGCGCAGACCCAGCGGGTACGAGCTGAGGAACACTGCGGCGGGAATGATGCCCTGATAGTAGATGGTGAACGGGTTGATGGCATCAAGCACGCCATTTTTCACCGCATCTGCCAATTGGAAATCCCCAACCACGTCATTGGCACCAAAGGCCTGGAAGGCCAGCTCACCGCCGGTTTTTTCTTCGATCGTGGCGCACCAGTCCTTGAAGGTCTGCAACCCGATTCCGCCGGGCCAGGATGTCTGGATCTTCCAAGTGGTGGTCTCACCTGCTGCGGTGGCGATATGCGGTGCAGCCAAAGTTGCCGCCCCGGCACCGGCAAGGGTGCGAAACGCGCTGCGGCGTGTAATCAGTTTATTGGTCATTTGATCCTCCCATAGATCATCACCATGCTTTCGCAGAAAACATGCTGATAGCTAGAGAGCATAGAGGAGACTTTAGAAATTGGTAATATTTTTTTTCCAATTTAGAAATCTCTCACTGTTCCGTGATTGCTCCAACGAAAAAATACTGGCTGACTATTGGCTGGGGACGGTTAGTTTGTGCCAGTCGAGGTTGAATTTCTGCAGGTATTTCCTCAGCCTATCCGCATCGTTCTGCGTGCTGCGCTTTTCCCGTGAGACCGAAAACAACGCCCGACCCGCCGCGCTGAGATTGGGCGTGCGTTGACATGTTCGGATGACATTCGCCAATTGCACCAGGTCGAAAGGATCAATGTCACGCGTGGCTGATCCCAAAATACCGCGCACCAGCGTCTCGTCGCTGTCTGAGGTCGAGGATGCCCAATCTTGTTGCAGCGCGGCTGTCTCATCCTCGACCATTGTTCGGGTGATCCGGCCCCGCGGGGCCAGTGTGCAAAGGCGTTTCACCAATCCGCTGAAGTCGCGGAAATTGCCCGGCCAATGGGTCGACGGGTTGGTGGCGAACTGTATGAACTTCTCGCGCGCGTCAATGTTGAAGCCGACCTGAATGCCCAAGCTGCGCTCCGACCGTGCGAGTTCATAGTGAAGGTTGGCCTCGATATCCTCACGCCGGTCGCGTAGCGCGGGCAATCTGAAGTTCCACATGTTCAAGCGGGCAAGCAAGTCGGGGCGAAAACGTCCCTCGGCCGTCAACGCGCGCAGATCGTGGCTGGCGCCTGCGATGACCTGAAACCGGCTGGACACCTCGTGATCCGATCCAAGTGGGTAAAACCGTCCGGTCTCTATCGCGCTGAGCAAGATGGATTGCTCGGACCAGCCTAATTCATCAACTTCGTCCAGAAACAGGACGCCGCCTTCTGCTTCACGCAGCAGCCCGCCACGTTCGGTCCCGGCCTGCCCCAGATAGCTGCGTCGCTGGCCGAACAGGGTGGCCAGCGCATCGGGGCCGTTCAGCGTGGCACAATTGACATGGACTAGTCGTCCCTTGACCCTGCGCCGATCCAGTTTGAGGTTGTAAATCCGCTGCGCCAATTCCGTTTTGCCGGTCCCGGTCTCGCCCAGCAGCAGGATCGGTTCGTCGGAATTGCTCGCAACCAACTCAATCCGGTCGATCAAGGTGTTATATTGCGCGTTTCGTGTTTCGATCCCGCCTTTTAACTGATCGCTATATTCACGCGAAAGCTGGTCGAACCGTTGTTGAAGGGCATTGTAGCGGCTCAGGTCCAGATCAATGACATCGAATTTCGGGGTTGGATCCTCCGGGCCGGGCGGGCCGGTTTGGATCAGCCGCGCCGGGACATGGCGACTTTCTGTCAGTAGGAACCAGCAGATTTGCGCCACATGCGTCCCGGTGGTCAGGTGCACATGATACTGCTCGCGATCTTCGTCAAAGCCATAGGCGCGAGCAAAGTCAAACAGCTTGCCGTAGACCTCTTGGAAGTCCCAGGGGTCGTCCAGGTCCATCTGTTGCAGCAAGACCTCGGTCTCGGGCGATATCTCGGCGATCTCATGTTTGACCTGATGGGCGAGCCGGTTGAACTTGCGGTCGTGCAACAATTCGAGCCGATGCACAGGAAAATGATCATGCGATGTCAGGCTGGGCGTCGGCTTCCAGCGCCGTTTTTTGCCCATATCCAGCTGCGTACCAAGAAAACCGATGACCACATTCTTCACGATATATCCAACTCTATAATATAAGATACAAAAGTATAATATCGCGAGTTTAAGCGTATCGCAAATTGCCGATTACTATATTATAAACAACAGCTTATACTATTTTCACTTTTTTCTCTGCGCTTTGGCTGGACCATGAGAAAACATCCTCAAGACAAAACGAGGATAGGAAAATGGCGAACAAATCCGTGTTTGCATCGTTGAAAGGCCGGTTGCTGCCGAAAGCAACTGCGAAGAACGCCCATGGCGCGCCGGCTTTTGCATATTCAGATGCCCATGCTCTGGCGCAGGTCGCCGTGACGGGAACATTTGGCGGCATGTTCTATCAGTCGCCGCAGGAAGAGTTGGAATACGTTCTGGATGTGGCTGAGACCGTTGAGCCAAAGTACTTGGCGCAGGCTGCGATCTATGCCCGCCAGTCGGGGTACATGAAGGACATGCCTGCTGTCTTGTTGGCTGTTTTGGCCCGGCGTGATCCGGTCCTGTTTCGGGCGGCTTTCGCCCGTGTGGTCGATAACGGCAAGATGCTGCGCACGTTCGTGCAGGTTATCCGGTCGGGTCAAACGGGGCGTAAGTCTCTGGGGTCGGCACCGAAAGCGATGGTCCAGACCTGGTTGAACACCGTCTCTGACCGGGTGCTGCTGAATGCCAATATCGGGAATGACCCGTCTTTGGCCGACGTGATCAAGATGGTGCACCCGAAACCGGCCTCGGCCGAGCGGGAGGCGCTGTTTGCCTGGATCGTCGGGCGGCCGTGCAATCTGGCACGGCTGCCGCAGGCCCTGAGGGATTGGATCGCGTTTCGTGAAACCGGCAAGGGTCCGGTGCCGGACGTGCCGTTCCAGATGCTGACGCAACTGGAGCTGACGCAGGTCCAATGGGCGCGGATTGCGCGCAAGGGCTCGTGGCAGATGGTGCGGCAGAACCTGAACACGTTCCAGCGTCACGGCGTTTTCGACGTGACCCGCAACGTGGATCACGTGGCTGCTTTGCTGCGCGACCCAAAAGCCATCGCCAAGGCTCGGGCCTTTCCGTACCAGTTGATGGTGGCCGCGCAGAACGTGGTGCCGGATATGCCGCGCCTGATCGTGGACGCGCTGCACGACGCGATGGAGATCGCCGCGCAGAACGTACCGCAGGTTGCGGGGCAGGTGGTTGTGTGCCCAGACGTGTCGGGGTCGATGACGTGGTCCGTGACCGGGTATCGTCCGGGGGCGACCTCGGCCGTGCGGCATGTGGATGTGGCGGCGCTGGTGGCGGCGTCCTTCCAACGGGTGAACCGTGGGTGTCAGGTGTTGCCGTTCGATTTCGATGTGCGTGATGTGCGTCTGGAACCGCGCGACACGATCCTGACCAATGCCGAGCGTCTGGCCGCACTGGCCGGTGGCGGGACGAACTGTTCCGCGCCGCTGGCCTGGCTGAACAAGCGCGGCCGCGCGCCGGATCTGGTGGTGTTCGTGTCCGATAACCAGTCCTGGGTGGATGCCCGGAACGGTGGACAAGGCACAGCGATGTTGAAGGAGTGGGAGGTGATCAAGCGTCGCAATCCGCAGGCCAAGCTGGTCTGCATTGACATCGCCCCATACGGGACCACTCAGGCGCAGACGCGTGCCGATGTGTTGAATGTCGGCGGGTTCTCGGATGCGGTCTTTGACCAGATCGCGGCATTTGCCAGCGGTCAAACCGGCCCGGATCATTGGGTCGCTGAGATCGAAAAGATCGATGTATAAACAAGGCTCGGGCAGTGCGCTGCCCCGGCCATCAGAACAACATCAGGCAGAATGCCGGTGGGACTACATCGCTGTTACCGATCCGCGCCCTGACCAGGGCGTGGTCTCATCACCCCTTGTCTGCCTGACCCGAACGAAAGGCATGTCTCGGCGAATGCCGGTGAAACTACAGATTGTTAATCTCCAGGTCGCGGGTTCGAATCCCGCTCGTCCGAGCCCCACGGGGGACGGACGGTAGCTCAGTTGGGTAGAGCAGGGCGTTTCACCAAACTCTTGTCGTCGAGACCCAAAACGAAAGGACACCCCCGGCGAATGCCGAAGGAACTACATGGCACCTCAGGGACAGGTCGAGCGGGTTCAACTCCCCTCCGTGCCGGCGCCCAGACGGCAAACGCATCTGCCCATTCAGATGCGGGGCGGGCCTCCCGAACTGTTTCTTCCCCACTTGTCGCCGGGGCCTGAATTTGAGTGAATATGATGATGGAAAACACATTTGATCCCGTAACGGGCGAACACCTGAAAGACTGGGGGCATCGCCCTGGCAAGCAATTCCCCGTCCTGTTGGCGCGCGCGAATGAGATGCGGGCCGAAGGCTTCGGTCTGGTGCGCATCCGGCAGGAGCTGGAGGGTGAGATCCTTCCGACTCCGCCTACGCTGGATCTGCGCGCGCCCGGTGAGGTGCCGTTTCACGAAAATATCGACGCCAGCGATCCGGATGAGGAGGACAACGTCGAGAAAGTCCGCGAAACGATGACCGCGCTGATGCGGACCCCGACGATTGAGGCCGGGGCGATTATGCCCGATGCCTGTCCGGCTGGTCCGGTCGGCACGATCCCGGTTGGCGGCGTCGCGGCGGCGCGCAATGCGATCCATCCGGGGATGCATTCGGCCGACATTTGCTGCTCGGTCATGATCACCGATCTGGGGAATGCTGACCCAAAGGCCGTGCTGGATGCGGCGCAGTCAGCGACCCATTTCGGACCGGGTGGTCGGCCGCAGGGCAAGCGCTTCACAACCTCGCTGAAACTGCTGGATGCGTTCCGTGAAAATCCGTTTCTCGACAACCCGAAATCGCTGCGTATGGCGCAGGAGCATATGGGGACGCAAGGCGACGGGAACCATTTCCTGTTTGTCGGCCGGTCGCGCAAAACCGGGCGGACGGCGATTGTGACCCATCACGGTTCGCGCGGGCCGGGGGCTGTTCTGTATAAGAACGGCATGACCGTCGCGCAACGCTTCCGCAAGGAGCTGTCGCCGGGTACGCCGAAACAAAACGCCTGGATTCCGGCTGACACTCAGGAAGGGCGCGACTATTGGGATGCCCTGCAACTGATCCGCAAATGGACCAAGGCCAACCACAACGCGATCCATCAGGCAACGGTTGAGGCCGCGCGAGTGGGCGATGTCGGGGACCGGTATTGGAACGAACATAACTTCGTCTTCAAACGGGGCGATCTGTTCTATCACGGCAAGGGCGCAACCCCAGCGTGGTGTGATTATGCCGCTGATGCGACCGGGCTGACCCTGATCCCGCTGAACATGTCCGAGCCGGTTCTGGTCGTGCGCGGCAAGGATGCAGGTCACGGTCTGGGCTTCAGCCCACATGGGGCGGGGCGGAATTTCTCGCGTTCCGAACACAAGCGCCGGATGGGGTCGGTTACGCCGGATGAGATGTTGAAGGCGGAAACCGAAGGTCTGGATATTCGCTTCCATGCCGGTGGTGTGGACGCCTCGGAACTGCCGTCCAGCTATAAAAGCGCGGACAGTGTTGTAGCGCAGATCAAATCCTATGATCTGGCCGAAATCGAGGATTATATCGACCCCTACGGCTGTATCATGGCAGGTGATGTGCCGCCTTTCTGGATGAACAGGAAGAAAGGCCGCCGCTAAAGCAAGGGCCGAAGTGTTCAACCACTTCGGCCCTTGTTCTTTAAGATCGGTTCCTCAGAACGACCAGCGAATGCCCGCAAGGAAATTCGGTCCCTGCGCATCGCTGCCAACCTCGTGCGAGGCGTTGGCCTCGAACTGCATGTTCGGGATGAACTCATGCTCATATCCAATCAGAACACTCCCGCCCGTGAAGTCGGTGGCCGCAAAGCTGAGGCTTTGGGTTGAGCCAAAGACAGTGACATCCGCATCCGAGTCGCCCAGACCTTGCCGGACAACGCCGGAAAGCTGACCGACCAACACGCCGCCTGTGTTCAGAGCCTTGGAGGCTTCGACACCCAAGCGGACCTCAATCACGTCAGTTGTGGCGTCGTCCACGGTCGCGTTCGCAGATGAGCCGGTTTCGGTGTAGCTGTCATCCTCTTGCCGGGTATAGCGGAGGTCGCCAAAACCGGTCAGGCCGATGGTGCCTGTGGTCTCGAAATCCCGCTCGACACCGGCGTAGACCGTCAGCAAGGTGCTGTCGAAATCGGCATCCGCATCAGCGCTGCCTGAAATCTCGCGCGTGCGGTCGGTGGACAGCCAGCCATAGCCCAGCCCGGCCTCGACCGTATAGGCGCCGATCTGACGTCCGATTGAGGCGTCGATATAGAAGCCGTCCGTGTCAAAATCGGTGGTGTCGGTGTCGCCATCCGCGCGGAACACGCCCAGCCCAAAGGCCAGCGCGGTGCCATTGTCCAACTGTCCCGAAAAGCCGACGCTACCGTTGATCGCCGTGACATCCGTATCAATGCCCGGCACATTTTCGAACCGGCGTGAGGCCGCGTCGAGATGCACATAAGGACGGAAGCCACCAATACTCAGACCCGAGACATTGCCGGTTTCAGCATTGCGTGTGACCTGCGCAGCCTCATAGCGCAGCGCGCCGTTCGAGCTGCCGATGAGAGTGCCGTAATAGGCTACGATATCGGCCGATGTCAGAATTTCGGCCGGATCGACAGCGGCATAGACCGGTGCCGAGCCACCTTCATCCTGCACGAACCATCCCGACCGGCCGTCCGAGATAATCGTGTTGAAATCCTCTGTTCCTGGCGCAGCATCTTCGAAAAAGAACACCGAGCTGCCGCCTTGGGCGAACAGATTGACCTGATGATCCTGAACACGGATCAAGCCGTCGACATTGTCCTGAGTGTCCAGATTCAGCGTCCCGGTTCCCGAGCCCAAGAAGATGGCATAGGCATCATCTGTGTCCGAACGCGCCGAGATAGAGCCAACCTCGGTAATCTCGCCGTCGAAATTCTGGATGTTCAGACCAAAGGCCTCGGACGTGTCGCCGCCCGAAGCAGCGACATTGATCACGCCAGTATTGGCGAATGTGCCCTGCAAATCGGCAATAAACACACCACTGGCGTCGGCATCACCGGTTCCGTTTGCGATAGCGGCGACTGCCGTCAACTGGCCCGAGTTGGTGACTGCGTCATTGTAGACCCCGCCCAGAGACAACGCCTGCGCCGTTGCACCCAATGCGCCGGTGGCAGACGCAGAGACATTGCCGGTATTACTTGCGGCTGCATCGCTGCTGTTGCCCGTGAAAATACCCTGCGACAGCGCTTCATCGGATTCTGAAATCGCCGTGGTCGAGATCGTACCCGAATTGGCAAAACTTCCCGTCAGTCCACCATTCGCGACAATGCCAGTTGCACGGGCCGAAGAAAGGGCCGAGGCTTCGGCAATCAGGGTGCCGTTGTTGGTCAGCACGCCATCAATTCCGCCATTCACAAGCAGACCAAAGGCGCGACCGTCGCCGGTTTCGGCTGATCCATTGGCCATGATTGTGCCTGAGTTGGTGAAATCTCCGTCCAACCCATTATTGGTCACGAAAACCCCGGCAGCGACACCCAGAGTTTGTCCGTTGGATTCAACAGTAAGCGTGCCCGAGTTTTCAATATTTCCGGTCATGCCGTTGGCAATAAACGCCCCGAAAGCAGAGGCCGAGGAGCCACCGGACAGATTGTCCGCTTCGGCGCGGACGGTGCCGGAATTGACAAAGTCGCCATTCAAGCCGCCGCTGATGTCGATGGCGGATGCAAAGGCGTTGGTCGATCCTTCGGCCCGCACGTTCAGTGTGCCACTGTTTTCGATCTGTCCTGTCGAGGTGCTAGTGATGTCCAGGGCATGGGCGCGGGCCGACCCGGTGCTGGCCTCGGCCATTGCCGTGATTGTCTGGGTGTTCAGGAAGTTACCGTCAAACGGCCCGCCGACAATAAAGCCTGTAGCCACCGATGTTTGCGCCGCACTGGTTTGAGCGGCAATCGTGCCAGAGTTCGTGATGTCCCCATCGACCCCGCCAAAGGCGCGCAGGCCGAAGGCGCGGGCCTCGTTCGTGCTGCCAATGGCCGACACCATTAGGGTACCGCTGTTGCTGAAACTGCCAACCATCCCGTTGGTGATCGTATAGCCCCCGGCAGTTGCGGTCGAAAACGCTTCGGCCTGAATACGCAGAGTGCCAGTGTTGGTGATTGATCCGGTCAGGGTGTTGCGGATATCGGCAGCCGCCGCAAAGGCCGAGAAATCGCCCTCGGCTTCGACTTTGATTGTGCCGTCATTGATGATGTCACCGTCCATTCCACCAAAGACACGCAGGCCAGAGGCCGTCGCCTCGGAGGTATCGCTTGTCACATTGATCTGAA
Source organism: Ruegeria sp. F12 (assembly GCF_056533885.1). Taxonomy (NCBI): domain Bacteria; kingdom Pseudomonadati; phylum Pseudomonadota; class Alphaproteobacteria; order Rhodobacterales; family Roseobacteraceae; genus Ruegeria; species Ruegeria sp. F12. The sequence continues at coordinate 97,901 of NZ_JBQFOV010000004.1, read as the reverse complement.
GCGTGCCGGTGTTGGCGAAATTCCCGGTCAGCCCGTTGCGGATGTAAAAGCCGGTGCCAGATCCCTCGGAGGAAGCGTTGACCTGGATCATAAGCGTGCCAGTGTTGCGAATTTCCCCGATCAAGCCGCCATTGATCGTCAGGGCCCGGGCTTCGGCCGAACTACCCGTGGCGCTTATGGTGATCGTGCCACCATTGGTGAAATCACCGTCCATTTGTCCGCTGACAAACAGGCCAAAAGTCTCTGCCTCGGACGCGGTGGAGTCAGAGGCCAGCAAAATGGTGCCCGAGTTTTCGAAATCGCCGTCGAAATCGCCGCCTAGATAATAAGCCGCTCCGCTGGCAGATGCCGTCCCGGTGCCGCGTGCATCAATCGTCCCGCTGTTGGTGATGTTGCCAACCGTGTTGCCTTCAACATAGACAGCCGCGCCATCAGCGCTGCCCGAGGTCGTTTGCGCCGTTGCGACGATGGTGCCCGAGTTGATCAGGGCACCGTTCTGGTCGCCTTCGACATGGATGCCCCAGGCAGTCGCGTCATCCGCTGAACCATTGGCCAGAACTGAGATAGTGCCGGTGTTGTTGAAGTCGCCGTTTACATCGGTGATCACCTCAACCCCGATGGCATAGACATCGTCCACCCCGTCCGTGGCCGTAGCGCTGATCGTGCCCGAGTTGGTCAGATTGCCGTTCAGGCTTCCTTCAAACTGAAAGCCGAAGGCCGAGGCCTGTTCGCCCGTCTGGGCTGTGACTTGGATCGTACCGGTATTGTCGATGTCTGTTTCGGCGGGGTTCACGAACAGAAACCCGGCCGCAGCCGCGTTTTCAGTCGGAACCGACGAGGACTGTACCAGTATGTCCCCGTTGTTTTCGATCGTCGCCGTTGATTGAGCAACACCGTCGACCACAGTTCCAATCGCCAATGCGACGGCATTGTCGCTGCTGACATTGACGTCGATTGTCCCGTTGTTCTGATATGTTCCGGCAAGATCGTCGTCAAACAGGACACCAAGGCCAAGCGCGGACCCATTGGCGTCGATATCAACGTCGATCAACCCGTTGTTGATAACCTGTCCGGTTTCACCCAGATCTCCATTTAGCTCCAGGCCGAACCCAAGTTGTTCTCCAGGGGCGGGGCCGGAGATCGTTCCGTCATTGGTAAAGACGCTGGTGTAATCGGTGTTGATCTGCACGGCGGGGCCAGAATCCGCGGTCAGATTAACAGCCCCGGTTTCGGTGATCGTTATGTCCTCGTCGATGAGAAAGTCCGCCGGGGTCGTCTGCGGTGCAGAAATGACAACATCCGCAGAAGCAACAGTTGCGCAAGCGCTTACCGCTATCGAGGCCAGGAATACCGAAGGCGCAACACTGGCCACCCGGCCCTTCCACTTCACAACACGACCGCCTCTTGCCACACGTGCCGGCGTGTGCTGCTTTGCGCAACTATTCATTGCATACCCCCAAAGATGAACTCGTTAACGATATGTTAACATTAGTAGCCAATGCGAGTTGGGGGCGTAAATGGTGGAAAGTGTTTAGTTGGAAAATTTTGTCAGATTGCAATTTTGCAACAGCGGTCTTCGTATTGCGACTTCAAGATGCACATCGAATCTTCTGGTCAACAAGCGTCGGAAAACGTTGAAATAAAAATTCAGCGCGTTTGTGCAAAAACCGAACCTTGTTGCACCCCAATGGACACCAATTTTTGAAGTATCTATGTGCCCTGGTGTTTCAACAATCCGCTAAAATGAGTCAGATTGTTTGATGTTTTCTATGTTTGTGGGTCGTTTTCGTCGAGCGCAACTTTTGCGCGAAAAGAGAAGGCGGCGCCAATTTAGCACCGCCTTAAACTGTTCAATGCAAAGTTTGCTACGGCAAACCTGTTTGTCAAAACATCAAACAGTAGCGCCCTTGATGCGAATTGCCGAACCCAAGGCCCCTGCGCACATCCCGACGACCACTGCGATAAGCAGTTCGCCTGTTCCGAAATTGGCGAATGACCAATGCGCAAAGATTAGCGTTTCAGCGACTCCAACAACGCCTCCCATCACCGCGCCAAGCAAGGGGTTGCGGGTCATCATACCCAGTGCCAGGCCCAATATACCGGGCAGGCTGATTATGTTGGCTCCGATTGTTCCCAGAAGTTCCAGCATATCTGCCTCCTTTTTACTCGGACCGATTGGTCAGGAATGACCGGATTTCTTCACTTCCGTCCGCCACCTGTTGACCCAGCGGTGTCGGTGCGTCAGCAGCCAGCTCTTCGGTGATTTCCTGATACCGCTGCAGATGTCCAGGTGGTAGGCTGTGGGCAATCCCCTGGTGGCAATCAATACAGGTCATGCCGGTGTCGATGGCACGCTGATGCTCGGACGCCGCACGATTTTCCTGAAGGGTGAAGTCCATATAGTCGAAGTTGTGACAGTTGCGGCATTCACGACTGTCTGAAGCTTTCATCTTTTTCCACACGGCGGTGGCCATGCTCAGTCGATGTTCTTCGTATTTCTCGGGCGTGCCGATGGTGCCAGCCAGCTCGTGATAGACATCCTTGACCGCCATGATCTTGGCTTTGATCTTGTGGTTCCACTCATGCGGCACGTGGCAATCCGAACATATAGCCCGCACGCCCGAGTGGTTATTGTAGTGGATCGTCTCGCGGTATTCGCCGAGGTTCGTTTCCATCGTGTGGCACGAGGTGCAGAACTCTTCGGTATTGGTCAGTTCCAGGGTCCAGTGGAACCCACCCCAGAACAGGATACCGGCCAGAAATCCTGCCAGCACCAGAAAGCCCGAGCTGAACAGAACGGTCGGTGTCCAGATCGCATTCCAGATGCGGCCGATCCAGCCGCGTTTTTCGGGGGAGTCTGCCATTTCGGTGCTCCTTTCAGTCAAGCGTTGGATCAGTTTCCGGAAGAAGGTTCAAAAACGTTATCGACAAGCGCCGGCGTGTCTGCCTGTGGGACATGACACTGGTTGCAGAAGTACCGAGTACCGGCGATTTGATCCAGTTCACGTCCTTCGCGGTCCAGATAGTGCGTCATCGATAAAGTGGGTGCGTTGCGCTCACCCGCCTTTGTCCAGTCGTGGCAGGACAGGCATTGGTTGGTCCGCAGATCGATTTGGTATTGTTCGATTGAATGCGGGATCAGCGGGGGTTGCTGCCGGTAATTCCTCTGCATACGCCCTTCGATAGTGCGGTGGACCTGATCGAGTGGAACGGGTTCATCAACCTCGGCCCCGCGCAGGGCTTCGACTTGCGCGGATTGGGCAAGGGCGAACCCGCTCAGGAGTATGACGGGGATCAGGGCTGTGACGCCGGTCAGGATTGGCTTGTTCATCTTGGCACTCCCTTAGGTGGGTCTGGCTGCGCGCTGAATGGGCGCGGGAACGGGATCTGAAGGTGCGGCGACGTGGTCGTCGAACCGGTGAGTAAACTTGAAAACATCAACCGCGCAAACATCGATACAGCGGCCGCAATTCGTGCAGTCGGGCGACAGGATCAGCGGTGTGGTGCCGGTTTTGCCGCGCAACGCGGGTGAGATGACGTGGTTTTCCGGGCAGACGGCAAAGCAATCCATGCAGTCGTTACAGGCTGCGCGATTGGGCGCGCTGACACGCAACATCGCTTTGGTGCCGATTAGGCCATAGAATGCTCCGACCGGGCACAGGTGCCCGCACCATCCGTGGCGAGACACGAACAGGTCGAAGAAGAAGATTGCAACGATCATCGCCCAGACAAAGCCCGCGCCAAAGATCAGGCCACGATGCAGCATGGTGATCGGGTTGATCAGTTCCCACGCGATGACCCCGGACAGACCCGAGACGATCAGTACCGTGGCCAATATCCACAGCCGCGTACCGCGTTTGGGTTGCCAGCCTTTGGGCAGGCCTAGCTTGCGGTGCAGCCAATGGGCGGCATCGGTTACCGGGTTGATCGGGCAGACCCAGGAGCAATAGACGCGCCCGCCGATCAGCGCGTAGGCGACCAGAACAATCAGGCCTCCGATCAGGGCGGTCAGTTCGGGCCAGTGCCCGGCAACCACGCTTTGCAGCAGAACAAATGGGTCGGTCAGCGGCAACACGCCAAGGGTCAGCGACCCGGCCAGCGTGCCTTGAACGATCCAGATGCCGAACCATGGGCCCAGCAAGAACAGGACCAGAAAGAACAACTGTGAGGCTCGGCGCAGCAACAGGTATTTGTGCGCACCTAACCAGCCTTTGGCTTCGATTGCCTCTTGGCCGACGGGGAGATGTGTGCGTGCACTCATTGTCCAGCCCCCGGCAAATTGTATTCCGGCGCAAAGCCGCCCGGCGTGACCAGATTGTCGGTACCCGGACCGGGCAGGCGGTCGGGCAGGTCAATGATACCTTCGACCACGGGCGCGCCTTTGGCGGCTTTTTCTTCCCAGCCTTTGCGATAGTGGTCAGCACTGCTACCACGCGCCAGCCGGGTGGGCAGAACCTTGATCGCGGCTTCTGGTAGAACGCAGCTTTTCTCGCACATACCACAACCGGTGCAGCGGTCGGCGTGGACGGTAGGAAGGAACAGAGAATGGTGACCCGAACGGGTGTTGTGCGCGGTCTCAAGCGTGATTGCCTCTTCAATGACGGGGCAGACGCGGTAGCAGACGTCGCACCGCAGCCCCAGGAAGTTCAGGCAGTTTTCCTGATCGACCAGAACGGCCACTCCCATATCGGCGTCGTCAATGTTATCCAGCGAAGGGTCCAGCGCCCCAGTGGGGCAGGCGGCAACACAAGGTATGTCGTCACACATCTCGCAGGGCACGTCACGAGCGGTGAAATAGGGTGTGCCGGTGGCAACGGCATCGACGCCAAGTTCAGCCAGTTTCAGTGTGTCGTAGGGGCAGTCCCGAACGCACAGTCCGCACCGGATACAGGCGGACAGGAAGTTTTGTTCCGGCAAGGCACCGGGGGGACGCAAGGCCTCGGCTGGCAAAGCCCGCGCGTCGCGCGCCAGCCAGGCCAACAAGGACCCGGCCGCCACGCAGCCGCCAGCGGCGCGCGCCGAGTCCTGCAGGAACCGGCGCCGCTGCGGCGAGAGGGGAGTGCCAACACCAGACATGGGTCTTACCTTTGCCTTGCCAGTTTCTTATGCGCGCTCGACCTTACAGGCGCATTTCTTGTAGTCGGTTTCCTTCGACAGCGGGCAGGTTGCATCCAGCGTCAGTTTGTTAGTCAGCTGGTGCTCGTCAAACCAAGGCATGAAGACCAGCCCACGTGGCACCTTGTTGCGCCCACGGGTTTCGACCCGGCTGGTCACTTCGCCCCTGCGGGTGGACAAAACAATTTCCTGACCGCGCCGCAGACCGCGATCCCGGGCGTCGTCGGGGTGCATGAAAACAACAGCTGACGGGAAGGCGCGGTGCAATTCCGGAACCCGGCGGGTCATCGAACCCGAATGCCAGTGTTCAAGAACCCGACCAGTACAGAGCCACAAATCGTATTCATTGTCCGGCTCTTCAGCAGCAGGTTCGTAAGGCGCGAAGATAATTTTGGCCTTGCCGTCCTTGTGGCCATAGAATTTCACGTCGGCCCCTTCGGGTACATAGGGGTCATAGCCTTCGCGGAAACGATAAAGCGTTTCTTTGCCGTCCACGACCGGCCAACGCATACCGCGTGCCTGATGGTACATTTCGAACGGTGCCAGATCGTGCCCATGACCGCGCCCGAATTCGGCGTATTCTTCGAACAATCCTTTCTGCACGTAAAACCCAAAATGCTGTGCTTCGTCATTGTCGAAACCTTCGGCAGTTTCAGAAAGCGGGTATTTGTCCACATTCCCGTTCTGGAACAGAACCTCGAACATCGTCTTGCCGCGATGCTCTGGCATCTTGGCCAGCAGCTCTTCGCCCCAGACTTCTTCTACGGTGAAGCGTTTCGAGAATTCCATTAGCTGCCAAAGGTCGGATTTAGCCTCGCCCGGCGCTTTAACCTGTTGATGCCAGAACTGAGTGCGGCGCTCGGCGTTGCCATATGCGCCTTCTTTCTCGACCCACATAGCCGTTGGCAGGATCAGGTCGGCTGAAACTGCGGTGACGGTTGGATAGGGATCTGAAACGGTGATGAAGTTTTCAGGATTGCGATAACCGGGATACCCTTCCTCATTGATATTCGGGGCGGCTTGCATGTTGTTGTTGCACTGAACCCAATACGCGTTCAGCACACCGTCTTTCAGCATTCGATGTTGTAAAACAGCGTGGAAGCCCGGTTTTGGCGGGATTGTACCTTCGGGAATTTTCCATGCGGTTTCACAAATCTCGCGGTGCTCGTCATTTGCGACAACCATGTCCGCGGGCAGGCGGTGGGCGAATGTGCCAACCTCTCGGGCGGTGCCGCAGGCAGATGGTTGGCCGGTCAGCGAGAAGGGCGAGTTGCCGGGTTCGGAAATCTTGCCAACCAAAAGGTGGACGTTGTACATCAGCGAGTTCACCCACGAACCGCGCGTATGCTGGTTGAAACCCATGGTCCAAAGGCTCATGACTTTCCGGTTTGGATCCGCATATTGTTTCGCAAGTTTCTCAAGCTTGTCAGCGGGAACACCTGAGAGTTCAGATACATATTCCAAAGTGTATGGCTCAACAGCTTTGGCATATTCTTCGAAGCTGATGGGTTCCATTTTGCCCGAGTTCGGGTTTTCCGCGTCTTGCTGAAGTTGGTTTTCGTCGCGCAGGCCGTAACCGATATCGGTTGCCGTCTTGGTGATGTTTACGTGCTTTTTGACGAAGTCTTCGTTCACCGCACCATTCTGAATGATGTAGTTGGCGATATAGTTCAGGATCGCCAGATCTGTCTGTGGATTGAACACGATGCCATTGTCAGCCAATTCGAAAGAACGATGTTCAAATGTTGACAGGACATGAACTTCGCTGCCCGGTTTGGTCAGACGCGTGTCTGTCAGGCGCGACCACAGGATGGGGTGCATCTCGGCCATATTGGAACCCCACAGAACGAATGTGTCTGCGTGCTCGAAATCGTCGTAGCAGCCCATCGGCTCATCTATGCCGAAGGTCCGCATGAACCCAACAACAGCCGAAGCCATACAATGGCGCGCGTTGGGGTCGATGTTGTTGGAGCGGAAGCCCGCTTTCATCAGCTTGGCGGCGGCATAGCCTTCCCAGACCGTCCACTGACCCGAGCCGAACATGCCCACGCTGGTCGGGCCTTTCTTGGCCAGCGCCTCTTTCCACTTAGCGGCCATGACATCAAAGGCTTCGTCCCAGCTGACCGGTTCGAACTCGCCATTCTTGTCGTATTCGCCATTGGTCTTGCGCAGCAACGGAGTGGTCAGGCGGTCTTTGCCATACATGATCTTGGACAGGAAATAGCCCTTGATACAGTTCAGGCCGCGGTTCACCGGCGCGTCCGGGTCGCCCTGAGTGGCCACGACGCGACCTTCCTTGGTGCCAACCAGAACGGAACAGCCCGTTCCGCAGAACCGGCACGCGGCCTTGTCCCAGCGGATATCCGGCGTCGCCGCCTGAGCGTCGGCCGTGCCTGTGGCCAGCGGAATACCGGCGGCCGAGGCCGTGGCTGTGGCAGCAGTGGCCTTGAGGAATGTCCGGCGTGATTCAGAATGTGTCATAGCGTGAGCCTCCGGCTGGTGGTTTGGCTTAGGGCATCGGGACGCGGGCGGGTCTCTGCGAGGTCCTCGAAATGGTGATAGGTCAACGTCAGAGACACGACCCCGGGGATCTGGTGCAGATCCATGATGGTCTCGGACGCAAGGCGTTCAGGGGTATCTTCGACCACGACGACGAAACGGCCGTCTTCGGTCTGGGCGTGGATTTCCACACCCGGTGTATCGCTCATGGATTGCGCCGCAGCCGTAGCGTAGTCGGGCGCGACATGGGCAAGGCAACCGCAGATGTTCATTGCACAGCTTCCATTTTGGGTTGAGGGGTGTGGTCCAGCGAGATGGCATCCGCCGGGCAAACGGTAGGGCAGAGCCCGCAGCCGGTGCAGGCTGCCACATCCAGTGTCGGTTTGGCCCGACCACCGGTTTGCAGCGAGAACCGGATCGCGCTTTCTTCGCAATTGTCCTGACAGAGGCGGCAACTGACGCCATTCATCGACAGGCAGGAGTCCAGCTTTAGCGCGGCACGCCAGGGCCAGTTGGACACAAGGTCGATGTCCAAAGCAGGGGTTGGGCAGGCATTGGCGCAGTCACCGCAAAAAGTGCAGGGATTGTCTGAGGGTTGAAAAACAGGAAAGCCGTCCGCAGCGATTGCAATCACGTCCTCAGGACAAGCCGAGGCGCAATCGCCGCATTTCGTGCAGTGCTTCAGAAAGTCAGGCCCGACCGATCCCGGAGGTCTGGCTGTCACACCGTCCTCATCGTGAAATCTCGCGCTCAGGAAGGCGCGCCGGGTAGTCACTTGGCCCATTCTCAAAGACCTGGCTTTGCTAGATTCTGTTCGTCGCTATTCCCGATTAACGGCTTCGTTCAGCGCCGGATTTGATATTGATCAATTTCTTGGCAGTTTTTGCATGGAACTTAAAAAAAATATGCATGCAAAAAATCTGTTTTGTCAAATTGTTGCAGGTGCGCTGACAGCCCGGCAAGCGTCGGGACTGACAAAGACAAGCCAATTTATCTTTTGGGCTTCGCCGTTCTGAGCAGCAGAATGAAAACGAAAATCGACCCCAGTGAGGTCGTCACAATTCCGACCGGCAGTTCTTGCGGGGCAAGCATCAGGCGGCTGAGGATATCGGACCCGGTCAGCAGTACCGCGCCAACCACGGCTGCCGTCGGGACAAGGTGATTGTGCAAAGGACCAGCGATGCCGCGCGCAATATGTGGAACCATCAGGCCAACAAAGCCGATCACACCGGCGACCGACACAAAAACGGCGGTCGCGAGCGCAGCAACAAAGAACATTTTGAACCGTAGCGACTGAACCGGAACGCCCAGTGTTGTTGCCGTGACATCTCCGGTCAGCAGCGCATCCAGCCAGCGGCTACGATAGAGGGCATAGGCCAGAATAAGCGCCAGCCCGGCGCAGACCAGCGGGAAGGTTTCCCATCGCGCCAGACCCAAACCGCCAAGCATCCAGAAGATGACGGAATGGGCAGCACGGTTATCGCCTGCGAAAATCAGGTAATTGGTTAGGGCTGAGAACAGGAAGGACACCGCAAGCCCGGCTAGGATCAATTTCTCAGGCGCGCTCGTCCGCAATCCGTGTACCAAAGCCAGCACGATGCCAGAGGCCACCAGCCCTCCGCAAAACGCCGCCAGCGGCAAGGTCCAGAACCCCAGAATGTCCCCGGTTACGGTGATGACGAACACAGCACCCGCTGCAGCGCCCGAAGACAGCCCGAACAGAAACGGGTCGGCCAGATCGTTCCGAGTGGTTGTCTGCAAGACAACGCCGACAATCCCCAAACCAGCGCCGATCACGGCCGCAAACAGCGCGCGGGGCAGGCGCAGGTCAAAGACGATACGGTGCAGGGGCGACACGTCCCCATCCACAAGGCCTGTGCCCAGCAATATGGCCTTGAATGTATCGGACAGAGGGATGGATGTGGTTCCGTAGATTGTTGAAACCAGAAGAAGGGCGGCCAGAATGACCGCCCCCACCAAAAGTGTCAGCCCCAGACGGCCCAAATTAGTTCAGGCCCTTATGCATGGCCTGTGCCATTTTCGAGATCGCCTGAATGTTCGCGGGTCCCGGCGTTAGTTCTTCGTACCGCAGACCGATCCAGCGTTCGTTTTTGACCGCATCGGTTTGCGACATCACCGGGTGTTCTTGCAGAAATTTGAACGTATCCGCCGCGCCATTTCCGGTTTGATAGTCCAACAGCACCAGGAACTCGGGGTTCGCGGCGGCGACGGCCTCCCAAGAGCTACGGCCCCAGCTTGTATCCATGTCATGGGTCACGTTCTGACCGCCCGCAGCGGCAATCATCGCATCAGGGATGGCGTATTTTCCGGCGGTGAAGGGCGCATCAGCGGGCCCGTCCAGCAGGAACACGCGCGGTTTCGGCAGATCGGCGGTTTTCGCTTCAATCGCGGCCAGCTCGTCTTTCCAGCCTGAAACCAACGCTTCGGCCTTGTCTTCAACATGCATGACCTTGCCCAGACGCAGGACATCGTCAAACAGCAGGTCCATGCTGGCCTTTGGGCGGTCCTTATGCAGGTGAACGCAGCTTTCCGACAGGATCATAGTCTTGATCCCGAAGGGCGCCAGCGTTTCCGGTGTCACATCACCGCCGGGCCGCATTCCGTAGTACCAACCGGCAAAGAACAGGTCGGGTTCAACGGCCACCAGGTTCTCGACCGTCGGATATTTCGGGGCCAGTTCCGGGATATCGCCGCGCAGCGAGTCGAACTCGGGGCTGGTTTTGTACCAGCCGGTAATCCCGGTCAGGCCGACGATCTTGTCTTGTAGACCCAGTGCAAAGGCCATGTCGGTCATGTTCATGTCATGCACGACCAGACGCTCGGGCTGGGTTTCAAACACCAGCGGTTCGCCGCAATTGTCGACGGTAACTTCATGCGCGGCGGCACCGCCCGCCATGGCTGTAACCAGCGCCACGGACAAGATGTGTTTCATTCGGAAATGCTCCTAACAGGGTTGGAAACTGAGGTTTTTCGGATGTCCAGCGCCGGGATCAAGCGGCCCTCGTGCTGGAAAAACAGGTAATCGACACCGAACGTGTCACGCACGCGGTCGGTGGTCAGCACGTCGGCCACAGGTCCGAACCCGGTAAGACGGGTGGATTTCATCAGCGCGACATGCGTCGCAAATTCCGGGATCATGACCAGATCGTGGACGATCATCACCACTGTGATTCCCAGCCCGGCCACCAGTGACAACATCCGCCCCTTGGCGTCCGGGTCCAGATGGTTGGTGGGCTCGTCCAGAAACAGCAGTGCCGGGTTTTGCGCCAATGCCCGCGCGATATGGGCGCGCTGCCGTTCCCCGCCCGACAGAACCGCCATGCGCTTGTCGGCCAGATCGTTCAGGCTGGTCAGGTCCAAAATTCGCGCAAGATCGGCGGCATGGGCCTCGGCCGAGCGGTCAGCCCGGATCGGGATCTGTCCCAGCGCTACATACTCGCGCAAGGAGAGCCGCCCGTCGGGATATTCCTGCTGGCTGACAACAGCGATCATCCGCGCACGCTCGGTCGCCGACATGCTGCGCAAATTTCGCCCCTTGAACAATACATTGCCGTCCGAAGGATGCTCGGACCCGCATAGAAGGTTCATCAGCGTTGTCTTGCCTGCGCCGTTGGGCCCAGCGATGGCCAGAACCGCGCCTTCGTGAAGCGCAAAGGTGATGTCCTGAAGCAGAACTTCGCCGTGATAGGCGTGATAACCGACGCCGTTGACCTGAAGGAACGCATGTTCGGTCATGTGGCCCCCGTCGCCAAGGGCGGCATCCGCGACAAGGTCTTGTGCAACAGCGCCTCGGGGCGATCCGTTGCCTTGGTCCAACCTGTGGAACTGTTTTGGTATTGCCGCGCGAAAGCGGCCAAAGCGTCGATATCGGCCGAGGTTTGAATTTCGCCAAACAGATATTGTGCTTTCGCACCCGCCTGAAATCCAACGGTAAGTGGGTGATCGCAACCGGCCATACACTCGATCATCCGTGTGCCGTAGCCCTCGGGCAGGCGCTCGCGCAGGGCCTCGGCAATCGATAGCGCCGCCTCTGCCCCTTGGCAGGTCGTGCAGATCAGCACCACATGATCCGTCATGCTCCGCCCCACCTGCATGCCAGACGGGCAGGGAGAGGAACGGTTCTGATGACATCGGGTCGATGTGACATTGAGCCTCTTTCCAGGACACCCCGCCCCGGTTTGGTTGCGTTTGAGATGGCAGGTCTCCTGACTCGCGGGTCTGTGCTTGGCCACCCTTCCCGACCTGATCCGGCCAGTGGGATATTGGCGTCGCTCACCGCCTACAGTTGCGGGGGCAGTTACGGATTTGGTCTGCACCTTACCGTATTCCCTTTTCATCCCGCGCGTGCAGCATCGGGAACCATCGTAGCGTCACTGCCTCAGATCAGAGCATGGGTCAATATGGATTCCGCAACGTTCCGGTGAAGACAGCGCAAAGGATATTGCTGCTCAGTGGGCAATCAGTTATGCTGCGACGCAGCAAAATTTGAAAGCCGAGGCTCCGTTTTGCGGGCTCAAGGGTGATGGACGTACTATTGTGACCCCGAACTGACCTGCATCAATTAAACCCGCGACCCAAGTCGGTAAGACGTCCGAAAAACCAAAGTTGGCACGCTATGAAAATCCAGGAAAACAAAACCTTCGAGCAGCTCAAGGTTGGCGACGCGGCACAACTGACCCGCTTGTGCACGGTTGACGACCTTTATGCTTTTGCCTCGGCCTCGGGCGATCACAATCCGCTGCATCTGGCAGCCTATGACGGGGATGGCGACGGCCTTGCCGAAGCCGTCGCACCCGCGCTGTGGCCCGCCGGTCTGGTCGCAGCCGTGCTGGGAAACTACATGCCCGGCGCCGGAACGCAGACTCGCCGCGCGGATTTGGCCTTCCACCTCCCGGTGCTTGCGGGTGAAGAACTGACTGCCTTTGTCGCTGTTGAGGAAAAGCGCGACGATGGTGATCTGCTCTGCTCAGCCGAAGTGCGACGGGTCGTTGACAATGCACTGGTTCTCAGCGGCACCGTTCAGGTCACACCGCCTTCGACGCATATGGAGTTCGACTCGGTCGAGGTCCCTGGCCTGATCGTGCAGCGGCACCGCCATTTCGACGCGCTGTTGGAAAAAGCGCGCCCACTAGAGCCGATGCCAACCGCCGTTGTTGCGCCAGAAGAGCCCAACTCTCTGAGCGGCGCGTTGCTGGGGCATGCCAATCATATTATTTCGCCGATCCTCGTCGGGGACCCCGATAAAATCGCCGCTGCTGCCGCTGAGCTGAGGGCCGACTTGTCTGGCATCGAAATTGTCGAGGCCCGCAGCCACGGCATCGCCGCGCACCGTGCCGTGGATCTTGTAGTCGACGGACGCGCGCAGACCCTGATGAAGGGGTATCTGCATACCGATGAGTTGCTGCACGCGGTTTTGCGTCGTGAAAAAGGGCTGCGCACAGGGCGGCGACTGTCACATGTGTTCGTAATGGATGTTCCGGGCATGTCGCGCCCGATCATGGTGACGGATGCGGCGGTGAATATTGCGCCTGATTTGGAAACCAAGGCGGATATCGTGCAAAACGCGATTCACCTGGCACATTCTTTGGGAATCGAACAGCCCAAGGTCGGCGTGTTGTCGGCGGTTGAGACGATCAACCCGCATATGCCGTCATCAGTCGATGCGGCCTTGCTGTCGAAAATGGCCGAGCGCGGTCAGATCACCGGCGGGTTGGTCGATGGGCCGCTGGCGATGGACAATGCGGTTGATCTGAACGCCGCCCGTACCAAAGGGATCACGTCAGAGGTTGCCGGTGCTGCCGATATTCTGGTCGCTCCTAATATTGAGGCCGGGAATATGGTGGCAAAACAGTTGACCTTCATCTCTCATGCCGAGGCGGCAGGGGTCGTGATCGGTGCGGCCGTTCCCATCATTTTGACGTCACGATCCGATGATGATGCCTCGCGATTGGCATCCTGTGCTGTAGCCGCGCTTCATGCGCATGCAAACAAGGGTAAAATCCATGGCTGATCATGTTGTGGCGCTGAACGCCGGGTCTTCTTCCCTGAAATTCGCGCTTTATGAGCTGGTTGAGGGCAATCGCCCCAGTATGCGCTGGCGTGGCCAGATCGAACGTTTGGGCGACGCACCACGTTTGCTGGCCCAATCCGCTGGAGGACGCTCGATCGACCGTCCTTTGACCAACACCAAAAGCCATGACGAGGCGATCCACGCCTTTCTGGAAATGGCGCGGGAATACCTGCCGGACATCCATGTACGTGCCATCGGGCACCGCGTCGTCCACGGGGGCACTGTTTATTCCGAGCCGGTGCGCATTGACGCCTCGGTTGTCGAGACGTTGTCTGGGTTCATACCTTTCGCGCCGCTGCATCAGCCCTATAGTCTTGCAGGGATACGCGCAGCCAGCGCGGCCTTCCCGGATACAGCGCAGATCGCCTGCTTTGACACGGCGTTCCATCGGACACACCCTTGGGTCAACGACACCTTCGCCCTGCCGCAGAGCTACTATAACAAAGGTGTACGACGGTACGGGTTTCACGGGCTCAGCTACGACTACATAACGCAAAAGCTGAAAGAGATCGCGCCGGGCTTGTACGACGGGCGCGTGGTTATTGCGCATCTGGGTAACGGGGCCTCGATGTGTGCGGTTTCGGGTGGTCGGGCGGTGGCCTCGACTATGGGGTTCTCGGCGCTGGACGGGTTGCCAATGGGAACGCGTAGCGGGCAGCTTGACCCTGGTGTTGTGCTTTACATGATGCAGCAGGAAGGCCTGTCGGCGGATGAGATTGCCGAGATTCTGTATCGCAAATCCGGTCTGCTGGGTCTGTCGGGGATATCGTCGGACATGCGCACCCTTCTGTCCGCTGACACGTCCGAGGCGCGTAAGGCCATTGACTATTACGTCTTCCGCATACGCCGCGAATTGGGCGCATTGTCAGCCGCACTGGAAGGGATCGACGCGCTGGTCTTTACGGGTGGTGTTGGCGAGAACTCGGCCGCAATCCGGCAGATGGTGTGTGACGGCATGCGTTGGATCGGGATCGAGATGGATCACGCCCGGAATGCCGATGGTGGCACGGTTCTTTCAACCGATTTCAGCCGCGTGCGGATTCTGTCGATTCCGACGAATGAGGAAATGGTGATCGCCCGCGCGGCTGCGAACCTAATGGAGTGACCTAGTCCTGCGGCTTTTTACGGGTCTTGGCGTATTTCAGCAGGACCCCAAGAAGTGCGCTGACAATTTCAGGTGTCAGCGTGCCAAGCGGATCGCGCCTAATGCCGGTTACGGCGTTGCGCGCATCCGCGAAGTTTTCTCGGATTTCGGTTTCAATATCTCGCAAAGCCATGTCTCGCAGTTCGACGGCATCCGACGTGTCTGTCTGTGCCGTCATGGAATTCGCAACTACCGCAAGCAGAACGGCCACCACCAGATCAATCCCGGCCACAATCAGCGCGGCCGAGGTCGTCGACAGAGTCTCTGACAGCCAGAAAAACCCGGCCACGTTCAGCATCACGGCGGCAAGACCCACGGCAAGACCTGCTGCGGCATAGATGCCTGTGCGCTTTGCGGCAACTGCGACTTGACGCTGTGCAATCAGCCGTTCAGCGCGCAAAATGATCGAGATATTTCGGGAAATGCGGCTCATGTCAGGCTCCTACCGGGATCGACCGATCATGTACCCAAGCGCAAAGACGCCAAGGGCGAATAGGATGGGCTTTTTATGCGGCAAATCCTCGAATTCTGTCAGAACTTCATCAATTTGGGCAGTCCAATGGCCGAGGTTGTCGACGAATGCATCGGCTGGTTCCGGGGCCTTGGGTGGCTCGGGGTTGGCGTGTTTGGCCAACTGGCGGCGCAGTTCGGCGACCTCTGCTTCCAATTCTGCTTTTGTTACCATGGTTGCGTCCCTCTACCGCGATGAACCGCATGTTAGACGGTTTTTCTGTTTCGGTAAAAGGGACTTATCCAGATAGTTGAGCGGGCCATTGCTTAGCCTGTGCGACACCAGACGCAATCATGATCCGAAAGCGGCGTACCTTCGTCCGAGATTGAAGTCAGAATGCCTTTGTCTAGACACTTCAGACCCCGTCCGGCCAGCCAATCCAGTTTCATGACCCGCTCAGGATGCGGAGTGATCAGGCTGGGTCGGGTTGTAGGACCTTCTGCGGTGAAAGACCATGAGTAGCCTTGGCGTTCGGCCAACCCAAACAAGGTTTCACGTCGCCAGTCAAAATCGGGGGGCAGATGGTTGCCCGTGTTCAGGTCCCCACCGATCAGAACGGGCAGTCCGGGCGCAAACGCGTCGATTTCATCTAACAACCGTTGGAACTGTTGATGGCGGTGCGCTGCATCTGCGTTGCTTTCCAGATGAGTGGACACAACGCAAAGCGAACCCTGCGTGGCCGGGATAATGGCGGCGATGGCATTGCGACCGCCGACCCGCGGTTGATCCGGGTCCGTCGCGCCAGGGTCCGAGGCAAACCAATGGCCGTGATCGTCCAGTCGGATCAGTGACGTGCGTTCAAACGGCACCGAGGACAGGATTGCGTTCCCATGCCAGCCAAGACTGTTGAAGTCATCCGTGCAAAAGCCCCGCTCGGTCGCGCCGCCGAGATCAAGTTCGTGAAACTCGACACCGAAGGCGTAGGTCATGTCAAGCGCGTCGGCCATCACTTCAGTGGTATGCCGCTGTGCAGTGCGGGCCATGCCGTGATCGACCTCGGACAACAAGACGATATCGGGGCAGACCTTGCCAAGATGTGCGGCGGTTTCTTCGGGGAAAAGACACCGTTCCACATTCCAGGCAGCCACTGTGAAATCGCTTTGCAAATGAGTGGACGTAGCACGGCCTCCAACTTGCACGGCATTCATGGCAGGCAGGCTGGACAGCAAATCGCGATGCGCTTCAGCCGTGCGCGGCGCAGCCAAGATCGCGTTACGCTGTTCCAGCGTCACGGCGGGCAATGTCTCAAACGTTTGCCCCGTCACAGTTTGCGCCCCGTTTCAGGATCAAACAGCCGCAGGGCCTCGGGCTTCAAATTCAATGTCGCGGTCCCGGTGGAGGCTGCATCATCCTTGCCGATCATCACCGAAAAAGGTTGTTCCCCCACCACGCCATGCAACAGGCGATGGGCGCCGAGCTCTTCCAGAATGTCCACACGGAACGGGATGTTGCCGTGATCGTCCAGTACCACATCCTCGGGGCGAATGCCCAAAGTCACCGGCCCGTTTTGCGAAGCAGGTGCTGGCATCAGACCGTCATAGCCATTGATGCGCACCTCGCCTTGCTCGACCTGAGCCCGGATCAGGTTCATCGGCGGTGCTCCCATGAATGAGGCCACAAAGGTCGAGGCCGGGTTGTGGTAGATTTCCGACGGCGTGCCGATCTGTTCGATCCGGCCAGCGTTCAAGACGATGATCCGGTCGGCCATCGTCATCGCCTCGACCTGATCATGGGTCACGTAGACGGCTGTGGTGCCAAGGCGGCGTTGCAATGCCTTAATCTCGATCCGCATCTGGTTGCGCAGCTTGGCGTCGAGGTTCGACAACGGTTCATCAAACAAGAACAGCGCCGGATCACGCACTACGGCGCGGCCCATGGCGACGCGCTGACGTTGACCACCCGACAGCTGCGCTGGTTTGCGGTCCAGATATTCGGTCAGGTTCAGCATCTTGGCGGCGTCTTCGACCTTGGCCGCGATCTCGGAGGCCGGGTTGCCGCGATTCTTGAGGCCATAGCCGATATTTTTTCGGACGGTCATATGCGGGTAGAGCGCATAGTTTTGGAACACCATCGCGATGTCCCGGTCCGCCGGATCCACGTCATTGACCACCCGGTCGCCGATCTTCAGTGTACCTTCGGTGATCTCCTCCAACCCCGCGATCATCCGCAGCAGGGTGGATTTGCCACAGCCCGAGGGGCCGACCAGCACGACAAACTCGCCGTCCTGAATGGTGAAGCTGGTGGTCTGAACCGCCTGAAAGCCGTTGGGATAGACCTTGCGGATGCCCTCTAATGAAACCTGAGCCATGCGCGTATTCCTTATTTGTCGGATTCTGTAAGGCCCTTAACGAACCAGTTTTGGAAAAAGACGACGATCGCCACGGGTGGGATCATCGCGACAATGGCCAGCGCCAATGCCTGCCCGTGTTCTGGGATCTGACTATCTGTGTAGGACAGCACGATCTGTTTGATGCCCCGGACCAGGGTGAAAAAGCTCTCATCCGTCGTGATCAGTGTCGGCCACAGATATTGGTTCCAGCCAAAGACAAACATGATGATGAAGATCGCAGCGATCATCGTCCGGCTAAGCGGTACAAGGATATCGACAAAGAACTTCCATGGGCCTGCGCCGTCAATCCGGGCGGCCTCGGCCAGCTCCTCAGGGACGGACATGAAGAACTGACGGAAAAAGAACGTGCCGGTTGCGGATGCGATCAGCGGTACGATCAGACCGGTATAGGTGTTTGTCAGGCCCAGTTTCTGGATCGCCTCGTATGAGGGCAGGATGCGCACCTCCAGCGGCAGCAACAGGGTGGTGAAGATCACCCAGAAGGCCAGCGTGGCAAAGCGCAGGCGAAAATAGACGATGGCATAGGCCGCCATCATCGAGATGATAATCTTGCCCATCGCAAAGCCGATGCCAAGGATGAAGGAATTCATCAGCATCAGCGTGCCATCCACCGTCTGGGTGAACCCACCCTTTTCGAACATGGCGGCATGGAAGTTCTTACCCAGATTGTCGCCCAGCGTCAGCTGCAACCCCTCGCGGTGGATCGTCACCGCGTCATGGCTGGCCGTGGTCAGCGCCAGCAGCGGTGGTATCATCATCAGCAAAGCGCCTAGGATCAGGACGGTGTGATCGCCGATCGCGCACCATTTGATGCGGCGGGGACGATGGGTTTCAACGGGAGTTTCGAGTGTTGTCTCAGCCATGTCCAAAGCCCTTACGTATAGTGAATCCGGCGTTCCACCAGGCGGAACTGAAACACGGTCAGGATCAGCACCAGCACCATCAGGATCACCGATTGCGCGGATGAGCCGCCAAGGTCATTGCCCCGGAACCCGTCCAGATAGACCTTGTAGACCAGCGTCATCGGGTTGTTGCCCGGCTCACCCTTCATCAGCGCGTCGATCACGCCAAAGGTGTCGAACAGCGCGTAGGTGATGTTGATGATTAGCAGGAAGAACGCGGTGGGGGCCAGCAGAGGGAAAGTCACCTGCCAGAACCGTCCGGTAGCCGAGCGGTTGTCGATCATCGCCGCCTCGCGCACGGATCGCGGAATGGATTGCAGGCCCGAGAGGAAAAAGATGAAATTGACCGGGATCTGCTTCCACACGGCCACGATGACCATAGCGGTGGCCGTGGCGTTATAGTCCACGCCCAGTTTGAAATCCCAGCCGAACATCTGGAAAAACTTGGTCAGCGGCCCAGTGCTTTGATCAAAGAATAGGATGCCCAGAAACCCGGCCACAGGTGGTGCGATGGCATAGACCCACATCAGAAGCGTGCGATAGGTCTTTGCCCCTCGGATTACCTTGTCCGCCTTGACCGCTAGCAGCAGCGCGATGGCGAGCGAAAAGAACGTCACAAGCACCGAATAAAGGATCGTGAACCCTGCCACGCGCTTGTACTGATCATTGCCCAGCAGCGAGGTATAGTTTTCCCCCCCTACAAAGGTCGAGCCGAACCCAAACGGGTCCTGCAAGTAGAACGAGGATTGCAAAGCCCAGCCCGCAGGCCAGTAGAAGAAGATGGCAATGATCAGCAGTTGCGGCATCAGCAGCGCCACAGGAAGCCAGATCGTGTCAAAGCCCGCGCGTTTCATGAATGGTTCCGTGCGAATAATGAGCGATGGTCGCACCCGGAGGCGCGACCATCCAGGGGGTGATAACGGGGATTAACCCTGGGTCTTACCAAAGCGTGCCAGCAGTTCGTTGGCTTCTTTTTCGATTGTTTTGAAGGCGGTCTCGACGTCGGTTTCACCAGTCAGGATACGTCCATATTCGCGGTTCATGATGTCGCGGATCTGGACGTAAAAGCCCATGCGGTAGCCCTTGGTGTTGTCGCCCGCCTTAGCCTGCAACTGGTTCACACCAACTTTGGCGGCCGGGAAGCGGTCATAATGGCCGTCTTTCTTGGCAACCTCATATGCGGCTTCGGTGATCGGTACGTATCCGGTTTCCTGGTGCCAGAAGTACTGGGTTTCAGGCGCGGTCAGGAAGCGGAAGAACTCAGCCGTGGCCTTGTTCTCGTCGTCCGATTTGCCGGACATTGCGAACAAAGCGGCGCCACCGATGAAGGTTTGGGTA
The DNA here is from genome assembly GCF_056533885.1 of Ruegeria sp. F12. NCBI lineage: Bacteria > Pseudomonadati > Pseudomonadota > Alphaproteobacteria > Rhodobacterales > Roseobacteraceae > Ruegeria > Ruegeria sp. F12. The sequence goes on along the minus strand of NZ_JBQFOV010000004.1, from coordinate 77,951 downwards.
GGCTCGGCGGTCACGGCTTCCCAATAGGGCAGCTCGGTTGCACTGAATTCGAACGGCAGGTCTTTTTGCAGGAGGCCACCAAAAGAGCCCGACGAACCCAGCCACATGGCGACTTTGCCTTCTTCGAACGGCTTGGCGTTGTCGCCCCAGCCGGTACCATACCATTCGAACAGACCTTCGTCTTTCCAATCGGTCACGGCGGTGAAGTGGGCCTTGATGGCGTCATTGTTCACCAGGATCTGCGTGTCGATGCCGTCATAGCCATTGTTGTTGGTGGCAAACGGCAGGTTGTGGCGCGACATGAAGTTTTCGGTGAAAATCCAGGGCAGGTGCGACTGGCTGAGCGCGATGTAGCCCGCGTCTTTCAGCGCAGGAGCAGTGGTTGTCTGGAACTCTTCCCAGGTTTTCGGCGGAGTGACACCTGCAGCTTCCAGCGCGTCCACGTTGAAATACAGGATTGGCGTGGACGAGTTGAAGGGCATGCCGATCATCTTGCCGTCGCTGTCGGCATAGAAATACCGCACACCGGCGATGTAGTCGTTGATGTCGAAATTCACGCCATTATCGGCCAGCAGATCCTGAACGGGGATAGTTGCTCCCTTGGCTCCGATCACGGTGGCGGCACCGGCGTCGAAGACCTGCATGACGTTGGGCTGCTCGCCCGCACGGAAGGCGGCGATACCTGCGGTCAGTGTTTCTTCATAGCTGCCCTTGTAGACCGGAGTGATCTTGTAATCGTCCTGCGAGGCGTTGAAATCTTCGGCAATCTTGTTGACGGTTTCACCCAGTTGGCCGCCCATTGCGTGCCACCATGTGATCTCGGTTTCGGCAAAAGTTGCGGTCGCAGTAAAGGCGAGCGCGGCGGCGGTAGCGCTGAAGGTCAGCTTGGTCATGTCTCTCTCCGGTTTGGCCGCGGACCAAGGTTTTGGTCAGCGCACCAGGTTGCGGGGCCGAAGCCCCAGGCAGCGTCAAAAATCTGCACAAATAGGGCGAATCCCATTCGTGATGCACTTCTTGTGCACACGTGGTCACATACGCTTTGCATGTGACAGTTCGGTGAAAGATTTTTTGCATTATTGACAAATTATTCAGAAACAGAGGACAGCTAGTGCGTGAGCAGTGACAATGAATATAACACCCCGCGACCCCGGCGGGTGACTGCCCAGATTGTGGCCGAAGCGGCAGGTGTATCGCGGTCGTCTGTGTCACGCGCGTTCACACCTGGCGCCTATCTGGATGCGGATAAGCGGAAAAAGATACATGAGGTCGCGGCGCAGATGGGGTATCAGCCCAATGCGCTGGCGGCAGGGCTGAAAGATGGTCGCTCGCATCTTGTCGCTGTTTTTGTCGGAAATATGCGCAGTGCTTATGACACCGAGTTCGTAATGGCTTTGGTTGGGCAATTGAACGCGCTGAACAAATGGCCGATCCTGATCGACGGCGGCGATCAGTCTGCGGAAAAGGCAATTCAGCAAGTCTTGCGCTACCCGTTGGACGCGTTGATCCTGCGTGGTGGAAGTATGCAGGCCGAAGTCGTCACGCAATGCAGCAAGATCGGGGTTCCAATGATTTCCGCTGGGCGCGTCGTCGAGGCCCAGGGTGTTGACAATGTTTGTTGTCGAAACGCCGAGGGCACCCGGATTGCCACTCGGGTTCTGATCGAAAAGGGAAGAAAGAAATTCGGCTATATCGGTGGCCCCGAGGCTTTCTCCTCTTCTAGCGGTCGCCGGGCTGGGGTACTGGACAGTTTGGCTGAGGCTGGGCTTTCGCTGGTTGCCGAAACCGACGGCGACTTCACTGTCGACGCCGGCCACAGGGCGGCCACCCGCCTGCTGACCATGCATTCGCTGGATGCATTGATTTGTGCCAATGATGCAACCGCGATTGGGGCTTTGACAGCGGCCCGAGACTTGGGAGTATCAGTTCCAGAAACCCTGTCAGTTGTGGGGTTCGATGATATTGAGATGGCTGGCTGGCCAACATTCGATCTGTCAACGGTTTGCAATCCGATCGACGAAGCCGTCGAGCACGTCATCCAACTTTTGGAGAAACGGCTTAAGAACCCTTTGAAAGCCAGCGAAACAATTCTGATTAAACCTCACTTCGTGCCCCGCGGCACGCATTGAGATTTTCAGTAATCGGCCACCAGCAGGAAATCGGGCGCGGCATCTTCCTCGATCGTGGCAAAGCGCGGAATTGGGTCCTCGAACACATTGTCGGTTCGGTCATCGTTGACGGTTGAGACTTCGCCTATCAGGCAATCGCCTTTCTCCGCCCAAAAGGCATGCCAGATACCCGGCATCAATGTCACGCTTTCACCGGGCTTCAGGCGCAACAGTTCACCGGGTTGGATCGTGACCGGGCAGTTGTCGCTTGGTACAATGACCGGGTTGTCGCGATCGATGCCGCCATCCGTGTCCGAGGCATAGATCTCCATCACCAGATCACCGCCGCCCCGGTTGATGATGTCTTCGGCCTTCACGATATGGCGGTGCATAGGTGAGAGTTGTTTGTCCCGCGAGACCAGCAGTTTTTCCGCATAAAGCATACCGCGCCCTTTGCTCAGGTCCGTGACATCGCCGTTGCGCAGTGTAAACAAGAACAATCCAAGCTCATCAAATCGGCCCTGACCGTAATCGGTGATATCCCAGCCCAATCCCCGCGCGCGAATGCCATCGGCCCGAGCGCTGCGCATCTGTTCAGGCGACCATGTTGCGAAAGGAGGCAGAACCGCACCAAAGGAATGAATGAACGCCTCGGCTGCGGATTTGATCTCGTTGATTTCGGAACGTTTCATCGGTTTGGCCTTCGTGGTCAGAGTTCGTGTGCCCAGGGCGGATTCGCCCCGGCGCGGGATACGGTGACGGCGGCAACCTCGGCCCCTTTGCTTAGAGCAGATCGTATGGCACTGACGTCCACCGAGCGTAGACCGGATTTGGTCAACAAGCCGTCCGCGTCAAGCTGGGCCAGAACGCCCGCATTGAACGTGTCGCCCGCTCCGACTGTGTCGACCACCTGCACCTGTTTGACCGACACCGAGGTCTCGGACCCGTCGTGTAGATAGGCCGAGGCGCCCTCGCTGCCCTTGGTAATAATGACAACAGACGGTCCGGCTTCCAGCAGGGCAGGGACTTTCTCGGTCAGGGATTCAGGTCCGGGGACGATCCAATTCAAGTCTTCGTCAGATACTTTTACGATGTCGGCCTGTTCGATCATGCGGTTCAGGCGGGTGCGGTACCGGGTCTCATCCGCGATAAAGCCGGGGCGGATATTGGGGTCGAGCATCACAGCGCACGCGTCGGCATGTTGGTCCAACAAGGCCGCATACGCATCCGCACAAGGTTCGCAGGCCAGGCTGATACCACCGAAATAGAGCGCTGTGGTGCCGGGCAACTGCGCGGGCATATCCTCGGGCCGCAGCATCCGCCCGGCCGAGTTTTCATCTAGAAAGCTGTAGCTGGCCTGTCCGTCCTTCAACTGCACAAAGGCCAGTGTCGATGGACGGTCGGAGCGGATGACATGAGTCTGATCCACGTGGCTGTCGGTCAGCGCGTCGGACAGTTGTGCCCCGAACATGTCGCTGGACAAGCCAGTCAGCATCCCAACCGACGCGCCCAGACGACCAAGCGCTATGGCGGTGTTGAAGATCGCTCCGCCTGAATGGGGGACAAAGCCCTGTGCCCCGTCGGTGGTTGGGGTGGGGATCATGTCGATCAGCGCTTCACCGCAGCACAGGATCATGCCGGGACCTTTCCAGTTTGGCCGCGTCAGGCCATCCGACGCGCGAGGGCACTTTTGCAGAAATTGTTAGCGCCAACAATGCCAAATTCATCCTGTTCCGAGACATAGAGGTTCATCGACCGGCGTAGCTCACTGAACCGACCCCCGGCGTTGAAAGCGTCGCGGAAGGTGTCCTTGAACAGCCAACGGTTCTTTTCGGCCACGCCGCCCACCAGAAAAACACCGCCCGCTGGCATCATGGTCAGAGCCATATCGCCCATGACAGCCCCCAGATGAGTGGTGAACATATGGGCCGCGCGTACCGCATGAGGGTCGGTTTGGGCCAGCGCGTCTTGCAGGATATCCTTTGCGGGACGGGTTTCCGCGTTGGTTTGACCGGCTGCGAGTTGGATGGCTTGGTAGAGGATGGGCAGGCCGGTGCCGCTCAGGAACATCTCGGCCTCAAGGGTCAGCGAGTCGTCAAAGAAACACTCGGTCGCGACCTCGCGGGCGGCGCGAAATACTTCAACCTCGTCAGCGTGGCGCGGGGACAGGCCTACATGGCCGCCTTCGCCAGATGCCGTATGGTAGTGCCCCTCGGAATAGAGCAGCGACCCAACCCCAAGCCCGGTGCCCGGCCCAACGACCAAGCGAGTGCCGACCGGCGGGGTTTCCGCACCTTGCAAAACCTCGACGTCACCGGCCCTGATTTCAGCCACAGACCACGCGGCTGCGGTGAAGTCATTGATCACAAAAGTATGTTGCGCGCCGGTCGCGCGTCCGATGTCGTCCTCGGACAAATCAAGCTGCGCGTTGGTCAGTCGGATCGTACCATCCCGCACAGGGCCCGCCCCGGCGGCGACAACCGCGCGGGGGTCGGTGCCAACCTCGTCGCGCAGGCTGTGAAACGCCTCGAGCAGTTGCGGCAGCTGTCCCGTTGGGTATTTGCGCAGATCGGTTAGTCTCCCGTTTGAGATAACCCCCAAACGGGTGTTGGTCCCGCCGACATCGGCCACCAGATTCCAGTGTTCATGCATGGCTCCGGCGGGTTGTGCTAAGGGGACAGAGACTTGTGCACCGGCGAGGGCAGTTTTCACCGCCTCAAAGGACGCCTTGGGCGTCCGCCCCATCGTGTCGAAATCCACATCAACCAGACCAAAGCGCTTCTCGTAGCCAAGGGCCCATTCGTAGTTGTCCAGGAGCGACCAGATAAAATAGCCTTTGACGGGCACATCCTGATCCAACGCGTCTTTCACAGCGGCCCAATGCTGGTTGAGGTAGTCGATCCGGTCCTCATCTTGCTGGCGCTCAGAGCTGGCCATGCCATTTTCGGTCACATAGATCGGCAGATCGCCGGTATATTCACGAGCGGCCCGGGTCAGGAAACGTGTCAGGGCGGAAGGCTCAATTTCCCACCCCATTTGCGTTTTGGGCAGGGGGCCAGGGACCTCTTGCAGGCTGGGCCAGGCGGTGTCGGCGGGCGCGATCAGTTTGCGGGTGTAGTAGTTCAGCCCGCACCAGTCCACGGGCGCGCCGATCGTGTCGAAATCATCCTGCCAGCCAGCGGGTAGATAGGGTTCCAACCCGTCCAGAACATTTTGCGGATAGGCTTTGTTGAATACGCCGCCCAGAAAGAACCGGTTGTAGATACCGTCATACAAGTCAGCGGCTTTGCGCGCCTCGGCGCTGTCATCGGCGGGTTCGGCCCATTCCAGATTGAACACCGCTCCCAAGTTGGACATGCCCAGACCACGCATCGCCTCGATCGCGCGGCCATGCGCCAGCAGAACAAAATGCATCGCGCGAGCCGTCGCGCGGATATCGCGCAGGCCCGGGGCGTGGTGACCGTCGAAGTGGCTCAGCCAGCTTACGCACCAGGGTTCGTTGATGGGGGCAACACTGAACATCCGGTCGCCGATGCGGCCCATAATGACCTCAGTGAAGTCGGCGAACCACCCAGCGATATCCCGATTTCGCCAGCCGCCCAGATCCGCTAGCGGCGAGGGCAGTTCCCAATGATAGAGCGTCGCACAGGGGCGAATGCCGCGTTCCAGCAGAGCATCGGCTAGTCGGTCGTAATAGTCCAACCCGGCTTGGTTCACGGCCCCACGTCCTTCGGGCAGAACCCGGGCCCAGCTGGTTGAAAAGCGATAGCAATCAAAACCGGCTTCGCGCACCAGATCAAAGTCCTGATCGAAACGGTTGAGGTGATCGCAGGCGAGGTCTCCGTTTTCGCCCCGCACCACATTGCCGGGCGTGTTCGCAAACGTGTCCCAATGGGTCTGACCTGCGCCACCCTGCGCGTGGCCTTCGATCTGATAGGCAGAGGTTGCGACACCAAAGAGGAAATCTTTGGGGAAATCAGTACGGGTATATTTCATGTTCAGAACCTGTCAGGAGCGGGGCCGGTCGAGCCGCCAACTACCAGTTCGGCCTCCAGCAATCTAGTTTTAACCGGGTCGTCCGGTGATTTGATCCGGTCGATCAGCATTTCGGCGGCGATTTCCCCAGCCTGCCGGACCGAGGATCGCGTTGCTGTAAAGATCGGCACGTCTTGTCCATTCTTGAGATAGGACAGGTCGTCATCATGGGCGATAACCGATACATCGCGCCCCATTTTCAGCCCAGCCTCATTCAAAGCGCGTCGCACCCCGATGGCAGATATCATTGACGAGACCAATATGGCCGTAGGGGGGTTGTCCAGCTGCAGCATGTCGCGGGCTTCGTGATGGCCGTAAACCTCGGTCATCTCGGCGCTGCGCATTAGGGCGGGTTCGGGCGTCAGATCAGCTTCTTGCAGAGCCTGCAGATATCCTTCGCGGCGACGTTGGGCGAAGTCCATATCCTCTAGCCCATTGATCAGAGAGATACGTTTATGTCCCAGATCAACCAGAAAACGGGTCGCCCTCAGGAATGAGCTTTTGTTGTTAACGTCGACCCAGTCATAAGGCACCTCGATCCCGGTCGAGCGGCCATGGACGATGAACGGAACCGCCATGCGGGTCAAAACCTCGATCCGGTGTTCGTTGACCTTGGGGCCTTGCAGAACGACCCCGTCGACAGCGCCACGTTGGAAGAGGTCCCGATAGGTTCGTTCGATCGAGGTATCGTCGGCATTGGTGAACATCATGTCATAGCCATGCGCGCCATAGGTTCGAGCGGCCCCGGCGACAAAATCCCCGAAGATCGGGTTGACCATTTCATGTTGCGAGGAACTGGGGATCACGTGCCCGATCACCATAGAACGCCCCGTGGCCAGTCCCTTAGCGCGGCTGTTCGGGCGATAGCCGTGTTTGGTCGCCGCAGCCTGAACCCGCTCTCGCGTGGCCTCGTTCACCTCGGGGTATCCGTTCAGCGCGCGACTGACCGTTGTTTGCGAAAGACCGAGGATTTCTGAGAGCTGCTTTAGGTTCATTTCGCTTCAAAGCGCCTTCAAATTGGTGGCAAAACTGTTGTGGGTGGGTTTTCCTATTGGGTCAACCTGTTTCTACTCACCGTGTGTTTTATTAATTTTTAGGCGAATTTCAAACCTAATATTGACAGAACTTGAATGTTAGCGGATAACACCCGTCATTCAAAGCGCTTTGAAAACTGAGTCTCATGGGCGCAACAGAGTTGGGAGGAGAATTCATGAAACACTCGCTTTACGCAGGCGCGGCAACGTTCGCCCTGATGGCGGGCGCGGCGCATGCCGACAAGGTCACGGTGTTTGGCCCCTGGTTGGGACCGGATCAGGAAAATGTCGAAAAGGTGCTGGACGGCTTTGCTGCCGCGACCGGGCATGAGTACGCCTATGTCGGCTCGGATAGTTTCGAACAGCAGATCCGCATCGATGCGGAAGCAGGATCTGCCCCTAACGTTGCGGTGTTCCCGCAGCCCGGTCTGGCGGCGGATATGGCCAAATCCGGCTTTCTGACGCCTTTGGCAAATGGCACATCCGATTGGATTCGCGACAATTACGCTGCGGGTCAATCCTGGGTCGATCTGGGGACTTACGCAGGTCCGGACGGCGCAGACAATCTTTACGGATTTTTCTACAAGGTCGATGTGAAATCGCTGGTCTGGTATGTTCCCGAGAACTTCGAAGACGCCGGGTACGAAGTGCCGACCACGATGGAAGAACTCAAAGCTCTGACGGACCAGATCGTGGCGGACGGCGAGACGCCTTGGTGTATCGGTCTGGGGTCTGGCGGAGCGACCGGCTGGCCCGCGACCGACTGGGTTGAGGACATGATGCTGCGCACGCAATCGCCCGCGGATTATGACGCCTGGGTCGCAAATGAGATGAAGTTCAATGACCCAAAGGTCATCGCGGCCATCGAAGAATTCGGAGCCTTCGCCCGCAATGACGACTATGTCGCTGGTGGGGCAGGGGCCGTAGCCACAACCGATTTCCGCGACAGTCCCAAAGGCATGTTCAGCTCTCCGCCGCAATGCTATCTGCACCGTCAGGCATCGTTCATTCCGGCTTTCTTCCCGGAAGGCACGGTCGTGGGTGAGGATGCGGATTTCTTCTATTTCCCAGCCTATGAAAGCAAAGACTTGGGCAGCCCGGTTCTGGGTGCCGGCACACTTTGGGCGATCACCAATGACAGCCCCGGCGCTCATGCTTTGATCGAGTATCTACAGACCCCCGAAGCGCACGAGACCTGGATGCAATTGACCGGGTTCCTGACACCGCATAAGGGCGTTGATACCTCGCTTTTCTCGGACCCGACGTTGAAGAAGATGAACGACATCCTTCTAGGTGCGACCACCTTCCGGTTTGACGGGTCTGACCTAATGCCCGGCGGTGTTGGCGCAGGGACGTTCTGGACCGGCATGGTCGACTATGCTGGCGGGGCCTCGGCGGAAGAGGTTGCCAACGAAATCCAATCCTCCTGGGACGCGCTGGACTAAGCGTTCCTGATCGGGCAACCCGCCAGTTCGGGTTGCCTGCCACCGTCGCAAGGGAGACGCGGCATGCATCCGGCATTACAGGGCCTGCTGACCATCGCCATCGGCGTGTCAGGGTGTGTGGGCTATTTCTACCTCTCCAACCAATTTCTGGACAAAGTGCTGTTCCCGGCGCGCGGCCCGAATGCAGGGCGCAATATCAACCGCGCTAACATGATCCGTCCGTGGTTGTTTCTGTTCCCGGCGTTGGCGGCTTTGGGCCTGTATCTGGCCTATCCGGTGGTCGAAACGCTGCGCTTGTCCCTTACGAATCGGGTACCCGGTGGTGGTTATGAATGGGTGGGCCTGGAAAACTACATCCAGATGGCGAATGAGCCCAAGTTCTGGGAAGCCATGCGCAATAACATGTTCTGGTTAATCATTGTGCCGGCGATGTCCACTGCTTTGGGTCTTTTGGTTGCGCAACTGACCGACCGCATTCGTTGGGGCAATATCGCCAAGTCGCTGATCTTCATGCCGATGGCGATTTCTTTTGTGGGTGCATCGGTGATCTGGAAGCTGGTCTATGACACTCGCCCGGCCGAACAGGATCAGATCGGGATGCTGAACGCGCTTTATATCTTCTTTGGCGGGACCGAGCCGCAAACTTGGCTGACCATCCCGTTCTGGAACAGTTTCTTCCTGATGGTCGTCCTGATCTGGATTCAGACCGGTTTTGCAATGGTGATCCTGTCCGCGGCCCTGCGTGGCATTCCCGAAGAAACCGTCGAGGCCGCCATTCTGGACGGCGCCAACCCGTTCCAGATTTTCTTCCGTATCAAAGTGCCGCAGATCAAAACCACCATTCTGGTCGTATGGACCACGATCACCATCACCGTGCTCAAGGTCTTTGATATCGTCTTTGCCATGACCAACGGCCAGTGGGAGACACAGGTTCTCGCCAACTACATGTATGACAAGCTGTTCCGTGCCAATGACTGGGGGGTGGGGTCGGCCTCGGCCATGGTGATCATGCTGCTGGTCACTCCGATCCTGATCTGGAATGTGCGCAACGCGCGCAAAGAGATGGAGTGAGGCCATGAGTGATATTGCAGGAACCAAACCGGCGCTGCGCTGGGTCGTCCATGCCTCGGTCATATTTCTGGTCGTGCTTTGGGTGGTGCCAACACTGGGGCTGTTGATCTCGTCTTTTCGCACGGCCGATCAGATTGCCACAAGCGGCTGGTGGAAATCTCTCTTCCCGTCTGAACAGAACCTGACTTTGCGGTCCGCCGCGCCGGACACACAGGTGCTGGAAAACGGGACTTACGTCATCGAAGGCAACCTGTTCGACGCGGGAACGACGGCTACGATCTCACAATGGGGTGTCAGCTCTCGAGCCGTGGATGCGTTTGTTCCGGGTGACACTGCTGAGCTGCGTCGGGGGGGTACGATCACCGTGGACGCGCAAGGCAACTACCGGATGGAGAATTCGGAAGAATTTACCGGCAGCCGGGGCGCCCGTGTGTTCGTGACCGCAGAATTGCCGCCCGAGTTCACGCTGGCCAACTACCACAAGGTTTTGTTGGCCGAAGATTCCTCGGACAGCATGGGGCGGGCGTTCTTCAATACTTTGACTGTGACCATCCCTGCGACAATCATTCCGATCTTGGTGGCCGCCTTTGCGGCCTATGCGTTGGCGTGGATGGATTTCCCCGGCCGCGCCCTGCTGATTGCTGCCGTAGTTGGATTGTTGGTGGTGCCGTTGCAACTGGCGCTGATCCCACTTTTGAAATTCCACCTCAATATCGGGATCGGGAAAGGCTATCTTGGGGTTTGGATGGCCCATACCGGCTTCGGGATGCCGCTGGCAATCTACCTGCTGCGCAACTACATGGCTGGCCTTCCCCGAGACCTGATCGAAAACGCACGGGTCGACGGAGCGACCGAGTTTCAGATCTTCACCAAACTGATCCTGCCTCTGAGTTTCCCGGCGCTGGCCTCTTTTGCGATCTTCCAGTTCCTGTGGACTTGGAATGATCTGCTGGTTGCCAAGGTCTTTTTGATCGACGCGTCTGGTCAGACCACCGTCATGACCAACCAGATTGTCGAGCTGCTGGGCACGCGGGGCGGCAACTGGGAAATTCTGGCCACAGCGGCCTTTGTCTCGATCGCCGTGCCGCTGATCGTTTTCTTCGCAATGCAAAAATATCTGGTCCGGGGCCTGCTGGCCGGATCCGTCAAATAGAGGCTTCTGATGAACGTGCAGAACACTGTGGACACAACGAAGGCAACCCAAGCAGCGTCCGATTGGTGGCGTGGCGGTGTGATCTATCAGATCTATCCCCGCAGCTTTCAGGACAGCAACGGCGACGGAATTGGCGACCTGAAAGGGATTACTCAGCGTCTGGGCTATATCGCCTCGCTTGGGGTCGATGCGATCTGGATATCGCCGTTCTTCAAATCTCCGATGAAGGACTTCGGATATGATGTCAGCGATTACCGCGATGTCGATCCGATGTTCGGAACGATGGCGGATTTCAAAGAGCTTCTGGATCAGGCGCATGGGCTTGGGCTGAAAGTGATGATCGATCTTGTGTTGTCGCATACCTCGGATCAGCACCCGTGGTTTAGCGAGAGCAGGTCCAACCGCGAAAACGAAAAGTCCGATTGGTATGTTTGGGCGGACCCAAAACCGGACGGAACGCCGCCAAACAATTGGTTGTCGATTTTCGGAGGCTCGGCCTGGCAGTGGGACTCGCGGCGATTGCAGTATTATCTGCACAACTTCCTGACTTCGCAGCCCGACTTGAATTTCCATTGCCCGGCGGTTCAGGACGCCTTGCTGGATGTGGCCCGGTTCTGGCTGGATTTGGGCGTCGATGGGTTCCGGCTGGATACGATCAACTTTTATTTTCACGACAAGCAGCTGCGCGACAATCCCGGCCTGCCGATGGATCAGCGTAACGCCTCGATCGCGCCCATGGTGAATCCGTATAACCATCAGGATCACCTTTTCTCCAAGAGCCAGCCCGAGAATATCGCCTTCCTCGAACGGCTGCGCGCGCTGACTGATGAATATGAAGGCCGCGCCTGTCTGGGTGAGGTCGGCGACGCGCAGCGCGGGCTTGAGATCATGGGCGAATACACCACCGGTGATAAGCGGATGCACATGTGCTATGCTTTCGAGTTTCTGGAAAAACGCGCGCTAACGGCGACTTATGCCAAACAGGTTTTCGATCAGTTAGAGGACAAGGCCGGTGATGCGTGGCCTTGCTGGGCCTTCTCGAACCATGACGTATCGCGACACGCGACGCGTTGGGGATTAAGCGACGAGGCCGTTCGACAGCATGCGGTTCTGATGATGTGCCTTCGCGGCTCTGCCTGCCTGTATCAGGGTGAGGAACTGGGTCTGCCCGAGGCCGATGTGGCATTCGAAGACCTGCAAGATCCCTATGGCATCGAATTCTGGCCAGAATTCAAAGGACGCGACGGGTGCCGCACACCGATGGTCTGGGCCGCGCAGGACGAGCAATCGGGTTTTAGTGCCGGTCGTCCCTGGCTGCCCGTCAGCCCGCCGCAAGCCGAACGCGCGGTAGACAGGTTGGAGCAAGACCCCAATTCGATGCTGCATCACTATCGCCGCGCGATTGCGCTGCGACATGCGCATCCGGCACTGATGTCCGGGGAGCAGATGCAGATGACCCAGACCGGCCCTGTTCTGACCTTCCTGCGGGACGCCCCGACTGAACAGGTGTTCTGTGCCTTCAATTTGGGCTCGGATCCGACCCAAATCACTCTGCCCGAGGGGAACTGGCACATAATCGGGGAGGAGTTGGGCAGCGTCGAAGGGGAAGGGGCATTGTCCCTCGACGCTGCGCAATTCTGTCTGCTGGCGCGGGACAAGGGGTAGGTTATGTCTGAACTCAAACTCACGGACGTGGCCAAGACATATGGTCATGTAGATGTGCTGAAGAACATCAATCTGGACATTGACCGGGGCGAGCTGATCGTGTTCGTCGGTCCTTCGGGCTGCGGTAAATCCACCTTGCTACGTATGATTGCAGGGTTGGAGAAGATCTCGGGCGGAACGCTTGAGATCGAAGGGCAGGTGATGAACGATGTGCCCCCGGCGCAGCGCGGCATTGCGATGGTGTTCCAAAGCTATGCGCTTTATCCCCACATGACCGTGCGCGAGAATATGGCCTTTGCTCTCAAGATCGCAAAGATGCCTGCGGCGGATGTGGATGCCGCTGTCGAACGCGCCGCGCGTATCCTTCAGCTTGAACCATTTCTGGATCGGCTCCCCAAGGCACTTTCGGGCGGACAACGTCAGCGGGTTGCCATTGGGCGGGCCATTGTCCGCGATCCCAAGGTCTATCTGTTCGACGAACCGCTCTCGAATCTCGACGCCGCCCTGCGAGTTGCCACCCGGATCGAAATCGCGCGCCTGAAAGAGGCGATGCCTGACAGCACCATGATCTACGTGACCCATGATCAGGTCGAGGCGATGACTTTGGCCAGTCGCATCGTGGTGCTTGCTAATAAGGGGATCGCGCAAGTTGGGACTCCGCTGGAATTGTACGAGACGCCGGATAACGAATTTGTCGCGCAATTCATCGGCTCGCCTTCGATGAACCTGCTGCCCGGTATCATCACACAAACGGGCGAAACGACAGTTGTCACGCTAGAGGCCGGTGGAACGATCACGAGCGCTATCGCGACCCAGGCGGAGGACATGGGCAAACAAGTGAATGTCGGCATCCGGCCAGAAGATTTTGTTCCAGCTGACGCGGACGCGGCCTTTCAAGGGGTGGTGGACTTCACCGAGGCACTAGGCGAAGTCACACTGCTGTACTTTGAAAACCGCACCGGGGCTGAATCTGTGATTGCCAAGTTGCAAGGTATCCAGCGCAATATGCGGGGACAAACTGTTGGTGTCTCAGCCCGTCCTGAAAAGGTGCATTTGTTTCACGACGGAAAATCTATGCGCAGCAGGTCCTGACTTTTCTGCGAATTGGTGAAGTCCAATTTAATCATCAGCGTTGATCATTTCGATTGTACCTGTCGGCCACGCCGCCAGGTATTCCAACGTGCCTTAATCGGATAATGGAACGTGTTTTTTAGCTTGTGAACGCACCGGTTGGTTAAATCTTCCGACCCGTCGACCAGCGGTGTTACGCGGTCGCAAAGGCGTCAAGTCAATTCAAACTGGACTTATGGAAACTGCCAACTGTCACTTTTGGACTGACAGCTGGATCGCAAAGGTCTAACCTGTATCCACAAAAACAAAAAAACGGATTTACAACGGGAGATCTAACAATGACTAAACTAACAAACCTGTCCAGGCGGACGGTGCTGAAAAGCGCAGGTGCCGCGGCTCTGGCGGCCCCTCTTTACAGCAAAAGCGCACTGGCCTCTTCAGGTGAGATCAACATTCTGATGTGGTCGGATTATCTGCCGCCCAGTTTCCTGCAAGAGTTTGAAACTCTGACCGGAATCAAGGTTAACTATACCGGCATCGGGTCGAACGAAGAGATCATCAACAAGATGAAGGCGACCAAGGGCCAAGGCTTCGACATCGTCTCGCCCACCAACAACCGGTCCTTGCAGTGGGAACCGCTTGAGTTGCTGCAGCCCTTCGACATGAACAAGGTGCCGATTGATCTGGTGAACCCGGCGATGGCCGCTATTGGCACAGATGCGTGGAACTTTGGCGATGCGGGCGTGCACTGGCTGCCGCATATCTGGGGCACCGAGGGCATTGCCTATCGCACCGATCTATGGCTGCCCGAGGGCGATGCGCCGTCTTATGGCGATGTTTGGTCCGAGGAGAACGCGGGCAAAACCATGGGCCGCGCGCATTCGATGATGCTGGGCGCAGGTCTTTACATGGAACGTTCGGGTGAGATGGAGCCGGGCTCGGTCTGGGCCGCTTATGGTGACGAGGACACCATGCGCAAGGTTTGGGGTCAGATCACCGACTGGTGCATCGAACGCAAGAACCGGATCAAACTGATCTGGAACGACGCGGATACTCAGAAGAACGGCCTGCTGAACGAAGGTGTTGTTGTCGGCCAGACCTGGGATGGTCCGCCGCTAGCGCTGAAATCGGCGGGCGAGCCGGTGCACTACCAAGCTCCTGTCGAAGGTGCGATGGCCTGGGTTGACGGTATGTCGATTCCGACCGGTGCGGCAAATATCGACCAGATCTACGCCTTCATCGACTTCGCTTATCAGGCGAAGCCGGCTGGTGTGGCGATTGATAGCCATGGCTATAACTCGCCGGTTCTGGGTGCCGATCAATACTCGGGCGACACCTATAAGAAGAACTTTGCCGAGGCCTATCCGGGCGACTCGCTGGCCAACCTCAACCCGTGGCCGGCCGAAGCACCGTGGTACGCTGAAACCCGGACCGAATTCGTCAACAAGTTCAAAAGCGCCTGATCGCTTTGAAACGACGCCCTCCGCGATGTCGCGGGGGGCCATCCATCCGTGCGCTTTGGCGTGACGGACCCTATATCGGTGTGGTCCCCATCCGCACCAGACGGAGATACCTAAAATGAGTGCAGGGGTCGGTGTAGATCTGGAAAACCTGTGGATTCGGTTCGGCGATTTCGTCGCCGTGCGGGATGCCAATGTGAACATCAACGGGGGCGATTTCTTTTCGTTCCTTGGCCCTTCGGGCTGTGGCAAGACCACGATCCTGCGTGCGGTTTCGGGCTTTCTGGACCCCAGCGAGGGCAAGGTTCTGATCGGCGGCAACGACATGCGCGGGATTGGACCGAACAAACGCCCTACAGCTCTGATCTTCCAGAACCTCGCGCTGTTTCCACTGATGAAAGTGTGGGAGAACATCACCTTTTCCATGGAGATCAAGGGCGCCAGCGCCAAGGAACGCCGCAAGCGCGCCGATGAGCTTTTGGACATGATCGCGCTGCCGGGGCAGGGCGACAAACTGCCCAGCGAGCTGTCGGGTGGTCAGCGCCAGCGGGTCGCCATTGCCCGTGCGCTCTGCGCCGAACCCGATGTGCTGTTGTTGGATGAACCACTGTCGGCACTGGACCTGAAGCTGCGCCAGCATATGCGCACCGAGCTGCGCGAGATTCAGCAGCGTGTTGGCATCACCTTCATCTACATCACCCACGACCAGGGCGAGGCGTTGACCATGTCCGACAACATCGCCGTGATGCGTGCGGGCGTGATCGACCAGATCGCCGATGGCAAGACCATCTACAATGATCCCAACACAGCCTTCGCGGCCTCATTCGTTGGGGAAAACAATGTGTTCCGGGGCAAGATCAAGCAGGTCATGGGCAATGAGGCGATGATCGCGACCAATCGCTCTGGTGATCTAGTGGCGCGAATTTCCACCGCCAACCAAGGCAAGTTGAAAGAGGGGGATGACGCCATGATGTTCATCCGCCCCGAGGCGTTTGCCATCGCCCCCGATGGGGCGACGGGCGACCATTTCGTCACCGCCCGCGTTAACCACGAGGAATTCGAGGGGAACGTCTTCAACATCTTCACTGAGGGTGAGGGCGGGAAGGAGATCAAGGTCTCGATCCCGAACCATGGTCAATCCTTCCAGGATCACACCGGACAGAACATCACGCTGGAATATGAGGCGCAGAATGCGGTTCTGGTTCCGGCGGGTGAACTGGCCGCGGAATAGGGGGAACTGAAATGCCCCGCTTCCTGAGAGAGTTCTTTAACCGCAACGGCACCGGTATGGGGCTAGCGATTCTGGGTCTGGTGATCTTCTGGACCATCGGCCTGATCATCCTGCCGCAGCTGTCGATGCTGGATTTCTCATTCCGGCCTAACCTGCCCCCGCCTGAGATTGGCGGGCCCAAGGATGTCTACACGCTGGAGAATTACAAATATCTGATCTACGGCCCCGAGGGCGGCAGTCAGGATTACAACGCGGTCGACCTGCGCGTGTTCTTCCGCACTCTGGTTGCGGCGGTCTGCGTAACGATCTTCAACCTAATCCTCTGCTACCCAATCGCTTACTATCTGGGCCAGTCCAAGGGCAGTCATATTCGCATCTTTGCGATCATGCTGATCATCCCTTACTGGATCAACGAAATCCTGCGCGCCTTTGCCTTGCGCATCATCTTCGGTGAGACAGGCGTGCTGAATACCCTGTTCGTCGGCCTTGGCGTCTTTGACACGCCGTTCGACTTCATCCGCAACGACATCGCGCTCTATGCAGGGCTTGGCTACGCCTACATCCTGCTGATGATTTTCCCGATGTATAACGTGATTGAAAGCCTCGACGGCAACCAGATCGAGGCCGCACGGGATCTGGGTGCCCCGTGGTGGCGGATTCACTGGCGGGTCGTCATCCCCTATGCCAAGCCGGGGATCAGTTCGGGCTGTACGATGGTGTTCATGCTGTCGGCAGGTGCGCTGGCTGCGCCGCAAATTCTGGGCGGGCCGTCCAGCTTGTGGTTCACGCAGCTGATCTATCAGCAATTCAACGATAACAATGACTGGCCGCAGGGTGCCGCTTACGCGATCGTGCTGTTGGTGACCTGTATCCTGTTTGTGTTGGCCGTAATGCGCCTGTTCAAGGTGAATATGGGGGATATCGGCAAATGAACCTGTCCTTCCTTCGTGTAAGTATCTGGGTCTATCTGGCAATCTTCTTCCTGTATCTGTTGGGCCCGCTGGTGATCATGTCGGTCACGGCCTTCAACTCGTCTGCCTTCCCGCGGATGACCCCGTGGGAATGCCTGACCTTCCAGTGGTTCGGAGAGCTGTTTCAGGATCAGCGCATCCTGAACGGCATCAAGAACTCGCTGATTATCGGGGCCGGTACGGTGGTTCTGTCGGTGGCGATGGGGCTGGCGGGGGCGCTGATGTTGACCCAGATCTGGCCCAAGCTGCGCGCGACCTATTACACAATCATCATCGCGCCTATCCTGATCCCCGGGGTTGTTCTGGGGATTTCAACCCTGGTGTTCTGGGACCGGATCAACCGGATGCTGGGGCTGGGCGCGGATAGTGTCCTGTCGAACGGCATTTTCCTGACGGTGATTGGCCAGTCCACCTTTATCGCCAGCTATTGCATGTTGGTTCTGGTGGCGCGGCTGCAGCGGTATGACGTGGCCTTGACCGAGGCCGCACTGGACCTTGGCGCGACCCATGCGCAGGCGTTCCGCAAAATCCTGCTGCCGTTTATGCGGCCCGCGATTGCAAGCGCCGCAGTGCTGGCGTTCCTCGCGTCGTTCGAAAACTACAACACGACCACCTTCACCTTCGGCGAATACCCGACACTGACCATCGAACTGGCACAGAAAGTACGCTATGGCATCACGCCGTCGATCTCGGCCCTGGCCTTTATCATCGTGGCGCTGACGGTGTTTTTTGCCCTGCTGAACGAGGCGAAGTTGAAGCGACAGGAACTGGTCGCCGCCGCGCGCAAGAATGCCACGGTCGAAGAACTGGCGGGCAAGATCAAACTGCCGAGTTTCTTTGCAGGCAATGTCGCCGCCATGCTCGTGGTTATCTTCGCGGCCGCTACGATCACAGTTGTGGGCACGGCAACCGCCTACAGCCCGGACCAATGCATCGCCAACGTGAAAGAGCAAAAGCAGCTTGAAGCCGACCAGCGTATCCAAGAGCTGCGCAAGCAGCGCGAAGAACGCCGCAAACAGCGCGAAGCTGACGAGGCAGAACAAGGCGAGACGCAATCCGCTCCGAAACCGTCGAACAATAGCGGTTTTGGCAATGTCTTCGCGCCAAATGCTTTGAGTGGTGACGAAGATGAATCCAACGCCGAGCCGCAACCTTCGACCAATGGCGGGTTCGGCGGAGCGTTTGACCCCAACAGTCTGAAAACGGACGAATAGCGCAATCTGCGCCCGCCGGGATTACCCCTCGGCGGGCGCTCCTTTTTCCAGAACAAGCGCATCACAGGCATCAATCACATTCCCGTTCCACGTGACCGGCGCGGCGTTGTAGTTGATCAGGAATGTATGTTCGCCTGTCTCACGACGTCTGAGACCGCTCAACATGGGATACACACTCAACCCCGTATGCTGAGCGGCCATCCGAACGACACGATCCCAAAGAGTGTCGTTCGGGAAATTGGCCAGATACCACATGGATCCGGTGCCCGTCAGCGCTGGCGTTCCGTCTGCATGGGTCAACAGTGCTGTGGCGGTCCCAGACAAACGCTCGACCCAGTGACAGGCCGCTCCTCCGCCCGAGACATCGCGTTTGGACGTGGGCGGCAGGGTTTCGATCAGGTCAACATGGCTGTCCAGGCCGACCAGGCCCGGTCGACCAGTCTGAGGAATCTGAAAATCGCGGGTAATCGCCCCGCTACGCGGTCCCAGAATGGCCAGATCACAGCCGTTTGAAATACTCCGCTCCAAGTCCTTATCGATCGTGGCCAGACCAGGTGCCAGTATGATTTTGTAGCCATCCGCCGGAATGCTGTCGGGCGACAGGAAGTCCACCGACAAGCCCGCCCGTCGCAACGCGCGGTAGGTCGAGAAGACCAGCCGGAAATAATCAAACCCGGCCCCCTGCGGTTGCGTCGCCCACGCCCAGTCCGAGGCATAGTCGAACAGAATGGCGACATCCGCCTTGCGCTGCGTCACAGAACCGATCTGGGCAAGGGTATCCGCTGTTTCTCGCGCTTCGGCCAAGGCTGGGGCAGGGCGATTATCTGGTGTCAGTAGCCCTGCATGCATCTGTTCTTGCGCGAAGGGTGCTTGCCGCCAGCGGAAATAGCTGACCACCTCGGCCCCGTGGGCAACAGCCTCAAGCGACCAGAGGCGCACCATACCCGGCAGCGGCGCCGGGTTATATGGGGCCCAGTTCACCGGACCCGGCTGCTGTTCCATCACCCACCAGCGGCCCCGCCCCACGGCGCGGTATAGGTCGTGGTGGAAGGCTTGCATGTCAGGATCACCCTGTTGGAGAAAGGCGGCTTTATGCGCCTCCTCCACCTCAAGCCGGTCAGACAGGAAACCGATCGGATAGCTGTCCCACGTGGCGATATCGAGGTCAGCGCCGACCTTGAAATGGTCGAACTCCAAGACCCGGCCCATGTAGTTGTGCAGCAGCGGCGCGTCGGTCAGCTCGCGCAGCACATCCACTTGCGCCTTGTTGAACACCACCACCTGATCCGAACTAAACCGGCGAAAGGCCAGAACATGGGCGGGGTTGGGTTCAGTCACAGTCAGGTTGGGCAGGTCAATCTGGTCGAACCCATCATATTCCATCGACCAGAACACATTCCCCCAAGCCGTATTCAATGCATCGATCGAGCCGTATTGACCCTCAAGCCAATTCTGAAACGCGGCAAGGGCGACCGGGCTATAGCTGATGGTGGTATCGTGGCAGCCATATTCATTGTCGATCTGCCACGCTGCAATGTGGGGGTTCCGTCCATATCGCTCACCCATGATCTGCGTGATCCGAGCGCATTCCTCAATATAACCCTGATGGCTAAAGCAGTAATGCCGCCGCGATCCGAATTTGCGTGGGTTCCCGTCCGCGTCAACTGCCAGCATGTCCGGGTATTTCTCAAGCATCCAGCGCGGTGGCGTGGCGGTTGGTGTCCCCAGAACCACTTTCAAACCCGCCGCGCCCAAAGTGTCGATGGCCCGGTCAAGCCAGTCGAATTGCAGATCACCCGGAGTTGGTTCCATCCGGCTCCAAGCGAATTCGCCGATGCGCACCCAGGACAGGCCGTTTTCGACCATGCGTGCGGCATCTTCGGCCCATATCACTTCTGGCCAATGTTCAGGATAATAGCAGACGCCAAGTTCCGGTTTCATAGGATAACTCTGTATTCTGGCTGACCTTTTCCCGCGCTGTGTGCCGCAAAGGTCATGCCGTTTGAAGGCTTTTTTGCAAGGATATCCGCATCCAGCCCCTGCCGGGCCGAAGTACAGAACAAGGTTGTCAGATCGGCCCCGCCAAAGCAGGGACATGAGGTATGTGCCGCATCGAATTCCACCGACTGCAGGAACTGACCGTCCGGCGAATAGGCTGCAACACGATTTGCGCCCCATTGGGCAATCCAAATGTTGCCTTGGGCATCCACCACTGCACCATCAGGGTTCAGATCATCTGCGCGCAAATCAAGAAAGACGGTGCTGTCGCCCTCGGGCCAGCCATCCGATGAATTCAAAGTCCAGCGCATCACCTGCTGGGTCGCTGTATCGCTGAAATAGGCGCAGGATCGGTCGGGCGCGAAACAGATCGCGTTCGAGATCGTGACGTCAGGCACCAAACGGCGCAGTTCCCCGCGCCAAAACCGATAAATCGCGCCTGCTCCACGCTCAGCATTTTTCCCCATCGTTCCGATCCAGAACCCGCCCCACGGATCAGCGCGGCCATCATTCGAGCGTGTGACAGAGTTTTCTGCCTCAAGCGCAGTGATCAGCGTCTTTTTGCGGCTTTCAAGATTGAAGTGCCACAACCCGGTTTCGGACGCGATCAGCAGCGTCTCAGTGTCGACCCACCCGGCGGCCGAGACATGTTCGTCGAACTGCCATTCAACGGGCACGCTATCGACCTGCGTCATCAAACGTTTGCCAAGAATGTCGAACCAGAAAAGCTGCTTCCGTTGGGGATGCCACAGCGGCCCCTCGCCCAATGCGCAAGGGCGGTCGTCAAAGACGGTGCTCATCCGGCGGCCTCGTTGTAGGCCGCGACGATTCCGCGTGCACGTTCCGAGATCTCGGCTACTGAAAAGCCGGGCTTGAAAAGGGCCGATCCAATGCCGAAACCGTCCGCCCCCGCATTGATCCACACATCGAAATTATCGGGCCCAGCACCACCAACGGCGTAGACTTTTGCCCCTTCCGGCAATACTGGGCGCATAGCGGCCAATCCAGTCGGTCCCGCCATCACACCGGGAAACAACTTGAGCCCTGTTGCGCCTGCCTTGAGGGCGGCAAACGCCTCGGTTGGGGTGTAGACGCCGGGCCAGCTTTGCATGTTCAGCGCGACCGTGCGCTGGATGACATCCGTGTCGCAATTGGGCGAAACGATCAGCTTGCCGCCAACCTTGGCCACGGCATCCACTTGTTCCACGGTCAACACCGTGCCCGCACCAATCAACGCCGTGTCACCAAATTTTTCGGCCAGTATGCCGATACTTTTCAGAGGCTCGGGCGAGTTCAGCGGCACTTCGATCTGGTCGATACCGGCATCAATCAGAGCCTGGCCAACATCGGCCGCTTCGGTCGGGTGAAGACCTCTGAGGATTGCAATAATGGGACGGCTCATGCGGTCTGCCTCGTCAGGTTTCGGGCCTGATGCAGACCCGCCAGAGTGGTGTTCGTACTATCGGCGATTTCAAAAAAAGCGCCTTGCTGTTTCAGGGCGTGACCATAGACATCCGACAGCCCCTCAGCCCCGATGATCGCGATCTGCTGACCCAGCCAATAAGGTCGCGTGGCAGCCAGTTCTGCCCCGATTAGAAATCCTGACAGACGGGCGCGGGCAACAGAAGCATCCTGCCCATTCAGCAAATCAGCTGCGCGCAGTCCAAACAGGCGCGCCGCCATCTGTTCAGGTTTGGACAAAGCATCTGCCGCGGCTTCGGCAAAAGCCGCATCGTCCCATCCTTCTCCGACCGAGTGACGCAGCACCGAATGCCCGCTGAGAAGGCTGAACATCTCACCGGTCATGAAGGTGCGAAAGCTGACCACTTCGCCCGCGCTGACTTGCACCCACTTAGTATGGGTCCCCGGCAAGCAGATCACGCCGTCCCAATTCTTGTATCCTGCCAGATAGCCTGCGATCTGAGTTTCCTCACCCCGCATGACGTCTGGCGGGTTGGCCTGTTTCAAACCGGGCACCACAAAAGCGCGGAAGCGCGGGTCCGTGCCCGGCACCCTGATCGGAGCGCGTGGCACTGGCGCTGAAGGCACAGCAGAGTAAGGGGCCTCGACCCAGCCCTGACGCGCGCCTACCATACCACAGGCGATGACATCGACCGGCTCGGCACCAAGCCAATCCTCGATCAATTCCAGCAATGCATCCTGAAACGCGCCCCGGGTCAGACTTCCCATACCCTTATCCGAGTCCGCCTGATCCAGAACATGGCTGCCCTGCATCGCCCAAACTCGTAAATGAGATGTTCCCCAATCTGCTGCGATCCATTCGATACTCATGGTCTCATCCCGTCACCACGACACCGCCATCGACCGCCATGCACTGACCAGTCATTGCTCGGCTGGCCTGCGAGGCCAGAAAAAGCGTAGGCGCAATCATGTCTTCTGGGGTCAGATGTTCCTTCAGGCATTGCCGGTGCAGATGCGAGGCCAGATCTTCGGGCGTGGCCCACATGTCCAGTTGTTTCTGCGTCAGCACCCAGCCGGGGGCCAGCGCGTTGACACGGATATTCCTGGGGCCAAGTTCACGTGCTAATGAGCGGGTCATGCCGGTTATCCCTGCATTCGAAGTGGTGTAGACCGGATAGCCGGCATTGCCCATCATGTAACTGATCGAACTGAAATTGATGATCGCGCCGCCTTCAGTCATCTGACGTGCGGCTTCCTGTGAGGCAAAGAAATACGCCTTGAGGTTCACCTCGATCATCCAATCCCAGAATTCGGGCGTTGTTTCTTCGAGTGAGTGGCGCTTGTCATTGGCTGCGTTGTTGACCAACACGTTGAGCGGTCCGTGCGCCTCGGCCGCTTTGGTCATCGTGGCGCGCAGCAGCTCGGTATCCGTCATATCCCCTTGCAGGAACAGCGGCGCACGACCGTGTTTTTCGCGCATCTCTTCAACAAAAGCACTGGCATCAGACCGGCCGATGAACGCGACATTGCCCCCCTGCGCCATGAACCCGTCGGTCAGCGCAGCGCCAACGCCTGAGCCTCCACCGGTGATATAAACCGAGGCACCGTTTAGGTCGTGGAATGTGGCGGGTTGGCTCATCAGCGGCTCTTTCTGCTTACGGGGCGCGTAGTTTGGCCCGTTTGGAAAATAAATTTGTCGGGCCTCTCACGCGGCCCTGGCAGGCTGACACCAATCGGGCAGCCATTCGGAATGCGCGGTCAGGAGATCGGTGACCAGATTGCGAATTTGCCGCAAGTCCAGTTCCGCAGCTGTATGCGGGTCCATCATCGCGGCGTGATAGATATATTCAGGGTTTTGGTCGACAAGCGCGCGCACGATCAGCTCCTGCACATTGATCTGGCTGCGCATCAGCGCGATCAGTTGGGGCGGGATATCTGTCACGACTGAGGGCTGCACCCCGTTACTATCCACCAGACAGGGCGTTTCAACCGCCGCGCCCAAAGGCAATTGCGGGATTTGGCCGGTGTTGGGCAAGTTGCCATAAGCCACATAAGGCGTGTCGGTTACGATAGCATTCATCAAATCGGCCGCAAATTCGTGGCTGCGCGTCACTGCGATGTCGCGCCCATCCGTCAGGGTCTTTGCCTGTTCTTTCCAACTGACGATTTGTTCCTCGCAGCGGGTGGGATATTCATCCAGCGGAATCGAAAACTGCTCGATCAGGTCCTCACGACCGTCCTTGATGAACCATGGAACATACTCGGCCAGATGCTCGGAACTCTCGGTGCAAAAATAGCCAAGGTGGTCCATCACCTCGTACCGCACTTTGTTGGGACAGCGGGGCATCAACAAAGGCGGCTTCGGGAACCGCCCACCGGCATAGCCCTGACGCAGCGCGGGATAAAGATCGTGTCCTTCATGCTCCAACCGCAGGAAAAAGGCGACGTGGTTTACGCCCGCTACTTTGTAGCGAATATCGCTTTTTGGAAGGTCCAGATCATGGGCCAGTTCTTCGACGGTGTTCTGGACCGAGTGACACAGCCCGACATGTTTGAGCGTCGGGAAACGTTCGGCCAGAGCCCAGGTGTTGATCGCCATGGGGTTGACGTATTGCAACATCGTTGCATTTGGACAAAGCTGCAGCATTTCATGCGCGATATCCCAAAGAACCGGAACCGTGCGCAGGCCCCGCATGATGCCGCCGACGCCCAATGTATCGGCGATGGTCTGGCGCAGCCCGTATTGCTTGGGGATATCGAAATCCGTGACCGTGCAGGGTTTGTAGCCCCCCACCTGAAACGCTGTTACCACGAAATCCGCCCCATCAAGCGCCGTGCGGCGGTCTGTATGGGTCGTGACGGTTGCGCCGGTCCCGACCGAGCGGATCATGGCGCGGGCAACGATTTCACTTTCTGCCAAGCGGTTCGCGTCGATATCCATCAACGCAAAATGGCTGTCTGCAAGCGCAGGGGTCAGCAGGGCATCGCCGACGATATTCTGCATGAAGATCGTGGAGCCCGCTCCGACGAAGGCAATCTTTGTCATTTTGCAAACCTTTGGTTTGACGTTATTTTACGGCACCGAGGGTCAGACCCGCGATGAAGTGTTTCTGCATCAGGAAGAACATCGCCACGGGCGGCAGTGCCGCGACGATGGAACCGGCGCTCATCAGTTGATAAGCGGCGCGGAATTGGGCGTTAAAGCTGGTGATCCCGGCGGTAACAGGCTGGCTTTCAGCCCCTTGGGTCAACACCACCGCCCAGAAATAGTCGTTCCAGATGAAGGTGAAGATCAGCACGCTCAACGCAGCGATGGCCGGCTTCATCAGCGGCAGAACGACGTACCAAAAGATACGCACCTCGCTAATACCTTCTACCCGCGCGGCCTCGATCAGCTCAAACGGAAGCGCCCGGATGAAATTGCGCATGAAGAGGGTGCAGAACCCAGTCTGGAAGGCAATGTGAAATAGCACCAGCCCGGTTTTGGTGTTGTAGAGGCCCAATTCCAGCGTGAGATCGCGCACCGGCACCATCAGGATTTGGAAAGGCACGAAGTTGCCGGCCACGAAGAGGAAGAAAATCCACAGGTTCGACCTGAACTTGTAGATACCCAGGGCAAAACCAGTCATGCAGCTAAGCGCAACAGCACCAATCACAGTAGGAATGGTGATCAGGAACGAGTTCAGCAGATATCGCGGCATGTCCGAGTTGAAGAACACCTGCCCATAGTTGAAGGCTCCTTCAAAACTGGACGGCATACCCCAGTAGTTGGCGTTGGTGAAATCCGCCGCGGGTTTGACCGAGAACAGCGCCACCGCCAGCAATGGTCCCAACCACAGCAGCAGGGCAACGGGTAGCATGGCCTGATAGGTGATCTGCGCCGCGCGGGGCTGTTTTTCGATAGGTTTGGGAAACATCTCAGTGTCCCCTTTCTTCACGGTACATCGACCACAGGAAGTAGGCGATGAAGCACAGCATGATGAGGAACAGGATGACCGCAATGGCGGCACCGTAGCCCATACGGAATCCATATTCGGACAGGGCAACTTCGAACATGTAGTAGGCCAGCACGCGAGACGAACCGAAAGGACCGCCCTGGGTCATGATCGAAATCAAGTCAAAGCTGCGCAAGGCGCCGATGATTGTAACGACGAAAGCAATGAATGTGGCAGGGCGCAGTTGCGGCAGGATGATGTGCCACAGCATCCGCCAACCCTTTGCGCCATCCAAGCGGCCGGCTTCAATCTGTTCCGGGTCCACGGCGTTCAAACCTGTCAGATACAGGATCATACAATAAGCGGTTTGCGGCCAGAGACCGGCAACGATGATGCCATAGGTCACAAAGCGCTCGTCGCCCAGCACGTTGAGCGGGCCAAGACCGAAGAAGGCGAGGAATTCGTTCAGCAATCCAAAGGTCGGGTCGTAAAACCATGTGAAAACAAGGCCCACAACAACCTGTGAGATCACGAACGGAAAGAAAAACAGCGACTTGTAGAGGCGAATACCCCAAACGGTCTGGTTCAGGAACAGCGCAATGAAAAGCCCTGCAGGGATCGCGGCCAGATACAGTATTAGCCAGATCAGGTTATTCTTGAGTGAGATGAAAAAGGCATCCCGGTCGACCCACTCCCAATAGAGGTCCTCATAGTTGCGAAAGCCTACATATTCCGCAGCACCCAGCCCATCCCACTCATAAAGAGAGAGGTTAAAGGACTGAAAAACTGGAATGATGACGTAGACCATGAAGAACAGCAGGCCAGGGGCAAGGAACAGCCACGGGGCGATGCGCTGCTGGTTGCGGTGAAACCAGCTTTCCTGTTCAGGAGCTTCTGCGGCAGTGGTCATGGGGACACTCGGATTGGATCAAAGGAGCAAGGCGGGCTTTACCCGCCTTGCGCAGGTCTTGGTACAAACCGGGCCAGAGGCCCGGTCTGACCGGATCAGTTGTCGTAGATGCGCTGACGCGCGCGTTCCAGCTTGGCCAGGATGCGGTCGGCATTGTCAGGCTTGACCATGAATTCCTGGAAGCCTTCCATCGACACTTTGGCCATTTCTGCCGGTGCGTCGCGGTCCCAGAACTGGGCGACACCGCCGGGGCTGTTGGACGACAGCATCTCGAAGCCCTGGTTCAGGAATTTGTCGTCATCCACGGCCGATTTTGCGTTGACAGGAAGCTGGCCCAGGTTTTTGCCGTTGTTAATTTCGGTCTGTTCGTCAGGCGAGACAACGAAGCGCAGGAATTCACGCGCAGCTTCCTTGTTCGAGGCGTTCGACGGGATGTGGAACGTATCCGTTGGCGCGTCCTCGGCAAGTTCGACATCGGGGTTGATCGACACAAACTGATAGAAATCCAGCTGATCATCGCTCAGACCGGCTTCGCGCAGCGGGGCCACGGCGAAGTTGCCCATCAGATAGGCTGCAGCTTCGCCATTGACCATGAAGGGCAGGGCTTCTTGCCAGCTATAGGTCTGGTGGTTGTCGATGAACGCGCCCATGTCGATCAGCTGTTTCCAATTGGCGAAGGTCTGCTTGACGCGGTCGTCTTCCCAGCTCACTTCGCCATTGGCCAACTGCTGGTGGAAGTCGAAGCCGTTGGTACGCATGTTCAGATAGTCAAACCAGCCGCCTGCGGTCCACAAGAATTTGGTGCCGATCGTATAGCAGGCGCGGCCGGAATCGACGATCTTCTGACAGTTGGCCAGCTCTTCTTCCCATGTGGTCGGCTCGGTCAGACCCAGCTCATCGAAGATGTCTTTGCGATAGTAAACACCCCACTGGTAATAGGTATAGGGCACGCCCCATTGCTTTCCGTCGATGGTCATCGCGCCTTTGGTCGAGGCCAGATTGTCGCCAATCTCGGCTTCGGCCCAAAGGTCCGACACGTCTTCGAACAGACCAGCCTCGACATAGGGCTTCATCCGGTTGGCAGCATACCAGGTGGCAACATCCGGAGTATCAGCAGTCAGAAAGTTGCGTATCTGAGTCTTGTAGGCTTCACGGTCGATCACAGTGGTCTCGATCTCCAGACCAGGGTGTTGCGCCGCAAACCGGTCGATCATCGCTTCCATCGTTGCGCGAGGCGCCGGGTTCGATGTGTCCAGGAAAATGCGCAGCTCGCCGGTCAGTTCAGCTGCTACAGGCGCTGCAAGTGCCACACTCGCCGCCAAAGCTGCTGCAGTGCGCTTGAAGATGGAATTCATGGTGTCCTCCCTTAGATTCCATTTTTTTGGTTATTTTGGTTCCAAATAATGAAACCTTGTTTTACATATTGAAAACTACACATCGAATCGGTTAATCTTGTCAAGACCCTCGTGACGAAGACGGTGGATCAATGGGAGGATGGAAGGCGCTCGTGGCTGGCGACGGTACTATAGGAAAAGCGTGCGACGTATTGGAACAGGTGGCAGCGTTTGCCCGCCCGGTCCGATTCGCGGAACTTTTGGAAAGCAGCGATTTTCCAAAGGCGACCCTGTATCGCTTTCTTCAAAGCCTGACAAACCAGGGCATGCTGTCTTATGACCCGGACCGGCAGACATACGCGCCCGGGCTGCGCCTTGTCCGTTTGGCGCATGCGGCGTGGACCCAAAGTTCGCTTGCCCCGATTGCACGACCTTTTCTGGACGCGCTCAGCCGCGAAACGGGCGAGACTGTACACCTTGCCCAACTGGATTCAGGTCAGGTTCTCTATGTCGACAAGCGCAACGCGACCCAACCTGTAGAAATGTATTCGCAAGCGGGTAAAGTTGGCCCCGCTTATTGCACAGGCGTGGGAAAGGCCATGATGGCGTATCTGGACGCTGACGCGCTGGATAAAGCTCTGTCGCAGCAAAGCTTTCATCGGTTTACCGACAAGACCTTGGCGTCGGAACAACTCTTGCGGGCGGATCTCGATGTCATCCGTGCGCGGGGATACGCCGTGGATGATGAAGAACACGAACCGGGCATTATCTGCGTAGCCTGTCCCGTCCTGACCGAGGGGGGGCGGATTTTGGGTGCGATTTCGATCACCGGATCGACGGAACGAATGAGCTTTGATCAGTTGCAGGCATGGGTGCCTCGTGTACGCCGCGTGGCTGATCAAATTGGAATTGAAGCGCAAGCGTGGCGGTTTCCCGAAAGCCGTCCAAACGGATCTAAGGACAGGATGCAAGCGACATGACAGGCGTCACTCTGAACAGTGCGATCAAGCGATATGGTGAGACGCAGGTTATTCACGGAATCGATTTACAGATCGAGGATGGCGAGTTTTGCGTCTTTGTGGGTCCATCTGGGTGCGGCAAATCCACTTTGCTTCGGATGATCGCGGGGCTTGAGGAAACGACAGAGGGTGAGATCCGGATCGGGTCGCGCGATGTGACCCATTTGGACCCGGCCAAACGGGGGGTTGCAATGGTGTTCCAGACCTACGCGCTCTACCCGCATATGACAGTGGCCGAGAATATGGGTTTTGGTCTTCGTATGAACGGCGTCGCCAAGACCGAAATCGACAAGAAGGTACAAGAAGCGTCGAGCATTCTGAAACTCGATCAGTATCTGAAGCGCAAGCCCAAAGCTCTGTCCGGTGGCCAGCGGCAACGTGTTGCTATCGGTCGAGCCATCGTGCGCGGCCCCGAGGTGTTTCTGTTCGATGAGCCTCTGTCCAACTTGGATGCCGAGTTGCGCGTCGAAATGCGGGTCGAGATCGCGCGCCTGCACAATGAAATTGGCGCGACCATGATCTATGTGACCCATGATCAGGTCGAAGCGATGACCATGGCGGACAAGATCGTGGTTCTGCGCGATGGCCGGATCGAACAAGTGGGCGCGCCGATGGACCTCTATCGCGACCCGGACAACCGGTTCGTCGCGGGCTTCATCGGTTCGCCTGCGATGAACTTTTTGGAGTGCGACGTGACAGATGGCCATGTGACGCATCCCGCGTTCAGCCAGCCAGTGCCGGTGACGTCTTCGGTTCCTGCTAACGCAACGAAAGTGACGCTGGGCGTTCGCCCCGAACACCTTCAGGTGGACCGTTCTGGCGACAGTTGCACCGTGGACCTGACCGAAGCTTTGGGGGGAGTCAGTTACTCGTATCTGCTGACCGCGAATGGCGACAAGCTGATCGTGGAAGAGCGGGACGATGAGCGCAGCAAGCAAGGCGCACGTATTGGCGTCACCTTCTCGCCCGACCGTGCAATGATGTTCGACGCCGAAACGGGTGAACGGTTGCGGTAAACGCAGACCAGTCCATCGCAGAAGGGCGTTGGCCACGAGACACGGCGCCTTTTGAAGCGCAATTTTGTTGTGGATTTTGTATCCAATATCCGATATCGCGGTTGAAACGGCGCATCTCCTGCGCCGCAACCTCAGATTTGTCGAAGGATCGCCGTATGACGACCAATGTTTTCACCGGCACAATGCCAGCGCTCATGACCCCCTGCACAGCGGACCGTCAACCAGATTTCGACGCGTTGGTGCGCAAGGGGCGACAGATGATCGACGCAGGCATGTCTGCGGTTGTCTATTGCGGGTCGATGGGGGATTGGCCTTTGCTGACCGATGCCCAGCGTATGGAAGGGGTTGAACGTCTGGTGGCCGCGGGGCTGCCCGTTGTCGTGGGCACCGGGGCGATCAATACCAAATCCGCTGTGGCCCATGCGGCGCATGCGCAAAAGGTGGGTGCCGTTGGGTTGATGGTGATCCCACGTGTTCTGTCGCGTGGCAGCTCGCCGACCGCGCAGAAGAACCACTTCAAGGCAATCCTGACCGCCGCGCCGGATGTGCCTGCGATCATCTACAACAGCCGCTATTACGGGTTCGCCACGCGCGCTGACCTGTTCTTTGCGCTGCGGGCCGAGCATCCCAATCTGATCGGCTTCAAAGAGTTCGGGGGCAAAGACGACCTGCGCTATGCGGCGGAGAATATCACCAGTCA
This sequence comes from Ruegeria sp. F12, assembly GCF_056533885.1. NCBI lineage: Bacteria > Pseudomonadati > Pseudomonadota > Alphaproteobacteria > Rhodobacterales > Roseobacteraceae > Ruegeria > Ruegeria sp. F12. The sequence goes on along the minus strand of NZ_JBQFOV010000004.1, from coordinate 47,162 downwards.
AGATGATCAGGTCACACTGATGGTTGGCGTCGATACTGAGGTCTATCACGGGTTCGTCAATTGCGGCGCAACCGGCTCGATTACGGGCATCGGCACCGCATTGCCGCGCGAGGCGCTGTTGCTGGCCGAACTGTCCAAGCGGGCGGCCAAAGGTGATGCCGAAGCCCGCCAGCGCGCACAGGAACTGACCGAGGCGATTCACGTTCTGTCCAGCTTTGACGAAGGGCCGGATCTGGTGCTTTACTACAAGCATCTTCTGGTGCTCAACGGGGACGAGGAATACCGGTTGCACTTCAACGAAACGGATGAGTTGACTGACGCGCAGCGCAACTATTGCGAACAGCAATATGCCCTGTTCGGCGCGTGGTTCGCCAATTGGTCGAAACAGGGCGGAGTGATCGCTGAATGCATGTGATCGACAGCCATACCGGAGGCGAGCCCACGCGGGTCATTCTGGATGGAGCACCCGATCTGGGTACCGGGTCGCTGGCCGACCGCGCCCGAAGGCTGGCAACCGATCACGAGGAATTCTACCGCTCGATCATGCTGGAGCCGCGTGGCCAACCCGCCATGGTCGGAGCGTTGCTGGTTGAACCGGTCGATCCAACCTGCGTAACCGGCGTGATCTATTTCGACGTTGACGCAGTGCTGGGTATGTGTGGCCACGGCACCATCGGGCTGGCGGTGACGCTGGCGCATCTGGGACGTATCGGCATCGGAGAACATCGCATCGAAACCCCCGCCGGTGTGGTGACGGTCACTTTGCACGACGCAAACACCGTGACCGTCCAGAATATCGAAAGCCGCCGAGTGCATCGCAACGTGACGCTGGACGTACCGGGTCATGGCCAGGTGACCGGCGATGTTGCTTATGGTGGAAACTGGTTCTTTATCGTCGATCCCAGCCCGATTCCCGTTGAACCCGCCAATATTCGCAAACTCACCGACATGACGGTCGCTATTCGCGAGGCCTCGATTGCGCAGGGGATAGGCGGCGAACAGGGTGAGCCGATAGACCATGTGATCTTTCAGGGCGCGTCGGATGATCCTGCCATTCATGGTCGCAATTTCGTGCTGTGCCCAGACGATAACTATGACCGCTCGCCCTGCGGCACCGGCTGTTCGGCCCGGTTGGCCTGTTTGGCCGTCGATGGCGCGCTGGCCCCCGGCGATGAGATCACGCAGCAGAGCGTTATCGGCAGCACCTATCGCCTGTCTTATCACCCCGGCCTGGATGGCGGCGTGATCCCCTCCATCACCGGGCAGGCCTATGTCATGGCGGAAACCACGCTGATCTTCCCGGAATCTGACCCGTTCAGAACAGGGATACAAGTTTGAGCGAGCAGGTCGTCATCATCGGGGCTGGGGTAATTGGCATCACGACCGCGCTGGAACTGCAGCGCCGAGGGCATTCGGTTCTGGTGCTGGACAGGGACGGGGTCGCCTCTCAAACCTCGGCAGGGAATGCAGGGGCATTTGCTTTCCCCGAGGTCGAGCCGCTGGCTACGCCCGGTATCATGCGCAAAGCGCCAAAATGGCTTCTGGACCCGCTGGGTCCTTTGTCTATCCCGCCCTCATACGCGCCGAAGATCGCACCGTGGATGTACCGCTTTTGGCGGGCAAGTCGGCCTTCGCGCTATGCGGATCTGCTGGACGCGCAGGCCCGACTGATGCAGGTCTCAAGCTCTGCGTTAGAGCGTTTGATACCGGCCGTCGAGGGCGAGACGATGATGCAGCGCGATGGACAGATGCAACTTTACGAATCCGAAGCTGAGTTCCGCATCAGTTTGCCCGCTTGGGACCAGCGGCGCGCGCATGGGATTGAATTCGAACTGCTTGAAACGCGCGAAGCGATAGCCGAGAAACAACCGGGCCTCAGCCCCCGCTTCACCCATGCAGGGTTTACGCCGAACTGGATGAATACAATCGATCCAAAGACGTGGGTCCAACATCTGGCCAAAGCATTCAGCGACCGGCAAGGGCGGATCGAGACGCGCGGCGTCCGGGCCCTGACCCCACTGGAACATGGGACACGCATCACCCTTGAGGATGGAACGTTGGATGCGGCAAAGGTCGTCGTCGCGGCGGGCGCGTGGTCGCACCATCTGGCACAAACGCTGGGCGATCACATCCCCCTTGAGACCGAGCGCGGCTACAATACGACCCTGCCGCCGGGCGCCTTCGATCTGCGGATGCATCTGACGTTTTCCGGCCACGGCTTTGTAGCCAGTCGGATCAACGGCGGCGTGCGCATCGGTGGTGCGGTCGAATTGGGAGGGCTCTCCCTGCCACCCAATTTCAAACGCGCCGAGACTCTGCTGAACAAGGCCGCGCAGTTCATGCCTGGACTGAACACGCAAGGGGGCACACAGTGGATGGGCTTTCGACCATCGCTGCCAGATAGTATCCCGGTCATCGGGCCGTCCCCCAACGCGCCCGATGTGATCTATTCGTTCGGACATGGCCATCTGGGGCTGACGCAATCCGCAGGCACCGCCGAATTGGTTGGTGCGTTGCTGGACGGGACACAGCCGCCCATCTCGATGAACCCCTATTCCGCCACTCGGTTTTAGGGAGGTCAGATGCGCAGCGTGAAAACCATCCACATCATCTCCGCCCACGCAGAAGGCGAGGTGGGCGATGTCATCGTCGGGGGCGTTTTGCCTCCGCCCGGTGAGACCCTCTGGGATCAGCGGTCCTTCATCGCGCGGGACCAGACGCTGCGCAACTTCGTGCTCAATGAGCCGCGCGGCGGCGTGTTTCGGCATGTGAACCTTCTGGTGCCGCCCAAACACCCCGAGGCGGATGCAGCGTTTATCATCATGGAGCCCGAGGATACGCCGCCTATGTCCGGGTCGAATTCCATCTGCGTAGCGACCGTGCTGCTGGATAGCGGGATGATCCCCATGCAGGAACCCGTCACGCATCTGACGCTCGAGGCCCCCGGCGGGCTGGTCCGCGTGCGGGCCGACTGTCGCAATGGCACGGCCGAGCGCATCTATGTGCAGAACCTACACAGCTTCGCCGACCGGATTGCGGCATCGTTGGAGGTTCCGGGGCTCGGGCACCTGACAGTGGACACCGCCTATGGCGGCGATAGTTTCGTCGTGGTCGACGCGACGCAGCTTGGCTTTGACATCGTCGAATCTGAGGCACGTGAACTGGCGCGTGTTGGCGTTGCAATCACCAATGCTGCGAATGAACAACTCGGTTTCCGGCACCCCGAAAACCCAGACTGGACCCATATCTCGTTTTGCGCATTCTGTGGCCCGGTTGAGAAGACAGAAACCGGGCTGCGGGGCAAATCCGCCGTCGCTATTCAACCGGGCAAGATCGACCGCTCGCCCACAGGAACTGCTGTATCGGCGCGCATGGCCTTGATGGCCGCCAAGAGTGAACTGGACGTTGGGCAGACGTTCGAGGCCGTCTCGATCATCGGCTCGCGCTTTACCGGCAAAATTCTGGACACCGCAACAGTCGGGTCACACCCCGCCATCATCCCCGAAATCAGCGGTCGCGGCTGGATCACCGGCACTCATCAACACATGCTGGACCCCAGCGATCCCTGGCCGGGCGGCTACAAGCTGAGCGACACCTGGGGCGTCTGAAAATTGAGCGTGACGGGGTGATTGACGCGATTTTCCGCAAACCGTGTCAAAATGCGCGGTCAGATGTGATTGATCCCAAGCCAAACGTGATTTAAGGGAGGCCCTGTCAAATCAGAGTCACCGTTGGGGCACCAGGATAGCCGTGCCCCGCCTATGCCGCTCGAAAGTGGCCAACTCTTGGAACGCACGCCCCGAAAGGCTTTAAAAAAGGTAAAAGAATATGGCAGATAAATCAGACTTCGACATATTGTATACCATTGTAGACGAAGCGCCCGAGCTGGCCAGCGCCTCGTTCCTGCCCATCATCCGCAAGTTCGCATCCGCCGCAGGCGTAAGCGTTGGGACCAAGGATATTTCGCTGGCCGGACGTATTCTGGCGACCTTCCCCGAGAACCTGACTGACGCGCAGCGCATCACCGATGATCTGGCCGCCCTGGGTGAACTGGTGAAGACACCCGAAGCGAATGTGATCAAGCTGCCCAACATCTCGGCCTCGGTCCCGCAATTGTTGGCCGCAGTCGAAGAGCTGCAATCGCAGGGCTACAACATCCCCAACTATCCCGAAGAACCTTCGACTGACGAAGAAAAAGCCATTCGCGCACGTTATGACGCCATCAAAGGCTCAGCCGTGAACCCTGTTTTGCGTGAGGGCAACAGCGACCGTCGCGCGGCAAAGGCCGTGAAGAACTACGCCCAGAAGAACCCGCATTCGATGGGCGAATGGGTCTCGGACAGCAAAACCAAAGTGTCGTCCATGCCCGGCAACGATTTCTACGCAAATGAGAAATCGGCCACCATCTCCGCAGACCAAGCAGGCGACGCAAGGATTGAATTCGTCGGCAAAGATGGCAGCACCACCGTTTTGAAAGACGGCTGGCCGTTGGCGGAAGGCACCGTGGCCGACGCGACATTCATGTCGGTCAAAGCTCTGTCCGCGTTTCTGGCCGAGGCCATCGAGGACACCAAAGCAGACGGCACGATGTTCTCGCTGCACATGAAAGCCACCATGATGAAGGTCTCGGACCCAATCATTTTTGGCTATGCGGTAAAGACGTGGCTGGCCCCGGTGTTTGACAAATTCGGCGCGGAACTGGATGCGCTGGGTGTGAACCCGAACTCAGGGCTCGGCGACCTGTTGGAGCGCGTTCAGGGTAATGCAGATATCATGGCCGCCATCGACGCGATCAAGGGAGACCGCCCGTCCATGTATATGGTGGACAGCGATAAAGGCATCACCAACCTGCACGTGCCCTCGGACGTGATCATCGACGCTTCGATGCCTGCCGTGATCCGCGCGGGTGGTAAGGGCTGGGACGAGACCGGTGCCAAGGGCGACACCAATTGCGTGATTCCTGACCGTTGCTATGCGTCCGTCTATGACGAAACGATTAACTTCTTCAAAGCCAATGGCGCTCTGAACCCGGCCACAGCCGGCGCGGTAGCCAATGTGGGCCTGATGGCGCAGAAGGCCGAAGAATACGGCAGCCACCCGACGACGTTCCAGGCACCCGCCGACGGCACCATTCGCATCGTTCTGGCCAATGGTGACGTGCTACATTCGCACGACGTCGAAAAGGGTGACATCTGGCGTTCTTGCACCGTAAAGAAAGCCCCAATCGAGAACTGGATTCAGCTGGCCATGGACCGTCAGCGCCTGACCGGGTCCGAGGCGATCTTCTGGCTGGACGCAAACCGCGCACATGACGCTGAGTTGATCAAATACGTCAAACCGGCGCTTGAGGCCGCAGGCGTGGCTGACAAGTTCATGATCCTGGCCCCGCGCGAAGCGACCCGTCAATCGCTGGAGACGATCACGGCCGGCAACGACTCGATTGCGATTACCGGCAACGTGCTGCGCGACTATCTGACCGATCTGTTCCCGATCCTCGAACTGGGCACCTCGGCCAAGATGCTGTCCATCGTCAAGCTGATGAATGGCGGTGGCCTGTTCGAAACCGGCGCGGGTGGTTCCGCCCCGAAGCACGTGCAGCAGCTGGTCGAGGAAAGCCATCTGCGATGGGATTCGATGGGTGAATTCTGCGCGTTGGGCGAGTCGCTGAACTTCCTGGCCGACAGCAAAGGTAATGCCAAGGCGGGCGTTCTGGGCGCGGCAGCCGAGGCCGCGACGCAGGGCATTCTGGACAACAACCGCTCGCCCAGCCGCAAGGTCGGTCAGCCCGATAACCGCGACAGCCACTATTGGTTTGCGCGCTACTGGGCCGAGGCTTTGGCGGCGCAATCGGACGATGCCGACCTGGCCGCCGAGTTCGCGCCTTTGGCCAAAGCGCTGGCCGATAGCGAAGAAGCGATCCTGTCCGAGCTGGCCTCGGCGCAGGGTGGGGCGGCTGATCTGGGCGGCTACTACCACACTGATCCGGCCAAGACCGCCAAGGTTATGCGCCCCAGCGCCACGCTGAATGCGTTGATCGACGCATAAAAAACCGCGTTCGCGCACAGTATCAAAAAAGAGGGCCGACCCCCAAAGTCGGCCCTTTTTTTAGAGTGAGTAGGAAAGAACTGCTCCTTCCCGATCGAGGTTCTTGGTCTGCAACGCCTGCTATGCGGCGGCGTCGCAAAAAAGGGGCCGATCGTGTGACCGGCCCCAGTCTCTTAGTTCGATGCTGCGTTCAGCTTTTCATTCTGCTCGCGCAGCGTGTCCGAAATGATCGCATACCATTCGCCACTTTCGCGCATCTCGTTCAGGCCCTTGTTCATCATGGCGATGTATTCGCGTGCGAACGGGTTGGTGCGGTGCGCCAGGAAACTCATGGACGACAGGGTCGAAACATAGGGGTTTTCCACGATGTCAGCCGACGTAAGGCCCATGTCTTTCTTCGTGGCCGCAAACAATTCAACTTCGAACGCTGCGACATCGGCGGTACCAGTCAGAACCGCATCCAAGCATTCGCGGGCCGAGTTGGGTTGAACCACGGTGGTGTTGCTGCGGTTCAGGCCAACCTCTTCCAGAACGACCATGCTCCAACCGGCCATCCGGCAGATGGTTGCGCCTTCGAAATCCGAGAAGGAGGTTGCGTCGACATATTCGCTCTCGGGTAGGGTGAAAAAGCCGCCTACGACGTCATAGACCGGAACCGAAGCCACAAATTGCGAGCAGCGTGCTTCGGTTTCTTCGGACCATTCATAGGTGCGGTTGGTGCAATCCGGAACTGTCCAGGCGATCGAGATATCGAACGCGCCAAGTGGCAGTAGCGTATCCAGGTGTGATGCCCAATCATCCACAAAGCTGACCGAATATTCACGCTGGTTTCCTGCACGCTGGAGGCTGGTGGTCGCCAGACGGGTCATGATACCGCCGCCGCCCAGACCTTCGCTGGTGAAAGGTTCCCAGCCATTGCCGGCAACCATCTTGATCGGCGGAGCGTAGACATTCGAACGTTTGACACTGGCGGCGCGCTGCTCTTCGGCGGCGATGATGTCCTGCGCGCTCTGGCCGTTCGGCAGGCTGCCATCGTCACAGGGCAGTGCCAGAACCAGACCGGGCTCCAGCGCGTTGGGGTTGGTGATGTCATTGCGGTTCGCGTTGAAGATCGGCTGATAGTTTGAGGTGCCATAGGCCGCGATGGCAATGGTCGCCATCGTGTCGCCATCCTGCACGGTGTAGTTGGTACACGCGTCCTGAGCCGCTGCCGCACCAGCGCTTAGGGCAGTTACAGCCGTGGCCGACAATGCCACCTTCTTCAGATTGAAATTAAACATGTCTCGTCCTCCAGACTTTTGTTGTTTTCAGGCCAGTTGGGGCCTTATCCATTTTCCATTTGATAGCGCAGAGCGGTTGAGACGATGTCCCGCCACTCTCCGGATTGCTGCATGATCGACAGACCCTGGTTGAGCGTCTCAAGGATCGCTTCCCCATCCGGATTATCTTTGTGGGTCATGATGTTAAGCGACTTGATCGCCGCAAGGTTGGGGTTTTCTACAATGCGATGTTCATAGCCAAGGCGCGCAATTGCTTCGACCGCCAGATGCGCTTCGACCGCGACGATATCGGCCGTACCGTCCATCAAGGCGTGGAAGCAGTCGTCAGGCGACACCGGGCGCAGCATCGAAATCGCTGGCTCATACAGACCCACCGCATCCATATGCGACAGTGACCAGCCTTCGGGGCGGCAGATCGTGGTACCCGCGAAATCGGCATAGGTCAGGGTCTGCTCATAGCCCGAGCCTTCACGGGCAAAGAAGGTATCCACAACCTCGTAAAACGGGTTCGAGAAGTTGTAGGTCTCGCACCGGTTCCGGTCAGTTTCAGACAGGGCGGCGGGTTCTTCGCAATTCGGGCGCGACCAAGGGAAGGTTGCGTCAAAGGCCAGCGTCGGCATCAACAGGTCCAGATGCGAGGACCAGTCATTCACGAATTGGATCTTGTACCCTTGCTCGGGCGCGGCGCGCAGCATCGCGGTCTCAACCAGATTGGTGTAAAGGCCACGGTGGGGCAGGGCCTCATCGGTGAAAGGCGCATAATTGCCGCCTGTGATCAACAGCAGCTGACGATCCTGAAACTCGGGACGGCCACTTGTATCGGCGTCGCGGATCAGCGCAGCGGCTTCGGCGCGGGCAGCTTCGATTTCTGTCTTGGCGGCAGCTTTGGCCTCAAGCACCGCGTCCTCGCTGGCCTGTTTGGCCTCGGCCTCAGCGGCGGCCACGCGGGCTTCGGCCTCAGCTATGGCTTTGGCGGCACGTTCCTCAGCGGCTTTGACCAGTTCAGACGCCATCTCGGCGGCCATGGCTTCGGCCTCGGTCGCAGGTGGTTCCGGCGCGCGGCCCACGTCTTCCAGACAGGGCATTGTCAGAACGTCGCCCACGCGAATGATGTTGGGATTGTTCCCGATAACATCGCGGTTGGCGTCAAAGATGATGCTGAAGTCTTCGGTCGAATAGACCTGAATGGCCAGCTCGCGCAGGCTGTCGCCGCGCTTGATTTCGTAGGTCGAGCACGCCTCTTGCGCCGAGGCGGCACCTGTTGCCGCCGCAAGAGCCAGGCTGGAGATGATCAGTTGAGGTCTCATGTGTCCTGTCGCTTTGCCTTCATTCGTTTCTTGTCAATTTCACGACCGCAATGGACGCGTTGTCCTGATCGGGGTCGCCTTTATCCCGAAGCGCCTGCCAAAGCGCGTCGGCTATATCCTGTGCCAAGTCACCCGATTGGGCCTGAACTATGGCCTCGATCTCAGCATCGCTGAGATATTGCAGCCCATCGCTGCCCGCGATCAGAACATCCGACGCAGTCAAAGCGACGGGGTGTTCGGGACAATCCACTTTTGGGATCGCCGCGCCCATGATGACCGAGGTCAGTTGGTTGCGATCCGGGTGCGTATGCGCTTCGTCCTGCGTCAGCTTGCCCTCGGCGCATTGCGCGTCGATGATCGGCGCCATCGAATGATCTTCGTTGATCTGGCGCAGCGCTCCGTCGCGGAACAGGTACAAAGGGCTGTCCCCGATCGATATCCAATAGACGTCCGATCCCATCAGAAGAGTACCCAACAGGGTCGAGCCCATGTTGAAACCATCACCCTGTTCTTCGGAATGCTGCGCGATCAGCGCATTTGCCTGCATTGCCGCCAAGGGCAGGGCGTCGATCAGGGCGGGCTTCGATGGCGCACCCGTTTCCAGTTCAGGGTCCAGCGCACCCCGCCAGGCTTGGATCACAAGCTCGGATGCGATGTCACCTGCCGCATGCCCGCCCATGCCATCAGCAACCACGATATACCCAGCATTCGCCACATCGAACATGCGCGCGGCGACCGCGTCTTCTTGCGTGTCGCGCCGACCCTGATCGAGGATCAGCGCAATGTCATATGCCGGGGTCGCCAGCATCTATCAGGCATCCCGCCAGTCGAAATTGTCACCGCAGAATTCTGCAAACCGGATCGAGGTTTCGCTGATGCGGATCAAATCGCCGCTGGCCAGCGCCACGGTGCTGAGAACGGGTTTACCGTTCAGACGTACCAGATTGGCCTTGCCACCGTGACCCAGATAGCATTTGCGATCTTCAGGGTCATAGGCAATCACAGCGTGGTTGCTGCGCGAAATGCCGGTGTCGCCAAAATCAAGCTGGATCGCCTGATCGTCGTTGCGACCAATCTGCATCAGCCCTTCGGTCAGAGTAATGCACGCGCCGCGACCGGGGCCACCTGTTACAACCAGCCAACCGACCGGAAAGGTCTGCTGTGCAGTCTCGGTTTTGGCGACGGGCTCGGCGGTTTCCATCAGGTCCTGAACATGGGTGTCGGCTCGCTCAAACCCCAGGAAGGTGGTTTTGACACGACCACGACGATCCGACTGGGCCGGTTGCGCGGCGGACGGTGTTTCCGCCATCTGCGCCGCCGGAGCATTGGGCAGTGGTTCAGGTTGCAGGTCCACAGCCTCTACGATCTCGGCCACCGACTCGGGCGCAGGATCTTCCGCGACGACTTCGATCACAGGATCGGCCGGCGTCGTATCAAACAGGTTACTGTTTTCTTCTTCGGCCTCGTCAACCTCTTCGTCCGATGCAACGTGCAACGTCACAATCGGGTCTTCTTCGGCAATCTCTTCCTCGGCGGCGGGCTCTTCGGTCGGCTCAAGGACGTCCACAACATCCGCAAGGATTGCCGCATCATCGGTTTCAGCGCTGTCTTCGGCATCGGCCTCGGAGAAGTCCGGCATCTCGGCTTCGGGGATCAGGTCCTCAGCCTCATCGTAGCTGTCCGACGCTGGCATGTTGTTTCCAGCAAGCGCCACGCGCAGTGCGTTGAAGTCTGCAATCGGCTCGGGCTTGTCTTCGCTGGTTTCAGCGATGTCTTCCGCCTCGGCTTCTTTCGGTTTGCCGGCACCTTCGAGAAGCCGGCTGAGAGGGCTTTTATATTTGAACATGGTGACGACACCTTTGTTTCTTGGCACGGGGCAATGCCCCGCTGGGCTTCTACTCACCCCTTCGCAGATCACGCAGAGGCACTGATGATGGAAAACAAACGTCACTGGTACTTTCCGCGACGGGCCGGTTCCCGTCGGGGTCACTCCACTGTCGTGACCCTCAGCAAACACACACTGGCGGATTACAAACGAACCGGTCTGATTACTCCTGCGTCAACTGCATAGTGGCATCTGCTTCGGTACCGTTCCGTAGAACGTTCAACTGGGCTTCAGCTTGTCCTTCGGACACAAGATCAGCCAGCATGGCATCCAGGCTTTCCGGCCCGTCGATGGCCAGCCCCGTCTGCGCCTCTGAGATCAGGATATCGCCCGCCTGCAGGCTACCAGCAGTTGCAGCGGGAACGCTTTTGACCACGGTTTGCCATCCGGTACCGCCACTGTTGCGAACTGTGAAGCCATAGCCGTTGTCCAGCCCCACCATGCGCATGGTGGGCAGAGCCAACAGGCCGTTCTGCGCGCGGGTCTGACCCAGCGGGCGATAGCGCGCGGTGATGCGGGTATAGCCGTCAGGATCCACGTTGAGATCATTGAGAACCTGAGCCGCAAAGCTGGTGTCGGCCTCGATCGGTTCGCCATTCAGGGTGTAGATCGCGGCCCCACGCTGCACCCAATCTCCGATCACGGACATGTCCAGCGCCGGATCAACACCAGTCACAGCAACGACGCTGCCGGTCGATGCGCGCCGTTTCGAGGTCTGGAACGGAATTTCAACGTCCCAATGGGAAAACGCCACCTGTTGTTCGGCCAAAGTGACCGGAGTCGCAGGCTCAACCGGGTCTTCCGCGACAGTTTCGGTCGCATCTTCAGCGGGAAGGTCGGCTGCCGGGGCTTCTAGCCCTTCTGTGGCAGCCGTTTCGGCCAGGGTCTGCTCGACAGGTTCTGGCACTGCTTCCGCCTGCTTGGGTGACGTCGGTTCGCCAGCGTAAACCTCGGGTGAGGTCAGCTCTGGCGCGATGTCTTGCGGTTCGGTGGCCGCGGTCAACTCAACAGGGGCCGTGTCTTGCAGCACGGCCAGCTCGGGTGGTTCGACCGGTTCAATCTCGGCAGGAGTTTCGTCAAGGGCTTGGGCCTGAGTTGCAGGCGCGTCCTGACCCGACATCACGAAAAGCCCACCTGCGGCTGCGGCCGCGATGACGACTACGGCAGCAGCAATCAGTTTTCCACTACCACCCGAGCCGCTTTTGACCACGGTATCAACGGCGACCGGGGGTTCCTCAGGCGCGGTGAATGTGGCCAGTTCCTCTTCTTTCTTGTCCTCATGACCCAGAACGATATCCGGGTTGCCTGCCAGCAGTGCGGTCACCACTGCCTCGGCGTTTTCGCTTTCTGCTTTGATCCGGGCTTTCTCGGCCTCTTCATCCTTGCGATCCATCCCGACAATGACCGAGATGGGACGGTGAGCGAAGGTATCGAACATTACGCCAGGCCCACGGAACATCCGCAGCCAGTCCAGCGCGCTTTGCAGACGATCGGTTGCGTGCACCTCCATCGCCTTGTCAATCGCCTCAAGGAACCCATCGGGGTATCCATCATACCGACCTGTCAGAGGCTGATAGGGATCATCCTGCCCGTTATTGAAGGCAGTCAGCCGCGTCTGACCATCAATGGGGCGTTCGCCACTGATGGCATGGTAAAGCGTTGCCGCCAGAACATAGAGGTCGCTGCTTGGGCCTTGCTCGGCCCCCCGCACATAGAATTCATGCGGCGAATACCCGTCCTTGATCACACGCAGGGTCAACAGCGCCGCCGATTGATTGGCCGCCTGATCCCGCGCCGCACCGAAGTCAATCAGTTCGGGCTCACCATGTTCGTTGATCAGAATGTTATCGGGCGAGATATCCCGGTGCAGCATCCCGCTTTGATGGATGAAGGACACGGCCGACAGCATCTTTTCGGTGACCTGCACGATGAAATCGGGACCGGCATCATTCTCGGGGTTTTCAACATAATCCAGCAGGTCGCAACCTTTGATGAAATCCATCGCGATATAGGCTGTGTCATTGTCCTCAAACACCTGATGAACGTCGACAATGTTGGGGTGCACCAGCCGCGCATGGTTGCGGGCTTCCAAAATAAACAGGTCAATGATCGAGCGCAGGTCGTCCTTGTAGGAAGGATCGATTGGTTCGACCGTATCGCCGTTGCGATGACACAGGGCGCCGGGGAAGCATTCCTTAATAACCACGTCGCGTTCCAGACTGTCGCGCGCCAAATAGGTGATGCCAAAACCGCCATTGCTGAGAAACCGCAGGATTTCATACTGCCCGCGCAACAACTTTGCACCGGGTGCCAGGCCTTCAATTTTGGGTTCGTCATGCGTCGTATCGACAGCCTGATTGTGGCTCATTTCTTTCCGCCCGTTCTAAACATTTTGCGGTTCGTGTTCGGGTAAACTGCCCGTCAACTCACGACCAAACACAACCGCAGGACACTTAAGAACGTTAGACGTTTCAAATTTGACTTTATTGGGGCCGCCTCATGGCTTCACTGAGAACCAAAACTTCGCGAATCGCATATATTGTTTCCCGAGCGGCTAGCGGCACAATATATAGCCCGACACCCGCAAGAAATTGCGGACTGAACGCAGGATTTAGGATGATTGTTGCGCGATTCCGAAACAATAAGCGCGCGATTCTTGACAACTCGAATCGCGCCCTGCGGCGCGATTCAAATGCGATATGACCTCAGGTTCCGGTTTTTGTGTGAGCGGACTCGGCGCGACTTCCGGCCCAGGCAAGGCAGTCACTCAGCTGTGTGAGGATACTGACGGCATCCCTAAGCGGCCCGGCCCCGGTTTCGAATTGCAGCAACAACAGCAGGTCGGTCGCCTTTTCAAACTCGGCTGGAATCCAATCGGCTGACGGATCAATCTCACCACCCTGTTCCAGACGCTCGGCAAAATCTTCGACAATCTCCTGACAGCTGCTCAGAAAACTGCTGGGCTCCATATCCGAGGATTCACGTAAGTCCTCATAGATGCTGGCGATAGCAGCCAACCAATCTTCGAGGATCGGGTTTTCCAACGGAGGCAACACAGCCTCAAGCGGGGCTTTAACCGAGGGCGACGCGACAGGTGCAGGCTGGTCGAGGGTCAAACTGTCGAGGAAGGGCAGAAACTCGCGTTCCAGCGCATCCCGCGCGGCCTTCAGATCTCCCAGCCGCCGGTCTGAGGCGATTTGCAATACTTGCTCAGCAAGGTTCTGACCACCACAGCTCTGCCACAGGGCAAAATCGGGCTCGGGCTCTTGCGCCATGGCTTTGACGGCAACCGGCGTTCCAATAGGCACGACCGCCCGGAACATATCGCCTTTTTCCTTGTTCAACCGGGCCAGGACCCGATCCAGCGCGTCATGAACCGGCGGAAGGTCCGTATGTGTGATGGCCAGCAGGCTGTTTGCACGCAATTCGGGTGGGACTTTGGACCACAAATGCCGCTCTGACTCGCGCCAGGCGCTGGTGCCATTGGTGCACCAGATGGCGCAATCGACATATTGCAACAAATCCAGCGTAGTTTTCGACGCGTCATCAAGCGACCCCGTACCAGGCAGGTCAAACAGGGAAATTTCCTTCAAAGCGGGGGTATTTAACCCAACCGAGATGAAATCAGGCTTGTCTGCCGCTGCCTTTTCCAAAGCGATGCCAGAATAGACCTTGGGTTCCTTGTCCCACCAGCCCACCGTGGTTTCCGGCTCATCCGCATAGGCCACGATCACCAAGGGCAATTTAAGATGCTGTGGTCCGGTTGGCAGGATATCGGCCCCTGCCAACATATTGGCGAGGCTCGACTTGCCAGCTCCAAACTCCCCAACAAACCCAATGTTGATCGCATTCGACAGCCGCTCGGCATGGCTCAGTGCACGCGCGCGCATGTCATCCACAGAATCGTCGGATGGTAGTTTTTCAGTCGCGGTCAGGAAACGCTCGAGTTGGCGTACTTCCTGTTCGGTCCCTGGAAATTCGATCATTCCGCAGCCTTTGGTATTTCAATTTCTGATTGGCCCGGTCCGTAGACAGCACCCAGTTCATCCGCAATCCGTTGCGCGGTGTTAAAGGCAGTTTGCGCCTCGGTCCGTTCGTTGGTCTCACCACTTCCAGCGCGATGCTCAAGGTGTCCTGCCAGAAGGGCCAGATAGTGGTCGAGCACTGTGTTCAAACGCCCCAGCAGGTTTTCACGGGCCGTATCGACAAGATCGTCGCCAATCATTTCGAATTCCTGAACGATCATGCGTTCCGCCCGATTGACCACGCTTTTGCGCGAAATCAGTCGCGATAACCATGTCACGCGCAGTTCCACGGTGATGCCACGGGTCAAGGCCGTCGTATCAGGGCGGAACCAGCGAACCGCGCTGGTGTTCATCCGGTTGTCCCCGGAATCCTGCCAGCCCGGCAGGGATCGCAATGCCGCATTGCTTTGCATGTCCACCGCGTAAAGCTCGCTCAGCATACGCTGGCGGACAACTTGGGTTGCGCCTTGCACCAGCTCTCGCATCCGATCACGTAAGGGGCCAAAGTTCAGCTCTGTCTCGCCCCCTTTGGCCAACAGCGGAGAATCTCCGTTCGGGCCACGCACCACGTCCGATACGGCCTCGGCCACGGTATCGTCCATGACACCACGCAGGTTGGCCAAAACGTCATCCATATCCTTGACGATCATCTCGGTCTTGTCTTGGACCAGCGCGCGCAGGTCGGCCTGAGTCTTGTCGTTTTCGCTGGGGTCATCCGCCCCGTCCGTGCCCTGATCCTCGATCGCGCGCAGATGCGCCTTGGTGCGGTCAAGCTCACCCTGCGCAAAGCTGTTGAGGTGTTGCCACGCCATTTGCATCTGCTCGTTGCGCGGCCCATCTGCCAGGGCGCGGGTCACATGGCGACGCAAATCCGGCAGTCCCGAGGCGATCATGGCCGCAAAACGCAGAACGCCCTCGCGGCTAATCGGGCCGGGGCCTTGCTTGATCTCTTCGACACCGTCCAGATATTGCTTCATCTGCTCGGGGTGGGCACGTAGCCAGGCCAGAACATCGTCATGGTTTACGCCGGTTTCATCGCCGGTCAATGCGTAGTGCGCCCATTGCGCACTGCCCATGAGAACGTCGATATCCGAATTCCCAAGCGCTTTTTCCAACCCGTCCATTACATCGGCGCGGACTTTGGTCGCGTCATCTGCACCCCCGCCCAATTCATCGACACGGTTGATGAAAACCACAATCTGGCCCAGCTCCAACGCCTGCATCAGACGGAACAGCTTGAGGTCCGCCCGCGACAGCGCCTGATGCGCCGACAGGACAACCACGAAGAAATCGCTTTCCTTGAGATACTGGCGTGAGATTTCCTCGCGGATCAGCAGCGGGTCATTGACGCCCGGCGTGTCCGTCACGGTGATCGGGAACGGGAAATGGCCAATGTCGAAGTAAACCTCGGCCTTGCGGGTGATGTCGCTGTAAAGCCCGCGATCGGAACCGGGATCAAGCGTGCCATCCTCGGACGGCTCATCACCGGCGCAGACATAGCGCGCCAGATCGTCAGATGTCAGATGATCCAGATCGTGATGCTGGCCCAGAAGCTGCGTATAGCTTTCGCCCAACCGCAGCTTGGCGCGGGTTTTCATCGCCTCGACCTGCTGTTCGATCATCTCGCGCTTATAACTGTCCTCGTCGTCGGGGAACATGTTGCGCAGTTCTTCGCCCTCTGCGATCAGGGCTTGCCATTGGCGATTGTCGAAAAAGTGGAACTCGGCGCCCTCTGTCCGACCCGAAGGATGGCCGAAATGCATGTCAGTAATCACGGTCGTCCACGGGTTGACGTCCGAAGGCAAATACTCGGCCTGACCAGTGAAGCCATTGATCAGGCGCGATTTCCCGGCCTTGATCTGACCCACAAAGGCGATCGAGGGCTTGAGGTTCGACAGATCTCCCACGATGCGCGAGATAAACTGACGTGTTTCGTCATTGCTGACCTCGTTCAGGTCTTCGGCGATGCGGATCAACTCGCGGCGATTACTCTCACTCATAACACTTACCCTGGTCACACTTGTTCACTGATGGGATTCTTGGAAAATTTGAATGGTTGGGGCGCGATCATTCGTCCGTCCCCTTTAACGCAGCCCATACTCCCACAACAGCACCCAGCCTGCGCGCCTCGTGGGTCACGACCGAGACCCTTTCACCGTCATGCAGAACGGCCAGCCCGGTGCCTTTGCCGCCTGAGGGACGCATGACGATTAGCTGCGGATAATCCAGATCTGCGTGGGTATCCTTGTCCCAACCCGCCAGATCACGCGCGAAACTCTGCATCAGGTCCTGACTTACATGCACGGAACCGTCGGCAGCACAATCGCCCGCGGTGGACATGAGGGTACCGTCCTTGGCCGAAGCCAAAACGCGACCCAATCCGAACCGGTCAGACCCGTCATAGAACAGATCGGCCAAGCTCTGCGTTTCCTCTGCCTTTGGCGCATCTGGCACCAGCGACACCACTGGTTCAGCAGACAATTCAATCGCTTTGCAGCATTTGGAAATCTCGCTGAACGTGATCCCGACATCATCTGCATCCAGCGTTGTATTAGGCTGTAAGGACACAAGCTCCAGCGGGGCAGGGGCGGTGGCAATGTCACTGACAAGCTGCGCCAGGCGATCAGCCAACTCTTCCCGCGAAGCTGTTTCAAAATCAGGGGCAACCCCGTCGCTCACGCAGAAAACATCTGTGACGCGCGAGCTGTTGACCTCAATCGCGAGGCAGTCACCATTGGCTGCCGTAAACTCCAACCTGCGGGGCAAAACGGTTCCGCGAATAGTGCGCAAAACCTGATCACGCCGTTCCTGAGCCGTTGTTCCTGTCAAGGTTACCGCTGGATTCACCCGCGCGACAACGCTGCGCCCGATATTCTCGAGCATATCGAGTATGTTCGCGTCGATCATGCCGTGACCCCCTCTGGTCCCGCTCATACCGCAGCCGCAACCGGCCCGCGGGTTAGGTGTGATTTCGTTAGCGCAAGGCCCAGATTGGCGCTGCTGCGGCAGATGTAGCAGAGCACATGGTCCGGATAGGCCTTGGTACGCAGGAAGATGTTCAAACGGTCTTTCGAGAACACCGCAATTTCACCAAATCCAGTCGGTTCATTCGCATCCTCGCCGGCCTCGCGCAGCAGTGCTTCGAACCCCTTTACACCACGCCCATGAAACAGGTTGGCAACCGCGATCGCGAGCGTATCCAGAATCTCTGCATCGTTTGGGTCCGGCGTGACCGAGCCCAACAACATCCCCGTCTCCATATCGACATACCCGGCTGCGATGCAGTCGGGTATTGTGCTCATGGCGGCATTCAAAGCGGCTTCGATAGGCATCTGAACGTCTACTTTCTACCTGCCGGTCGGTTACAGAACATGCCACTCGGCCCCGCCGGATTTGTTGCTTTTGGCAAGCGAAGACATGTCCTGCTTAGATTTGCGTGCGCTGTGTTCTGCCGCGATCTGGTCAAACTCGACCAGGAAGGACTGGAACATAGCTTTCAGGCCGTCCGCATCCTGAGGCAGGTCCTCGTCCTCGGTAATGTCGCGCCACATCGCGGCCGCACTCAGCGGTGATCCGGCGGGCACATTCAGCAGATCTTCCAGCTTTTCGGGCTGCGCGTCGCTGTCGGTCCGTTTGGCACCGGTGAGAGGGACAACCTGAATGTCGATCAGGCTGTTGCTTTCGGGCTCAGGCTCGAACTCATCCTCGGCGCTTTCGGGTTGTTCGGCCATCAACGCGGCAATGGACGAAACGGAACCTTCTGCGCTAATTTCCGGAGCCGAAGTATCCTCAACCTCGGGCTGTTCTGGAGTTGAAGCCAGTTTTTCCTCAAGCGCATCGACAAATGTTTCCTCGTCCGAGTCAACTGGAGCATCGAATGCAGCAACTTCCTGTTCGAACGCATCAACCTCGGTGTCGTCGCTCTCTGCTCCAGCGGACATTTCTGTCAACGTCACTTCGGGCTCTTCGGCGTCCCGGAAGAAGGATCGCAGGTCTTCCTCCTGTGCGTCCTCGGGCGAGTTCGTCATCTCCGCACGCATCCGTTCCGCTTCGTCCGCGTCGATCCGAGGCGCGCGATCCGCGTCGTCCTTGCGAAGTTCCACTCGGGCGGGGCGAACCGGGAAGGATGTCACAACATCCTCGGCATCCGAGACATCAACTGGGTCTACCAGCTTCAGTGGTGCGCGCGCACCGTTGGCATCGGGGCGCAAAGCGTTCATGTCAGGCGCGCCGGTCAGGCTGTCATCAATCTGGTATCTGGCCAACTGATGGGCCCGGTTGTCCATGATCTGTTCGGTGATCTCAAGAAAACTGTCCACCATCTTGCCACCGCCACTGCGCGCCCATTGCTCGGCATCGCCGCTTTTGTCACGTGCCATAATCGCATCGCGGGCCGAGAACAGAATGGAACGGTTGAACAGATGCCCAGCCTCACGGTTGACCCGGCGCAAAACTTTCTGGCGGTCCTTTGCGTCCAAAACATCTGCCCGCGTGACCAGCAACAGTGAATTGTGCTGCAACCGCTCTGGCAAAGACACCCATGTCGCGCGTTCAGTCTCGCGCCAGGCTTGCGTTGCATGGGTACACCACAACACGCCATTCGCCTGACCCACAGCACGCCGCCAGACATCGTCCGAGATCTTCGGATCCGAGATACCGGGCGTGTCGATCAGATCGACAGCTTCCAGAATATCCGATTGCAGGAAAATCCGAACGAACTGAGCGTCGTTGACCCCGACCGATTCAAGCTGATCCAATCCGATTGTGTCCCGGGACCCATCCGGTCGTTGGACATAGGCGGACTGCTTACCCCAGCTAAACCACACGGGCGGAAGTTGGGTGGCGGTGACCTGCGTCGGCAAAGCGTCCGAGCGCAGCAGGAAGTTCATCAGCGTCGATTTGCCTGCGCTGAACTCTCCCATTAGCGCGAAAACGGGTTTGCGCCGGGACCAGTTTTCAATGCGCTCCCAAGCCTTGGTTGAAACGAAGCGGGTTTGTGAATCTTTTGCCATGTCGCTACTTATGCTGCCTCGTTGCTTAGATCTTTCAGGATGTCGCCCAGGATATCGTCGCGCGATTTCTGCGGGGCCATGCCCGCCATCAGCGCATTCCGGGATGCGTCGGTCTCGGCGGTGGCCGATATGTTCAGCAATGTCTCTTTCTGCTCGCGCAGGAAGTCAGACAGAACAGCACGCACGTTTTCCAATACCGCCGCGATCTGGTTTTCTTCGATATCCTTCGTGATCGAGCTTGCCTCGGACGCAATCAGGCGGGTGTAGTCTGCGGCGTAAGCCTCGAACCCTTTGCGGCGTTGCCACCAGCGGCGCCACCACGTGCTTTGCAAATCCAGCGCAATCGTGCGCCCGATGCCCAACGGGGGCGGGACACGCGGCACAATTGGTGCTTCGATTGCGAACTCGCCAAGATGATTACCCAGCAGCTTATGATAGAGGGCTTCAACATCCGCCGCAGCAGCACTGTAAAGCGCACCAGCCTCTTTACGCATCGCGCGGGCAAAGCTGAAATAGGCCGCCTTTTGCAAGGTCCGCAGTCCGGCGGGATCGTATTGCCAAGTGCCTTCTTCGCCATTCTCTTCCAGATGCGCAATCAAGGAATCCGTCGCGCGTTTGACAAAGTTCTTTTCGGCCGAGTTCAGACGCTCCAGCACTTTTTCCCGCAGGGATGTGGTCAGCACAGCGGCCTTTTTGTCATATTCCGCAATAACGGTCGCAATGGCCTGCTCAGGAGAGACACCGTCGAGGTCACGCACCACACCATCACCATCTGACAGTTTCTTGGCTACGGCAGTTGCGCGGATTTGGCTGGCAATGTTGCGCGCTTTGTGGCGCACACGGTCCAACAGGCGGGTGCCTGCGCCTTCGGCGATCCGTTCGTTCATCGCCAACAGCAGATCGGGCAGGCCTGAAAGCGCCCAGATCTTGTCCAGCGAGGGGGCCTGATCGCCAAACCCTGCAGCCAAATAGAAGGTGTTCAGTGCCTGCCGCGATTCCTCGTTCATGATGTCAGGATTACCGGTCAGTGCGGCCTCGGCCCAAAGTGCGCTGCCAAACACGACGCTGGTATTGCCATCGATATTGTTCTGTTTCAGCGTGTCCTGAATACGGTCGCGGATTTCGGGCACCTGATTGACCGGATCGGCCAGTTCATCAATTCGGTTCACGAACAGGATGATTTGGCGGTTCTCGAACTGCGCGATGATGCGCATCAGTGCCATATCCATCGTGGTCAGCGCCTGACTTGCCGCCAGTACGACCACGCAAACCTCGGACCCGCGCAGACTGCGCAAGGTGATTTGCTCCCGCACCATGAAGGTATCGTTGACGCCGGGCGTGTCACACAGTCTGAGCGAAATCGGGTATTGCGGGATGTCCATGAACAGTTCCGCAGACTTCGTCACATCGGCAAATCGCCCAGTCTTTGGATTGATATCCGGGTCATCCTCATCCCCGAGGCAAACATAGCGCTGGATCAGTTCTTCGTCGAAATAATCGTATTGGTGGCTCTGGCCCAGGATCAGGTCGAAATGCTTGCCCAGACGATCTTCCGACTTGGCCTTCATCTCGCCGATTTGGCGGCGGATATCGTCCATCTCGTCATCGGCCCCGGCGCGATTAGCCAATTCGCCCAGCCGGCCACCGCCGACCATCAGGTTGTCCCATTCTTCCTGTTCAAAGAAAGTAAACTTGGCCTTTTTGTCACCCTCGGTCCGGGTGTTGATGTTCAGCGTTGTCACCACCGAGGTCCACGGGTTCACATCCGACGGCAACAGGGCAGGGCGCCCGGCCAGGATATTCACGATCGACGATTTCCCTGCCTTGACCTGCCCCACAAGCGTGACACTCGCAGTGAAGTTCTCCATCCGCGTTTTCAGCGTCGCAAGACGCGCCGAGGAGCGCGCATCCGCCACTTCTGTCAGCTGGTCGATCTGCGTGGTCAAAGCCGTCATGGCCGAGGTCATCGGTGTCAGAGCTTCGTTGCCAACGGACAAAAGGTGATCGTTACGCGCCATGGTTAACCTCCGGTTCCTGTAGCGGCGATGGGGTGGTCTATCTGGTCGTGCTGCACGCTGGTCAGCGTGTCGATCCGCGCGATCAGGTTCAGTGCATTGCCCAGAATCGCAGCCTCTGCCGAGGGCGAAATCTTTTCATAAGCCCCTGAATCGGCTAGCACTTCGATCGAGCTGAAACTGTCACTGTTTTCCAGACAGGCCAGACGACGGCCCGTGGGGAAACCTGCGGCTTTGGTTTCGGGCAGCGGCATGCGGGAATTGGCCAACAGATAATGGCCCCCCGAATGTGTGCGCAACGAAATGCCAAAACCCGTATTAGGATGATCCCGGTTCAGGGATTTCAGTTCGCCCAGAAAACTTTCCCGTGCAAGGCCAACGGCGTCTTGCTCGGTCACAGCGGAATTCATCATGTTGGTCACGTTTTCGACCCTTTTTCTGGAGTTGAGCAAAAGCTCTTCAACAACGCCCGGAGGCAAAAAGACTCATCTGGTCCCAGCGCCCATCAACCATCTGCAAGGGGGTCTTAATTTGACGCGAATAAGATTTTTTGGCGTTTGAAATGTGGCGCAAATATGTTTCTTGTTTATATACAATATCTTAGAGATAATTTTTGTGCGACCGCAGGCGACAATAATGCACTCAACCACCAAGCTGTCCACGCGAGCAAGCGGCGAACGCTGCAGGCCCGTGATTACGACGTGATCCGACCAGCCGAATTTATTGACCTGAGTCGAAATTTCCCTCTCGCACTTGGGTTCAAGCTTTGCTATTTGGCCCTCAGTCTGGCACGAGATGCCACGATGCGGGTGTGGCGAAATTGGTAGACGCACCAGATTTAGGTTCTGGCGCCGCAAGGCGTGGGGGTTCAAGTCCCTCCACCCGCACCATTTCTTTCTAAAGTTTTTGTTGGAATGGAACCGGTTTCCGCGCTCCAAAAGATTGGGACGACGGTTCGCTTGATGAGGCTTATGTAAAGCCAAATCGACCGATCAAAGGATTTCGATCCGGCCCTTCATATGAGGATGAAACTCGCAAAAATAGGACTGTTCCATCCCTTCCGTGACTTCAATTTCACCGCTTGCGTCTTTCACAAGCTCAAACGTGTCCCAACTGCGATCAACTGCGGTCGCTGTATGGGGTGCGATATCCAGATTGACCCACTTGATCCTATCCCCCGGACGAACCTGTATTTGATCGGGCTCGAACTTGAAGCGACGGATTTGGATTTCATGCGTCATTGAGGCATTCTCTGCACTTCCCCGCGATACCAAAGCGGCTGCCGAAGCAGCCGCTCCGATCACGACGAATCGACGTGACACAGGTTTGGACATCAGTTCAGAGACTCGACCATCATTTCCGCATGACCTTCATGCGCCTTGAAAATCTCAAGGCCCTGCTCGAACAGCGCCTTAACCTCGGCATTGTCGATATTGGGGATCATGGTGTTCTCAACCAGCTCGTTGACGGCCTGATGATACGCCAGTTCATTGGCCGCATAGGCCTTGTCGAACTCGGCACCACGCAGCTGCGACAGATTGTTGATGATCTCTTCCGCGTTGGAATTCAATGTCTGGCTGAATGCATTGTCCTGCGCCGATGCACCCAACTTGTCCAGCAGTCCCAGCGCCGCTGCGTTAACGGCGGTATGATCCCGGATCATCGTATTGGCAAACTCGTGGATGTCGGGATTTTCCGACAGCGCCAAGGCCAGATGCGCATAGCGAATGTCAATGTTGTCAGCAGTATAGGCGATATGCGCGTATTCCAGGTCGCTCATATCAGCAACGTCCTGCGCCGAAGCAGCGGTTACGACAGCCAGCGAAATGGCGAAAGTGGCGAGGAATCTTTTCATGACGGATCTCCGTTGGATTGGACTGATGCGCCCAGTATCCCCAACGATGATCAAGACCACATACTCAGCCGTTCAAAATCCAGCACAGATCGTTCAGATTTCGGAACGTGCGCGCAAATGTGAACCAGGATTGGCAAGTCAGACCGTCCAAACCCACAGAAAAGGGACTAAAACGCGCGGCGCTGTTTGGGATCAGGCAGCGCCGCGCGAGGCAAGCAGATCAAGCGGCTGCGATCTGCTTTGCTTTTTCGACCATGACTTCGGCCTGCCGGATCGAAGCATAGTCAATCAGGCGACCATCCAGCGATACGGCCCCTTTCCCGGCAGTCTCGGCCTCGGCCATGGCGACCAGAATGCGCTGTGCTTTGGTGACTTCGGCATCGCTGGGTGACATGACTTCGTTGGCCAGCGCGATCTGGCTGGGGTGGATGGCCCATTTACCCTCGCAGCCCAGAACGGCTGCGCGTTTGGCGGCCGCCTTATAGCCTTCGGGGTCCTGGAAATCGCCGAACGGGCCGTCAATCGGGCGCAGGCCGTTGGCGCGCGCGGCCACGACCATACGCGCCAGCGCATAGTGCCACATGTCGCCCCAATGGGTTGCGCGGGATGCGTCACCATCGGGATCGGTCAGTACGGAATAGTCCGGGTTCACGCCACCAATGATCGTGGTGCGCGCTCGGGTCGAGGCCGCATAGTCAGCCACACCGAAATGAAGGCTTTCGTTGCGTTTCGAGGCGGCCGCGATCTCGCTGACGTTCTGCATGCCCAACGCGGTCTCGATAATGTGCTCGAACCCGATGCGTTTTTTGTACCCCATCGCGTCTTCGACCTGAGTGACCATCATGTCGACCGCATAGACATCGGCAGCAGTGCCCACTTTAGGGATCATGATCAGGTCCAGCCGTTCACCCGCCTGTTCGACCACATCGACCACGTCGCGGTACATATAGTGGGTATCCAGACCATTGATCCGCACGGACATGGTCTTGTTGCCCCAGTCGATGTCACTCAAAGCCTGAATGATGTTCTTGCGGGCCTGTTCTTTTTCGTCGGGCGCAACCGCATCTTCCAGATCAAGGAAGATCACGTCGACATCCGACTGGGCTGCTTTTTCGAACATACCGGGCTGGCTGCCCGGTACGGCGAGTTCGCTGCGGTTCAGGCGCGCGGGGGCTTGTTCGATGGCATAAAAGCTCATGAGTTTGAGTCCTTTGAAGAAGGGTGCGTCAGATCACGCGGTCACGGGGTGGGCGGCCTGCAAAGAAGTCGCCCAGATTGTCCAACACGCGAAAGCCCATGGCCTCGCGCGATTCACGGGTGGCGCTGCCCAGATGCGGCAGCATCACCAGATTGTCGCATTGCAGCAGGTCCGGGCTGATACGTGGTTCGCCGTCAAACACGTCCAGCGCGGCCCCTCCGATGGTTTCGAACATCAGCGACTGCACCAGAGCATGCTCGTCTACCACTTCACCGCGTGCGGTGTTGATCAGGAAGGAATCGGGTTTCATCATGTCCAGCCTGCGCCCGTTGATCAGGTGCCGGTTCGCAGTTCCACCGGGGCAGTGCAGCGAAACGAAATCGCACTGCGGCAGCAAATCGTCCACCGTGTCGACCTGCGTGGCGTTGAATTGCTTCAGTACGTCGGGCGAGACCGTGCTGCGGTTTTGTACCAGAATGTTCATACCGAACCCGTGATGCGCCCGGCGCGCCATTTCCTGACCGATGCGGCCAAAACCGATAATGCCCAACGTTTTGCCGCTGACCTTGGTGCCGACCAGATGAGTCGGGCGCCAGCCGGCCCAACCACCTGCGCGCAGCTCGCGTTCCCCTTCGCTGGCGCGACGGGCGGCCATCAGCAACAGCATCATGGCCAGATCAGCGGTGCATTCGGACAGGACGTCCGGCGTGTTGGTCACGGTCATGCCCAGATCACGGGCGGCCGGTTCGTTGATATGACTGTAGCCAACGCCATAATTGGCGAGGATTTTGGTTTGCGCGGCGGGCACGTCCAGCGCCTCGGCGCTGAGCGTATCGGTCACAGTGGGCAGAACCGCGTCGAATGTCTTAAATGCTTCGCGAAGTTCCGCCGGGGACATTGGTTTGTCCCCGGTATTCAGCACGGTGTTGTAACTTTCGGCCAGCTGTGCCTCGACGGCAGCGGGCCAGCGACGGGTGACAAGGACCGAAGGTTTGACCATCACGCAGCCCTTCCCTTGACACGGGCAATGGTCTCACCGATCACCGCCGGGTTTTCGGCCACGGTCACGCCCGCAGCGGTCAGGATTTCCACCTTCTCGCTGGCGCTTTCACCAAAGGCCGAGATGATGGCTCCGGCATGGCCCATCGTCCGGCCCTTAGGCGCGGTCAGGCCCGCGACATAAGCCACAACGGGCTTGGTGATGTGATCGCGGATATATTCTGCCGCTTCGGCTTCCTGAGGGCCGCCGATCTCGCCGATCATAGCAATAACCTCAGTGTCTTCATCCTGTTCGAAACGCTCAAGAATATCGCGGAAGGACGAGCCGTTGATCGGGTCGCCGCCGATGCCGACGCTGGTCGAAACACCGATGCCGCGCTCTTTCAACTGCGCTGCGGCTTCATAGCCCAACGTGCCCGAGCGTCCGATGATGCCCACATTGCCAGGCAGGTAGATATGGCCCGGCATGATCCCCAACAGCGCCTTACCGGGGCTGATGGTTCCAGCGCAGTTCGGGCCGGTCAGCACCATGCGTTTGTCCTTGGGATAGCGGTACATGTAGCGTTTGACGCGGATCATATCCTGCGCCGGGATACCGTCGGTGATGCAGACGCAATAACGGATACCGGCATCTGCGGCTTCCATGATCGAATCCGCCGCAAACGGGGGCGGCACGAAGACAAGGCTGGCATCGGCGCCGGTGGCCTCGACCGCTTGTTTGACGGTGTCAAAGACGGGCACACCTTCAACGGTTTCACCACCCTTACCCGGGACAACGCCACCGACGACATTGGTGCCGTACTGCACCATATCCTTAGTGTGTAGGCGTGCCATGCGTCCGGTGATGCCCTGAACGATCACGCGGCTATCACGGTCCAGTAGAATGCTCATTGCACGGCCCTCATCTTGGTGTTTTGGGTCAAATCGTTGCGCCATGCGCCTACGGCGCGCTCGGCGGCTTCCATCAGTGTCGTCGCGCGGATGATCGGCAGGCCCGACTTGGCCAGGATTTTCTGACCTTCTTCAACATTCGTGCCCGCAAGGCGCACGATAACTGGCAGGTCAATCTCAAGCTCGCGCAGCGCCTGCACGACACCTTCGGCCACCCAGTCGCACCGGTTGATACCGGCGAAAATATTGACCAGAACCGCCTGAACATTGTCATCTGACAGAACCAGCCGGAAGGCCTTGGCCACCCGCTCGGGCGAGGCACCTCCACCGATATCCAGAAAGTTCGCAGGCTCGCCACCGGCCAACTTGATCGTGTCCATCGTGGCCATAGCCAGACCGGCGCCGTTCACGATGCAGCCGATATTGCCATCCAGCCCGACATAAGACAGGCCCCGATCCGCCGCGCGGCTTTCGCGCGGGTCTTCCTGACTTTTGTCGCGCAGTTCAGCGATCTGAGGGCGACGGAACAGAGCGTTGTCGTCAAAGCTCATCTTCGCGTCCAGTGCCAACACACGGTCATCGCCAGTGATGACCAGCGGGTTGATCTCGACCATAGTTGCGTCCAGCTCGCTGAAAGCGGCATAGCAACCCTGCAAGGTGCGGACCATGTGTTGGGTCAGCTTCGGCTCAAGCCCCAATTTAAACGCGATCTCGCGGGCCTGGAATTCCTGCAGGCCCACCGCCGGTTCAACGATCGAGCGCACGATGCTGTCGGGACGCTCGGCTGAAATTTCCTCGATCTCCATCCCGCCTTCAGACGAGGCAACAATCATCACCCGCTGGCTGGACCGATCCAGCACAAAACCCAGATAGATCTCACGATCAATCGGCACCGCGGATTCCACATAGACGCGGTAGATGCCTTTGCCTTCGGGCCCGGTCTGATGCGTGACCAGCTTACGGCCGAACATGTCGTCACAGGCCGCATGGATTTCGCTTTCCGAGCTGCACAGCTTGACGCCACCGGCCTTGCCACGCCCACCGGCATGGACCTGCGCCTTGACGATCCACTTGTCACCGCCCAGTTCGCGCGCGCGATAAGCGGCCTGTTCGGGGCTGTAGGCCAAGGCCCCCGAAGGGGTCTCGACACCAAATTTCGACAGCAATTCTTTCGCTTGATATTCATGGATATCCATCTGCATTCCTCCCGTTCATGCAGCGCGGTCAGGCCGCGATCGACGTGCCGTAGCGGCTTTCCAGCAGGGCCTCGACCGCCTCAAGATCAACGGAGCCGCCCATGTCCTGCACCGCTTGGCCGAACAGGCGCACGATGTGGCTGATGGCCTGGTGGTTCAGCTGGTTCAGGATGCCAATCCGGACCTGAACAGGCGCGCTGAGCGTCGGCCAGATACCAAATCCCTGTGCCCGACAATTCTGCACCAGCTCCATCTCACGACCGGCCAGTTCCGGCGGCAGGTTCAACACCACAAGGCTGGGCATATCCGACGTCACCTGGCATCCCATCGCAGTCACGGCATCGCGCAGCACGGCTTCGTGCGTTTTGTAGGATTGGGCACGTTTGGCCAACCCCTCGATCAGGGTCAGGCGCAGGGATTCATGGAAGGCGGCCACGGCATAGCCCGAATGGGTGCGGTGGTAAGTGCCTTTCTCGACATCTTGTCCATCGACGATGCCCCAGTGGCGTGCCTCGAAGATCGGGTTGTGAACGTAGGAATAAGCGCCCGACGTCTTCAATACCTCGATATAAGCGTCGGTAAAGCTGACTGGTGCATAGGTCAGCGGCAGGCAGCACAGGCCTTTTTGCGGACACGACGCCCATCCTGCGACGCCAGGGAAATCGTCAATGCGGAAATCCGACACACCGAGAGACGACACAGCGTCGATCAGGCCCATCGCGCCATGACGTTCGCACGCGTCCGAAAAGCCCTGAATATCGTTCACACGGCCCGAACCGGTTTCCCAGTGCGCCATGAAGGCCCATTTCGGTTTATGCTGCGCCAAAACCTCGTCGACCATCTCGCCGGTGACGGGTTGGCCATGGGGCACCTCAATCACGGTGACGCTGGCAGCTTGCGGGTCCAGCGGGTTTGCTGCGTGCTCGGTCGGGGTGGCGGCTTTGATCCGCAGGGTCAGCGCATCGATGCCCGAGAAGGTGCCGTTGGTAAAGGCGACAACCTTGTCACCCGGCATCACGGCCGAGAACATGGTGTCCAGCCCGCTCCAACCGGTTCCGGCGACAGCGAAAGTATAGGTGTTCTCAGTCCCCCAGATCTGACGCAGCATGTGCTTGCATTCGATCATGCCACGCAGCACGTCGCCCTGCATGTGATCGGCAACACCGGCACTGGCAAAAGCCTGCAGAACGCGCGCGTCGGTGTTTCCGGGACCGGGACCCGCCGCTAGCGTCTCCGGGATTTCGAGGGTGGGGTAGATTTGAAATGTCACGTTCGATCCTCCTAAGCGATCGGGGACAGGGGCACCCGATCAGACGTGTTGAAGGAAAGAAAAATAGAAACTTGCCTCGTCACACAACGTAACTTACTACTGCCTTTGGATATCTGTTTGGGCGGGTATAAACCCACCCATTCTGGTAAATATGCCGTTGTATACGGATTTAGAACCTACCCATACGGGTGGTTTTTGTAATTTTTCGGGGAAAATCAATGTCCGATGCCGCCTCACGCCCCATTGATGTCATGCTGGCCAACAACAACCCGCTGGTTCTGTCGGCCATGTCTGAAATATTCGAGCGAGACCCCCGATTCTCTCTGGTCGCTACGTCAGCAACGGCCGAAGGGTTTCTGGGTGCCATCATGCGGGTGCCGGTCAAAATCTGCGTGATCTCGTGGAATTTGCCCGTTCTTGGTGCTGCAAAGCTGATCGAGGTCCTGCGCGAACAAGAGAACCCGCCGCGTTTTGTCGTCTATGGCGATGACGGCGGAGAAATCCCCCGATTGGCGATGCAGGCGGGGGCGGCCGGGTTCGCCTCGCGCTCGGGCGAGGTCGAGGGGCTGCTGGAAACCTGCATCGACGTTGCGCGCGGCAAGATGGTGTTCCCATTTATCGACGTGCGCAAAATGCAAAGGGACCCGTTGCAAAGCCTGTCGCGCAAGGAAATTGTAATCCTTGAAGCCTTGGCCAAAGGCTTATCCAACCGTGATCTATCGAAAGAGCTGCAAATTTCGGCAAACACGGTGAAGTTTCACCTGTCCAACATCTACGAAAAGCTCTCGGTCAAGAACCGGGCCCAGGCAATTGCGTTCTACTATTCGTCCAAGACGGCGTCGGACTAGCTCTGCTCTTTCACCGGTTCGATCTGGGTGAAAATGGCCGTGCAAATCTGATCCATCTCAAGCGCAAAGAAGTTTTTCGCGGCCGCTTCGTTGGGATGGTAGGGATCCTTGACCAGCCCTTTCTTGTTCAGCCGGAAATACTCTTTGTTGCCCTGATTGGCCGCAACGGTTTCCGGCGTCGCCCCCGGCACGAAAGAACAGCGCAGGCCAGAGGTCTCAAACGCCTTCATCAGGTTTTCCTGCGCGCGCAGACGCAGGTCCACGATCTTTTTCTTATAGGCCGGTGCTGTCGTCATGAAGATACAGGGCAAATCCGGCGGCAGCTGGCTTTTCAGGCGCTGCACAGCGCGGATCGCGGCCTCGGGGCTGTTGGCCCAACGTTTGGCCGAATTGCCCAGAAATGACATCAGTATCAGCTTTGGGTCATAGTAATCCTCGCGCAGCATCTGCTCCAAAGGCGAGGTCCCCGGCGCGCAGAACTGGTATTCGCGCCCTTGCCCGATCTGGACGAATTTCTTGTCGGAATTGTTGACAAAACCATAGGCACCCGCGTTCACCCGCCATTTCGGATCGACCTTGCAGATCGTGTCCTTTCCGGCCCCCGATCGCGCCGTCCACGCGCTGATCGAGCTGGAACGAACACCAATGACACCCACGCGCATCTTCCCCAAACGTTTCAGATGGCTTTTTTGCTGGGCGTTTGGTTTGCAATGGCTTTTTATGTCGCTGAAAAACTCCAGAAATGCCGGGCCTGACCCGAAAGATATCTGGCTGTCACCGATAATCAAAATCTCGGGCGAGTCGAAAGGTTCCGCCTGCGCTGCAGGCACCATCATCAACGCGCCTATGACAAGGCTCAGTGCTTTTGTCAGAAACTGCATGTTTCCCCCTTTATGCGGTCTCTTTATTCAAGGGCCGAGAATATGGCGTCGCAAAACTCGGTCGTGTTGATCTTTAAAAATTGGCGAATGGCGGCGTTGCTGGGATGATGCGGGTCTTTGACGCGACCGGCATCGTTGCGGCGAAAAAACTTGGGCTTCCCTTCGATTGCCGCACGTGTTTTCGCGTTGAACCCCTCAACCGCAATACACTGCGCATCGGCGCGGTCGAACGCGCGGGCGATGGCGGTTTGCGCTTTCATCCGCTTGTCATTCGTCTTTTTCAGGTAAACCGGCGCGCTGGAGATATAGATACATGCCGTATCTTCAGGCACCTGAGCTAAAGTCCGCCGCACGTCCTCTTCGGCCGCGTCGGGTGAGTTTGCCCATCTGTCCGCAGAATTGCCCAGAAAGGTTAGGATCAGCAGGTCAGGGTCATAGTAGCCATCTGCAAACATCGACTCGAAGGCGGTCTGTTTCGGCTTGCAGAACTGATAGGACTTGCCTTTGCCGATCTGGATGAACACCCGGTCCGGGTTGCCGTCGATGCCGTAGGCGCCTGCATTCACGCCGTATTTCTTGTCAACGTCACAAATGGCACCGCGCGTCGGCCCGCTGGTCGAGGTCCATGATTGAAGCGATGTCGACCGCACCCCGATGGCCGCCGTCTGGCGTGGGCCCAGCTTTTCCAGCAGCTTGGTGCGCTTTTGCGTCATCTCGCAGCGGTTCGGCAATTCCGCAAAGAACCGAACATATTCCTTGCCCGCCCCGAACGAGATCTGGCTATCCCCAAGCACCAGAATATCTGGCTGTGCCAAGGCCGAGTGGCCGCCCAACATCAACACCGAAACCAGCGCTGCGTTTAGAAATGAAACTATCTTTGTCGTCACGCAGTCACCTTGATCGTGCGGTCAAATTTCAACCCGTTTTCTTACTGATCGGTAAAAGATGGCGTATTGGGCAATGAAATACCAATCAACACCAGGTTACAAAAAGGGTTCGTTGCGCTGTTGCATCGGTGAGCATGACGGAGTCGATCTCACATCGTCAGGTGATCCGTTGAAAGTTTGGGCAGTTCGGCCAACAAACCCGAAACACGTTGATGGCATAGCGCAAGCGGGCCGTCTGGACATAGTGAGATATGGGCCCAGCTTGACCCTCGCAGCGCAATTTTGCGCCAATGGTGCAGAAGCAGAAGGCGTATCGTGGCTTGGGGCAGGGCGGGCAGGGTCAGAAAATCCATGCGTCCCGCCAGATCATGAAGACGCTGCACATGCGTTATGATCTGCGGTGCAACAATCTTGCCGGCGAACCACATGGGCACGGGCTCGGGTTCAAATCGCAGCCGTGTCTGATCGCTGCGCGTAGCCTCGGATACCGGCACCAGAAACAATGCCCGGTCCAGACGGATCATCGCGCCGGTCGGCTCACAATCCTGTCGAGTCAAAGCCACACACCAACCATCGGGAAATTTAACATCCTGACGGTACACGTCCTCATAGACCGCGCGGGTTTCGGCCAAACCATGGCTGGACAGGCTATAGGTCACTTCGCGGCCGATTTTGGTGGATACGATCCAGCCGTCCTTGCGCAGCCTGTGCAGGGCAACGCGCATGGCTTCGGTCTTAATCCCGACCCGGCCCAGAATTGCACCCAGCTGCTTGCCGGTGACGGGCTGACCATTCAGGTCACCAAACAGCGTCACGATCAGGGACCAGGTCTTGATCGGCTCCAGCGCGCTAAGGTCTTCAATCAATGTCTCGGCAGGAGTCAAATGTAGGTCTTTCCAAGGGGGTACACTCTGTTGCGCCCCTTTAAGTACCATGCCGACGGGTCACGTGGCTACGCTTATCCCGCAGGATCAGGCTGCGCATAGGCGTTCATAGTCAGCAACTCGTATTCGGCGGTCAGCTCGTCCTCTTGGTTGCGGATCGAGACGTGCCAGCGCACCTCACCATAGTCCTGGTTGCGCGGGGTCTTTTGCATGACCGTCAGGTGCACGCGGATACTATCGCCCGCCTGCACCGGTTTCAGGAACCGCAGATTGTCGAGGCCGGTATTGGCCAGTACCGGGCCTTCGTCCGGCTGTACAAACAGCCCCGCCGCAAAACTCAGCAGCAGGTATCCGTGGGCAACCCGCCCCGGAAAGAACGGATTTCGACTGGCCGCTGCCTCGTCCATGTGCGCGTAAAACGTGTCGCCGGTAAAATGGGCGAAGGTTTCAATATCGTCCAACGATATCTCGCGCGGGTCCGTCACCAGCGTCTCACCGACCTCCAATTCGTGGAACGTCCGGATGAAGGGATGGGCGCGGTCCGTGGCCTCAGTCGCCCCCGGCACCCATTTCTTGCCGATCCGCGTCAACAGGTCCGGGCTGCCTTGTACGGCAGTTCGCTGCATATAGTGCATTACACCGCGTATGCCGCCCAGCTCTTCGCCGCCGCCTGCGCGACCAGGGCCGCCATGAACCATGTGGGGCAGGGGGGACCCATGGCCGGTGCTTTCTTTCATCGAGTCGCGGTTGTTGAGGTAGAGCCGCCCATGAAACGCCCCGACACCAATCACAAACTGGCGCGCGACCTCGGGGTCATGTGTGATGACCGAAGCCACAAGGCTGCCCTCGCCCTTGTTGGCCAGTTCAATCGCGTGATCCAAATCCCGATAGGGCATCACGGTAGAAACAGGACCAAAGGCCTCGACCGCGTGCAGAGTTTGCGCCGCATCCGGCGTATTACAGCGGAACAGCATCGGCGGGACAAATGCCCCTTTGTCTGCGTCGGCGCCGTGGACAGTAAAATCATCGGGGTCGCCGAAAATACGCTCGGCCTCTTGCCCGATCAGAGCCGCCTTTTCCAACACATCACGGCGTTGCGCTTGCGAAACCAGCGCTCCCATCTGAGTCTTCTCATCCGCCGGATTCCCGATCACGACCGAGCTCAACCGATCCCGCAGGGCATCTGACACCGCGTCGATATGCGCCTCAGGCACCATGATGCGGCGGATGGCGGTGCATTTCTGCCCGGCTTTCGCGGTCATCTCACGCTGGACCTCCTTGATAAACAAGTCAAACTCGGGCGTTCCGGGCACTGCGTCCGGACCAAGGACTGACGCGTTCAGGCTGTCCTGCTCGGCCACAAAGCGGGTGGCGTTGTCCAGAATACTGGGCGCACTGCGCAGCTTGCGGGCCGTCGCCGCCGAGCCTGTGAAGCTGACGACATCCTGCCCGCCCAGATGATCCAGTATCGGGCCCAGATTGCCGCTGACCAGCTGCACGGCCCCTTCGGGCAGCAGACCACTGTCCAGCATGATCCGAACGCACAGCTCAGTCACATAGCAGGTCGCGGTGGCCGGTTTCACAATCGCGGGCATACCGGCCAGCAGGGTCGGAGCCAGCTTTTCCAGCATCCCCCAGACCGGGAAGTTGAACGCGTTGATGTGAACGGCCACACCGGCCAGCGAGGTGCAGACATGCTGGCCCAAAAACGTACCCTGCCGCGACAGACGTTCAACCGGGCCGTCCAGATAGATCGTGTCATTGGGCATCTCGCGCCGACCCTTGCTGGCGATGACCAAAACCGTGCCGATCCCGCCATCGACATCAATCATGTGATCCCTTTGAGTCGCCCCTGTCGCGAAAGAGGCGTCATAAAGCGCTTGTTTATGCTGACCCAGATGCAGCGCCAGCGCCTTAAGCATTCTGGCCCGGTCGTGAAAGCTCATCTTGCGCAGGGCTGGGCCGCCTTTGGTCTGCGCGTATACCAGCATCGCGCCCACATCCAAGTGGCTGGTTCCGGCGCGCGCGATCAGCTCACCGGTAACGGCCGAATGGATCTCGCGTGCGGTGCTGTCGCTGCCGATCCATTGCCCGCAAACATAGCTGTGCACGTCCTGAATATTCATCTGGCGATCCCCGCGATAAGGACCGGCAAGGCGTCACTGATTAATTGACCTACCGGTCGGTTTATGGAATGTTTAGATTTAGGACGGGCAAAGATCAAGGAGAATATCGTGCTGGATAACGCGCCTGACAGACGTCCAAAGGTGCCATCATGACCCCGAGAGAGCGCGCCGAACGTGCAGCCCGGGTCATGTGGGCCTCGGACAATGCCAGCCCCTGGGCAGGTATGCAGATTGATATGGTGGATGAGGGGCAGGCGCAGCTGTCCCTGACCGTCGCAGAACACCACGTCAACGGGCACGGGATTTGCCACGGTGGGCTGATCTTCATGCTGGCCGACAGCGCCTTTGCCTTTGCCTGCAACAGCCGCAATCAATCCACTGTCGCCCAACACAACACGATTTCTTACATCACGCCCGGCCGCTTGGGCGACCGCCTGACGGCCCGCGCGCGCGAGGTCGCTCTGACCGGGCGTAGCGGCATTTATGACGTGACCGTCACCAACCAAAGCGACGCTGTGATCGCTGAATTCCGCGGCGGCTCTCGGGCCGTGCCCGGACAGTTGTTCGAAGAATAGGGAGGCGCCCATGAAAGACCTGACACCGGCCCGAGACACGCTCGACCCGATCGAAATTGCGTCTCTGGATGAAATCAGAGCGCTTCAGTTACAGCGGCTCAGATGGTCACTGAAACACGCCTATGACAATGTGCGCATGTATCGACAACGGTTCGATGCAGCAGGGGTTCACCCGGATGACCTGACGGACCTGAGCGACCTGTCCAAATTCCCATTTACCTACAAAAATGACCTGCGCGACAATTATCCGTTTGGGCTTTTCGCCGTGCCGCAGGATCAGATCCTGCGCCTTCATGCCTCATCCGGAACCACGGGAAAGCCAACCGTGGTCGGGTATACGCGCACGGATATCGACAACTGGGCCCATCTGGTCGCCCGATCAATGCGCGCCAGCGGCACCAAACCCGGTGATACTGTGCAAGTCGCTTATGGCTATGGCCTGTTCACCGGCGGCTTGGGTGCACACTACGGTGCGGAAAAGCTGAACTGCACTGTCGTCCCGGTCTCTGGCGGTATGACCGAGCGGCAAGTGATGCTGATTCAAGACTTCCGCCCCAGCACGATCATGGTGACGCCGTCCTATATGCTCAACATCCTGGAACAATTCCACGCGGCGGGGATCGACCCGCGTGACACCTCTTTGGAGGTCGGCATTTTTGGCGCAGAGCCATGGACCAATGCCATGCGTGCCGAGGTCGAAGAGGCGTTCGACATGCACGCGGTCGATATCTACGGCCTGTCCGAGATCATGGGACCGGGTGTGGCCAATGAATGTGTCGAAACCAAAGACGGTTTGCATATTTGGGAAGATCACTTCTTTCCCGAAATTATCGACCCCGAAACCGGTGAAGTTCTGCCGGATGGCGAAATGGGCGAGTTGGTTTTCACCACCCTCACCAAAGAGGGCCTGCCCATGATCCGCTACCGGACCCGTGATCTGACACGGCTGTTGCCGGGCACAGCGCGGTCAATGCGGCGGATGGAGAAGATCACCGGGCGCTCGGACGACATGATCATTCTACGCGGCGTGAATGTGTTTCCCACTCAGGTCGAGGAACTGGTTCTCGCAACTCCTGATCTGGCCCCTTATTTCCAGATCGAACTGACCCGCGACGGGCGCATGGACGCGATGACAGTGCATGTTGAGGCTGCGGCAAGCGAGGACTCCAGACAGGCCCTGTCCGGGGTCTTGGCAAAAAAGATCAGGGACACGATCGGCGTCGGCGCGACCGTTTCTGTCGGCACCCCCGGCAGTGTCGAACGCAGTCAGGGCAAAGCCCGCCGCGTGATCGACAACAGACCCAAGGGCTAAACCAGTGGCCCGCACCATCGCAAAGGATCACGACCAGAAACGTCAAAGCATCCTGTCGGTCGCCGCCAGCGTGTTCGCACGCGAAGGCATTGCGCGCGCCTCGATGAACCAAGTGGCTAAGGCTGCGGGGATTTCGAAGGCCAACATCTACCACTACTACGACGGCAAAGAGGCCTTGTTGTTCGATATTCTGGACACTTACCTCTCTGAATTGAATAACCGCGTCACGGCTCTCAATTTGGACGACATGCCCCCAGCGGATCGATTGCATCTGGTTCTGCGGGAATACCTGTTGGCCTATGAAGGCATGGATTTCGAACACAAAATCCAAAGCGAAGGCGTGTCGCTGCTGCCGCAAAACATGCAGAAGGTTCTGAAGGCCTACCAAAAAGACATGGTCGCGCAGATGAGCGCTATTCTCAACGCGATCAGTGACGGCAAGCTGGGAGATAACCAGCAGCTTTTGCGCGAAGTGACAATGTCAGTCTTCGGAATGCTGAACTGGTACTATATGTGGCAACCCAAAGCCGCGCGGGCCGATCGCGAAGGCTATGCCAGAACCATCGCGCGCCTAACCGTTGCCGGGTTGCCCGGAGTGCAGAACGCGGGCTAGTGCCCCGCCTCGTCATAGTCCCAGACCACCTTGTCGGACAGTGCAAAGCACTGACAAGTCAGAACGAACCCTGCCTCAACCTCATAGTCTTCCAGCGCATGGTTGGCGACCATCTCGACCTCGCCCTCCAACACTTTCGCCTTGCAGGTCGAGCACACGCCCGCCTTGCAGGCATGGGGCGCATCCAGGTTTTCAGCCAGCGCGGCCTCGAGCAGGCTGGTATCCTTGGGAATGGTGAACTGCCGCGTTTCGCCGCCCAATGTGACGCGCCCCTTGATGCCATTCTCAGCCACCGACCGCGAGACAGCGCGGGTTCTGGCACGTCCCGGTTGGGATGAAGCAAACAGCTCGAACCGGATCTGATCCTTTGTCAGGCCGTGATCTTGCAACGACTGCGAAATCGCCAGCATCATCGGTTCTGGCCCACAAATATAGGCCAGAGAGACCGAGTTGATGTCGATCCAGTGCTGGAACAGGGCCGCGCATTTTTCGGCATCGACGCGGCCTTTGAACAGGTCAATCTCCTGACTGTCATCTTCCAGGATATGCACGATGTTCAACCGGTGCAGAAAGCGGTTCTTGAGGTCCTCCAACTCTTCCCGGAACATGATCGTATTGGGGGTACGGTTTGCGTAAACCAGTGTGAACCGGGCCGACGGGTCCTCGGTCAATGCGGTTTTCAGGATCGAAAGCACCGGCGTGATACCAGAGCCCCCGGCGAAGCCCAGGTAGTGCGGCGCATCGGCATTGGCGGCCGCATGGAAATTGCCCATCGGCGGCATGGCGTTCATGACGTCGCCCACTTGCAGCTCGGTATTAGCCCAGGTGGAAAAGGCACCGCCATCCACGCTTTTGATGCCAACCTGCAAGATACCTTCATGCGGGGCGGCGCAGATCGAATAGGACCGGCGCAACTCATCTCCATCGAAATCCCGTTTGAAGGTGAGATACTGGCCCGGCGCAAACGCAAAATGCTCGGGGTTTTCGGGTTTCAAGGTCACGACCACCGCGTCGCGGATGGTTTTGTGGATGTCCGTTACTTTAAGGGGATGAAACATAGCCATAACGGGACCTCAGATACATTTGAAATAGTCAAAGGGTTCAAGACAATCCATGCAGCGCCACTGGGCCTTGCAAGGGGTCGAGCCGAACTGGCTGATCTTTTCGACCTGCTTTGATTTGCAATGCGGGCACCGTTCAGGGCCACCTGCGGGTTGCGGCGGGGCGATGCCGAACTCCTCAAGCCGGGCGCGGCCTTTGGGGGACAGCCAGTCAGTTGTCCATGCCGGGGCTATACGGGTCTGGATGTCCAGATTGTCGATGCCGTTGCGCGACAATTCGGCTTCTATGTCCAACGCAATCACCGCCATGGCGGGACACCCGGAATAGGTCGGCGTGATCGTCACAGTCACACTGTCATTCCTGACGTCCACCCCCCGGATCACGCCCAGATCAACGACCGAGATCACCGGAATCTCGGGGTCAGGCACGTTTTCAAGCCAATCCCAGACCTCCGCTTCGGTGACAGCCATCGTACCTACCACGTGGCCCCCGGATAGGAGCGCTGCAAGGTTTGCATCACCGCCAGCATATGGCCCAGGTGTTCTGTATGGCGGAACCCTGTACGCCCGCCTTTCTGCGCATAGTCGCTGTCAGGCAGGGTCAGACAGGCCTCTGCCGCAACAGCTTCGACGGTCTCCAACCACGGCGCGCGCAGCTCCGAGGGCAGGGGGGCAACGCCCGTATCGGCCATCGCCTGATCGGTTGCGTCATCAACAAACATCTCGCCGCTATAGGGCCACAGGAACATCAACGCCTCAACCATGCGCGCGTTGCTGTCCTCGGTTCCATCACCCAAAGCGATCACGGTCTGGGACGACCGTTCCAAATGATAAAGCGCCTCTTTCACGCATTTCGCCGCGATCTCGGCAATGCGGGTATCGCCGGAGTCTTGCAAGCGCGTCAGCCAAGGCACCTGAAACGCATCGAACAGGAATTGACGCATCTGAGTTCGGCCAAAGTCACCATTCGGGACCTCAAGCATCAACAGGTTTCGAAAATCGTAGACGTCGCGCAGATAGGCCAGATCATCGGCCGAGCGACCGGTCCCTTCGACCTCGCCCGCATAGCCCAGCCACATCTGCGTCTGACCGATCAGGTCCAGCGCCATATTAGCCAGCGCTATATCTTCTTCCAGAATTGGCGCAACCCCGCACCATTCCGACGTGCGATGCCCCAGCACAAGGGCATTGTCCCCTTGTCTGAGCAGGAATTCGAACAGGGGGTTTTCCAGAGCCATCACATTTTCCCAACTTCTTCCGGGATGTCGTAAAACGTCGGATGACGATAGACCTTGTCCCGCGCCGGATCGAACAGAGGCCCCTTATCCGAGGGGCTGGAGGCGGTGATCTTCGCGGCCTCGACCACCCAGATACTGACGCCCTCGTTCCGACGGGTATAGACATCACGCGCATTGCGGATCGCGTGTTCCGCATCGGCTGCGTGCAATGAGCCGACATGCCGGTGGCTCATACCGTGCTGGCCGCGAATAAAGACTTCCCACAGGGGCCATTCGTTTTCATGTGTCATTGCTTACTCCGCCGCTTGCGCGCGTTTTTGGGATTTGCGGGCATGGGCCAGCATGGCCTCTCGCACCCACGCGCCATCGTCCCAGGCCTTCCGCCGGGCGTTCAGACGCTCGACATTGCACGGGCCATTGCCCGAGATCACTTCGAAGAATTCGGACCAGTCGGGTTCGCTGAATTCATAGTGTCCGGTCTCATCGTTCCATCGCAGGTTCTCGTCGGGGATGGTCAGGCCAAGGAACTCGGCCTGCGGGACGGTTTCGTCCACGAATTTCTGCCGTAGCTCATCATTGGTGTTGATCTTGATTTTCCACGCCATCGACTGCGCCGAATGCACACTTTCCTTGTCGGACGGCCCAAACATCATCAGCGCGGGGTACCAGAACCGGTTCAGCGCATCCTGCGCCATGCGCTTTTGATTAGCGGTGCCCTCTTTCGCCATCTTGATCATGATGTGGTAGCCTTGGCGCTGGTGAAAGCTTTCTTCCTTGCAGATACGCACCATCGCCCGCGCGTAAGGACCAAAAGAGGTGCGCTGCAACGGCACCTGATTCATGATCGCAGCCCCATCAACCAGCCAACCAACCGCGCCCATATCGGCCCATGTGAGGGTGGGGTAGTTGAAGATGGACGAATACTTCATCCGCTCGGAGTGCAACATCTCGACCAGCTCGTCCCGGCTGACCCCCAGCGTTTCGGCCGCGCAATAAAGATACAGCCCATGCCCGGCCTCGTCCTGCACCTTGGCCAGAAGATTGGCTTTGCGTTCAAGTGTCGGGGCGCGGGTGATCCAATTGCCTTCGGGCAGTTGGCCGACAATCTCGGAATGGGCGTGCTGGCCGATCTGGCGGATCAACGTCTTGCGATAGGCGTCGGGCATGTAGTCCTTGGGCTCGATCTTTTCGCCGCGATCAATGCGGTCTTGAAAGGCCTGATCCTCAGGGCTCATCTCCTTGCGGTCCTGAACACCTTTTCCGGTCGACTGTACCATCTGCGCGTACATGGCTGCGTCCTCCTTACACACCCTGGGTGACTGATTCAGTCGTCACGCCCTCCATTATGTTACATTTTTTGCAATTTTCAATATTTTAGTAACATATTTTCACCGGCAAAAAACCGAACGTGAAATCAAAGCTTTCGGTAGATCAGATCATTCGAACCTGCTTCCGGCGCTTCCTGCAAAATGGCCGAGACCTGCGCATGCAAGGGCGACTTGCGACACACCGGATCAGTCGCAGCCGCATCCCCGGCCAAGGCCAAGGCCTGACAGCGGCAGCCGCCAAAGTCGATCTCTTTCCGCTCGCAACTCTGGCAGGGTTCCGGCAACCAATCCGTGCCGCGATAGGCGTTAAAGGCCGGGCTGTTTTGCCAGATTTCTGCCAGCGATTTACTGCAGACGTTGTCAAACTGCAGATGTTTGATGGTTTGCGCGGCGTGGCAGGGCAGAACAGTGCCATCTGGCGTCACGTTCAACCCGGTCGAGCCCCAGCCGCCCATGCAGGCCTTTGGGAAATCCGCGTAGTAATCTGGCGGAACAAAATCGAACGCCAGAACACCTTGCAGACGCTGCGCGGCTTTGGCGACCGTGTCCTTCACGGCTAAAGCCTGCTCACGTGTCGGCAACAGTGCGGCACGATTTTTCAAAGCCCATCCATGGAATTGGACACAGGCAACCTCAAGCCTGCGTGTTCCCAATTCGACGGCCATTTCAATCGTGCGGTCCAGATCATCCAGATTTTGCCGATGCATCACGGCATTCAGGGTCAAGGGAATGCCCCGATCCCGGATCTCGCGCGCAACGATCATCTTACGGTCAAACCCGCCGCGATACCCGCCGATATGATCAGCCAAAGCGGCATTCGTCCCTTGCAGCGACAGTTGGACATGATCCAGCCCGACCTCTTCCAGCCGGTCCAGCCTTTTGGGGGTCAGCCCGATGCCCGAGGTGATCAGATTGGTGTAAAGCCCAATTTGTGATGCGTATTCTGTCAGTTCTTCCAGATCTCTCCGGGATGCGGGCTCCCCCCCGGAGAGATGCAGCTGCAAAACACCCAGCGCGCGGGCCTGTTTGAACACGTCTTTCCAAGTCTCAGTGTCTAGCTCGGTCTCTTTGCGTTCAAGTTCCACCGGATTGCTGCAATAGGGGCAGCTCAGCGGACAGCGATGCGTCAGCTCGGCCAGCATTGCGATGGGGGCAGGGGCACTCATTCCCGCACCATCAGATAGACGCGGCTGCGCAAGGTCTGCAAAAAGCGCTGAACATCCGTTTCAATCTGCTCGGCCGGGGCGTTGTAGGTAGCGGCAAGGTCCTGCACGATCTCGGAAAACCGGGCAGACCCATCGACGCGGGACAAAATAGCCATCCCGATCTGATCCAGCTCGATCACCTTCTCGGGCGCCATCAACACCGTGCGGTCGCGCACCTCATCGCGCTGCACCCGCACGCCGCGCGGCAGGTATGGACGGTCGCTCTGGCGCAGTTCCAGAGTCATAGCAAACCCTCGCCCGGTTGCCACGCACCCGGAGGGATCATCCCAGGTTCAACATAGGCCGACCACAGCGCATCCAACTGCGCCCACAACACATTGGTTTTGAAGATCAGAGCCTCGCAGGCCATGTCCTCTTTCTCGGACGTGTCGGCATGATCCAGAACCCAATTCAGACCAAAAGCCACGTCCTTGGGGGCCTGAGTCAAACGATTGCGGAAATAGGACAGGCTGTCGGCATTGGCAAAATCGTAATGCTCGAGCAGTCCTTCGATCCGCTGTTCATGAATCTTCGGCGCAAAAAGCTCGGTCAGCGAGGACGCGACTGCCTGCAACAGCGGCTTCTCACGCACATAATGCACATAAGCATCCACTGCGAATTGCGTGGCAGGCAAAATCCCACGCCCCGAGGCGACATAGTCCGGATCAAGCCCAACCGCCTCGGCCAGTTTCAACCAGCGCCGGATGCCACCGCCTTCGCCAATGTCGCCATCATGGTCCTCGATGCGCGAGCGCCATTCGCGGCGGATGTCCGGATCGGTGCAGCGCGACATGAAGGCCGCGTCTTTCATCGGGATCGCGGCCTGATAGGCCCAGCGGTTGATCACCCAGGCTCGCACCTGATCCGGGGTGCACTCACCGCTGTGCAGGCGGTGATGAAACGGGTGCTTGTCATGATAGCGCTCGGCCCCGATCTGACGCAGACGGGCTTCAAGGCTCTCTCGGCTCATATCGTGATCTCCTGCCCGTCATAGGCAACGGTCCAGCCTGCGGCCTCGACAAAGGCACGCTCCGGCCCGTCCGGTTGTAAAATAGGATTGGTGTTGTTGATATGGATATAGGTCTTGGCCGCCGCGATGCCCTTCAGCCCCTCGATAGAACCATCAAGCCCACTGACCGAGATATGGCCCATACGCTGACCCGTCTTTACACCGGTGCCCGTGCGGATCATCTCATCATCATCCCAAAGTGTTCCGTCAAAGAACAACTGATCCGCATCCACAAGTTGATCCAGCAGAGCCGGGGTGATTTGCGCGCATCCCGGAATGTAATAGGCAACCTTGTCCCCTGTCGTCAGGCGCACTCCAACAGTTTGCTCCCCAATGAGATCGGTTTGAACACTGTCACCTTCCATGAACAAAGGCACTTTGCCCGGAACCGCAAACAAGCGCGCCTGTAACCCATTCTGCAAAGCAAAGTCCTGATCCAGAGATATCCGTGTCCGTTCGACCTTTTCACGGTTCACAGCATCGAAGATCCTGTTCTGGGCCAGAACATCCAGAATATCCCCCGTTGCAAACAGCGAAAACGGCGTCTGTTCACGCAGGCTCAACAACCCGGCGATATGGTCGATATCCCCATTGGTCAGCAACACTGACGCCACAGGCGTGTCGCGCAGCGCACGGGGATGCATTTTCGGATTGTCCAGCATCTGCTGCCGGATGTCAGGTGATGCGTTCAGAATGCTCCACCGAACGCCGTCAGGCGAGACTGCCAATGACGATTGGCCGGAAGGCGGGATAAGGCCCTTGCGGGCATCCTCGCAATTCCGGCAACCACAATTCCATTGCGGTAAACCACCGCCTGCAGAAGCCCCAAGAACCAGAAAATGCACCTCGGGCCTCCGCTAGAGATCACGTAATCAGAACAGGTCGCGCTCGTGCTCGCGGCCTTCATCCTCGGACGGAGAATACATGTTGATCTCCATACCGCAGTTCACTTCTTTCAGTTTCGGTGTGCTCCAAGTCATCGCTACCTCCCATGAGTGACTGGCAATTTCAAAAAACCTACAACCCACATCATTTTCGGAAAATGCTGCTTTGGTCGTACACTCCGGTCACAGTGTCCGAGCCGCGCCCCACCACGTCAACCGTCTTGGGGTCGTAGATAAGGCTTAGGACTTTTGTCGAATGTCGCGGCTTGGGGCGTAAATATAATGTTGCGTATATGCGCGTGATCGTTGCCCTGCTTTTGCTGATCCTAAGCGGTCTGACGGCCATGGCCGAGCCGTTGCCACGTGAGAAACTGGCGTCGTTCGTTCGCGCGCCCTTTTCGCTGGGCGAGGCCCTGAACGACGACGGCGTCTATTCCTTGCTCAACTCTGGCGGGATCGAGGCGGGTTATGTCTTTGAAACAGAACCGTTAGCCCCGCTGCCCGGTTTCTCCGGCGCGCCTATCAACATGCTGGTCGTGCTCGATCTCGAAGGTCGTTTTCTGGACGTCCAACTGATCGAACATAATGAGCCGATCTTTGTGTCA
The DNA here is from genome assembly GCF_056533885.1 of Ruegeria sp. F12. NCBI lineage: Bacteria > Pseudomonadati > Pseudomonadota > Alphaproteobacteria > Rhodobacterales > Roseobacteraceae > Ruegeria > Ruegeria sp. F12. Next base: position 2,728 of record NZ_JBQFOV010000004.1, on the reverse strand, counting down.
GGTCTGGGCCAGGCACCGTTCCACAAATATTTCGAACAGTATGGAGGGCTGTCTATTTCAGACTCGATCGTCGTCGGCACGCCATATGGGGATGCCGCCAGCGGCTCACAGCTTGTTTACCTCGACGGCGTTACCAAGGCCACGGCCAGCGTCCGAATTGCCCACGAATCTGTCATGGGGGCCGCCTTGGCGGTTGCCCGCGAAAAGATGCAGGGACTGGCCACCGCGCCCCCGGCCTATCCCGACCCCGACTATGACGAGGCGCTGACATGGGACGCTCTGGTTGATCAAGGTATCGCCACCCACAAGACCCTCAGTAATGCCGAGGTCGACGCGCTGTTTGCTGGAACATTGTGGGAGGATGACGACCCCGAAGCGCAGGACTACCCGGCCGAGCCGTTCCTGGACCTCTGGATTGTGGACCTCGGACCGAAATCCATCGCCCGCGCGGCCCTGTCTGAAGACAGTTTTGATGAGCTTCAACGCTTCATGGAAATCTCGGACAATGATGAGCCGATCCTGCTGATCGAAACCGCCCGTCACGGCTTGGTCAGCGACGAGTTTGTGCGCAACACCGCGCCCGATTGGATCTCGGCCGAACAGGATGGACTGCCTGTCGCGCTGCGCGATGCAGACCTGCTGGTCGAGCTTGCCGACGGAATGCCGGACGGCACCGCTATGATCCTGCGCACCGACCGGCGACTGGGCTTCGATCCATCGCGGGAATGGGTGCTTAAGGTACTGGCTGTGCGCGAACACGGGATGTTTCAACCCGAGATCGGCTCGGTCACCATGGACGTCCCCCATGTCACCCCTGCGCGGTTCTTTCAGCGCCCCGTGCAAATCAAGCCCGCGCCACCTTGGCTCGAAGCGCTGCGCAATCGTCAAAACGATATGATTGTGCTTGGTGTCCTGCTGACCGTGCTTGTTGGCATCTTGAGCCTGCGCATGAATGCACTGGCCGCGCAACCTATGTTCACACCACTGCGCCTGACCATTCTGGCGGTGGTGGTTGGCTTTGTCGGATGGTGGGGACAGGGACAGCTTTCCATTGTCACCGTACTGGGCACGCTTAGAACAGCCCTCGACGGGGGCAGCTATGCTTTCCTTCTATACGACCCGTTTTCGCTGCTGATCTGGGCCGTGTCGATTGCAGGCCTCGTCGCGTGGGGCAGGGGACTGTTCTGTGGCTGGCTCTGCCCCTTTGGAGCATTGCAAGAGTTGGCACATCATATCGGAAAAGCCCTGCGCGTCCCGCAAATCGAACCCTCCCGCGCCTGGGACCAAAGGTTGAAGTGGTTGAAATACATTGTGCTGGGCGGTCTGATCGTCACCGTCTTCGTTGCCCCTGATCAAGTCGACAAAGCCGCCGAGGTCGAGCCCTTCAAAACCGCAATCACCACGTTCTTCATCCGTGAATGGTACTATGTGGCCTATGCCGTCTTCTGGCTGCTGCTGGGCATGGTCCTGTTCAAAGGCTTCTGTCGCTATGTCTGCCCCCTGGGCGCATTTCTGGCGATCGGTGGGCTTCTGCGCGGACGCGACTGGATCGATCGACGCGCCGAGTGCGGCTCTCCCTGTCAGCTTTGCCGTGTGAAGTGCAAATACGGCGCGATCAAGAAAACAGGCCAGATTCAATATGACGAGTGCTTCCAATGCCTCGACTGCGTCGCCATCCACGATGACAAACAGCGCTGCGTACCACTGATCGTCGCGGCCCGACGTCAGGCCAGAAAGGTCGCCGCCGAATGATCGCCCGCCGCCGTTTCCTTACTATATCCGCCGCCGCACTGGCCACGCCTGCCGCGGCGAGGTCCATCCACTGGCAGGGATACGCCATGGGGGCCGAGGTCAGCCTGACCCTGGATGCCACCCCCGAAGATGCCCAAATCGCCATTTCCCGCGTTGAGAGGCTGCTCAAACGATGCGAGGAGATGTTCAGCCTCTATGATCCAAACTCGGTCCTATCTGAACTCAACAAGACCGGTTTGCTGAGGAACCCTCCGCGCGAAATGCTGGACCTGTTGCGCATATGCGGGCAAGCACATCGAGTGACCAAAGGCCTGTTTGACCCAACGGTACAACCGCTCTGGGCCGCTTTGCGGCAGGGCGGGGATGTGAATGATGCGCGCTCCCTGATCGGTTGGGAACGCGTTAGCATCACAGCCGAACGGATCAGGCTGGACAATGGTCAGGCATTGACGCTGAATGGCATCGCGCAAGGATATGCGACCGATCTTGTGGCACATGCGCTGAAACAGGCCGGATGGTCCAGCGTTTTGGTCAACATAGGTGAATTCTACGCAGGGGGCCGCCCCTGGACTATGGGCATTGCTGATCCCCTACATGGCCTTGTAGAAACGGTCGCGCTCAAAAATCGTGCCGTCGCAACTTCCAGCCCTGGCGCGATGTACCTGGAAGGAACTCAATCCCACATCCTGAACCCCGAAGGGCAAGATCCAGCCTTGTGGTCAACCGTCAGCGTCACCGCCAACACGGCCACTTGGGCAGACGCGCTTTCCACGGCTTTTTGCCATGCGAACGCTGCGGAAATCTCGCGCACTTTAACCCGATCGCCGGACAATCCGACCGCAATCTGTGTGCAAGACGACGGTACAATTCAATCTATTAAAACATAAAAAGCCCCGCTTTTGTTGCGGGGCTTTTGGGTTCGTTTGTCTAGGCGGTTACGCGCAGGTTTGTACTGCGCGTTTGGTCATGACGCTGA